>CAZKVF010000337.1:0-12200 GCA_964556085.1 uncultured Solibacteraceae bacterium
GCCCCACTCACCTGGTGCGTACTCGTAAATGGGAGTATCTTGCTTCAGCAATGGATCGACGATTCTCCAGGCTTCCTCCACATAGTCTTCCCTGGCGAACAGCGTAGCGTCTCCAGCCATCGCGTCACCCAAGATTCGTTCGTACGCATCCATTTCTTCGGCGCTAGCTTGCCGGCTTGTAACCATTTCGACAGGCTCCAGCCCCAGTTTTTCGCCCGGAGCCATCACCGTCATGCCCATCGCAATTGCCACATCCGGACTGATACGGAAACGGATGTAATTCGAACTAAAGCCATCCGCGGGCAGAATGGCGGGCGGTTTCCTCAAGCGGCAGACAATCTCTGTGCAGGTTACAGGCAGACTCTTGCCCCCGCGGATATAGAACGGGACGCCCTGCCAGCGCCAGGAATTTACCTCCAGGCGAACCGCCGCGAATGTCTCCACTTTGGAATCCGCAGCTACTCCTTTTTCTTGCCGATAACCGCGGAACTGGCCCCGCACCAGGTCTTCCCCGCTCAGTTGCGGAATGGCTTTGAGGACCTTGGCCTTCTCGTCGCGAATCGACTCGCTATCGGCCCTCACCGGGGGTTCCATAGCCAGATTGCAGAGGATCTGAAAGAGGTGATTTTGAATCACATCGCGGATTGTGCCTGTCTGGTCGTAAAAGCCGCCGCGCCCTTGCACCCCGAAGTCTTCCGCCATCGTAATCTGCACGTTCTCGACGTAATTGCGGTTCCAGAACGGTTCCATGAAGGAGTTAGCGAAGCGGAAAACGACAAGATTATTTACGGGCCGCTTGCCTAAGTAGTGATCGATGCGGAAGATGTCGCTTTCATTGAAATGGCGGAGCAGGACCTGGTTCAGGTGCCGCGCGGATTCCAGGTCGTGGCCGAACGGCTTTTCGATAATGATGCGCGGTTCCGACATGCAACTGCAACTCACCAGGTGTTCGAGCACCGTCTCGAACATGGTTGGAGGAATGGCAAGATAGTGTGCCTGCCGTTTTGTGCCGCTGAGCTCTTTAGCCAATGCTTCAAACGTCGCAGGGTCATTGTAGTCTCCGTCCACATACCGGAGCTGCCGCGACAGCTTTTCGAAGGCCGCCTCATCCAGGCCGCCGTGATTCTCGAGGCTGTCCTTGGCACGAGCCCTGAATTGCTCGAGCGTCCAGCCGGCCTTGGCCACACCGATAACCGGAACACTGAGGTGGCCGCGCTTGATCATCGCCTGCAGCGCGGGGAAAATCTTCTTGTAGGCCAGATCGCCCGTAGCGCCGAAGAAAACTAATGCGTCTGACTGTGGTTTGTTCTGAGTCATGCCGGTAATACCACTCGTACGTCGTGTTCAATTGCCTCGTCCACCGCGGACGGTGATTTGTCCAAAAGCATACATCTATGTCTGTTCCTGTGCATTAGATCGCGGGCGCTCCTGACATGATCCAAATCATTATTCCAAAGACTGGGAAAGACTTCTGTACTGATTCTGTCATCGAATACGCAAAAATATTTCCAGGAGATTGCGAAGCAGGACTTTGTTGGCGAAGGCATGCCGGTCTTCCATACCGTCTCTCTTCGCCGCCGCCGAACCTGGCTGGCCCCTACGCCGAAGACTCGCCGAATGCCCGTCCGTTCGGCAGCGGGGCCGCTAACACTGCAAATTAGGCTGGCTAATTTGCGGCTCCTCGTTGGACGCGCAAGTGCTCTATCGGGTTTGTAGCCACGAGGGGGGCCTGACCGTAAACCCTGCGGGCTTGAGCAGACGGTGCGGATGTCCCGTGCCCCACTATCAAGGTTGCCAACGTTGTTTCGACATAATCCGTGACGTGAGGCAGTTACGCTTGTCGATCTGGGTCAACAATGGCGGGGACGACGGGGCTCGAACCCGCGACCTCCGACGTGACAGGCCGGCGTTCTAACCAACTGAACTACGTCCCCGCGATGTCACGAACAAGTCCATAGTAGCATGGCCCGCCGCCGCCGCGCCCGCCCAAAACCGCCTCTGCTATCTTAAATAGCATGAAGTTCCGCGCTGCTTGCGCTGTCACGGTGCTGGCCGTTCTCCTGGCTGCCGCCGACCGGAAGGCTACTCCCGAAGACGCCAAAAAATTCATCGGCGATGCCGAGCAGAAATTGCTCGCTCTGAACGTCGATTCCGGCCGCGCCGACTGGATCAAAGACACCTATATTACCGACGACAGCGAACTCGTCGCGGCCAAGATGGATGAGCGGGCCATCAACGCCCAGGTCGAATACGCCAAGCAAGCTACGCGTTTCGATGGTCTGAAGCTGGATCCCGTTACGGAGCGGAAAATCAAGCTGCTCAAAGTCTCGCTTACCCTGGCCACGCCCTCCGATCCCAAGGAGAGCGAAGAGCTGACGCGCATCGTGTCAGGCATGGAGGGGCTGTACGGCAAAGCGAAGTACTGTCCGGGCGGAGCCTCCGCCGGGTCCGATGCCTGCAAAGATCTCGAAGACCTGAGCAAAATCATCGCCCAGAGCCGGGATGCCACGGAACTGCTGGATGCGTGGGCCGGCTGGCACTCCATCTCGCGGCCGATGCGCAAAGATTTCACGCGCTTCGTGGCGCTGTCGAATAAGGGCGCGCAGCAACTCGGTTTCAAGGATACCGGAGCCATGTGGCGCTCCAAGTACGATATGCCGCCCGACGCCTTCGCCCGCGAGATGGACCGGTTATGGGAGCAGATCCGGCCGCTTTACCTTTCGCTTCACGCCTATGTGCGCAGCCGGTTGCGGGAAAAGTATGGCAATATTGTGCCGGAACGCGGGCCGATTCCGGCTCATCTGCTGGGCAACATGTGGGCCCAGGAGTGGGACAACATTTATCCGCTCCTGGCCCCCGCGGACGCGGACCCCGGCTACGACCTGACAGCTCTACTGAAGCAGCGCGGCACGGATTGGAAGCAGATGGTCAAATACGGAGAGAACTTCTTCGTCTCGCTGGGCTTTCCCCCGTTGCCGCAGACTTTTTGGGAGCGCTCCCAGTTCATCAAGCCGCGGGACCGGGAAGTGGTTTGTCATGCCAGCGCTTGGGACGTCGACAGCGTCAGCGACCTGCGTCTGAAAATGTGCATCGACATTACCGGCGAAGACTTTCTCACGATCCATCACGAGCTCGGCCACAACTTCTACCAACGCGCCTACAGCGAGCAGGCGCCTTCCTTCCGCGACAGCGCCAACGACGGTTTCCACGAGGCTATCGGTGACACCATCGCGCTGTCGGTCACTCCCGAGTACCTCGTCAAGATCGGCCTGCTCGATAAGGCGCCGGACCCTTCAAAAGACATTGGTCTGCTGCTGCACCGCGCCTTGGATAAGATCGCCTTTCTCCCATTCGGCCTGATGATCGACCAGTGGCGGTGGAAGGTGTTCTCGGGCGAGATCCCGCCGGAAAAATACAACGAGACGTGGTGGGAGCTTCGCGAAAAGTACCAGGGCATCGCGGCGCCAGCCAGCCGCACAGAGGCGGATTTCGACCCCGGCGCCAAGTATCACGTTGCGGCGAACGTGCCGTATGCGCGCTATTTCCTGGCGGATATTCTCCAGTTTCAGTTTCATCGCGCTCTCGCCAAGGCCGCGGGCTGCACCACGCTTCTGAACCGGTGCTCCATTTTCGGCAATCAGGCGGCTGGAAGCCGCTTGAACGCCATGCTGGAGATGGGCCAGAGCCGGCCCTGGCAGGAAGCTCTGGAAAAGATCGCCGGAACCCGCGAGATGGACGCCGGCGCGATCCGCGACTACTTCGCGCCCCTCCAAAAGTGGCTCGATGAGCAGAACAAAGGAAAGCCGGTAGGCTGGTAAGGCTTGGCCGGAAGTATAATAATCCACATGAAGTTCTGGGGATCCTTCGGGGTGATCTTTCTGTTTCTGGGCGGTCTCTGGGCGGCCGACCCGATAGCGCCCGCTCTAGCCCCGCAGCAAAGCGACGAAAACGCGCGCATCCTCGTGGACGTTACGCGTGTGAACATGCTGTTCACCGTCACCGATAAGAAAGGCCGGTTTATCACCGACCTTACCAAGGACGACTTCGAGATCATCGAGAGCAAAAAGCTGCAGCCTATTCAGGAGTTCACGGCAGAGTCAGACCTTCCCCTGCGTCTGGCGATCCTCGTGGATACCAGCAATAGCATCCGCGACCGGTTCAAATTCGAGCAGGAAGCCGCCGTGGAATTCATCAATAGCGTGGTGCACCCCGGCGTAGATAAAGCCATGGTGGTGAGCTTTGATTCCTCGGCAGAGCTTATAGCTGACTTGATCGACGACACGCGGCGCCTGAACGGCGCGATTATGAGCCTGCGGCCGGGCGGCGGCACTGCCCTATACGACGCCATCTTTTTTGCCTGCCGGGACAAGCTGCAGCAAGATCAGCCGAAACACAAGTTCCGCCGCGCCATGGTAATCCTCACCGACGGCGAAGACAACGAAAGCCGTTACACTCGTGACCAGGCGCTCGAAATGGCGCAAAAAGCCGATGTGGTGATCTATGCGATCTCCACCAACATCACCCATTCGGAAACCGAAGGCGATAAGGTTTTGAAGTACCTGACCGCGGAAACCGGCGGGCACGCGTTCTTCCCGTTTAAGGTCGAAGACCTCGAGCAATCATTCGAGAACATCGCAAACGAGTTGCGCCATCAGTACAACGTCTTCTACCGGCCCGAACCGCTGAAAACCGACGGCCTCTACCACACCGTGGAACTGCGCGTGAAAGGCCGTAAAGACCTGCTGGTGCGGGCTCGCAAGGGTTACTACGCGCCGAAGATGTAAATGGCAGAGTTTTCGGGACCGGCTTTCAAGAAGTTCCAGCAATCCGCGATGACAGCCATCCGCCGAGGCGAGGCCCGCGACTTGGGTGACATCCTCGGAATTCAAGCGGCTTGCCGCGAGGCCGCGCAGTGGGACCCGGTTGGATACCTGAACTTCGATCTGCTAGTTGCAGCTTACGGGATCCGCGTCGTCGGTTTCCTGGTGGGGCGTACACTGGCCGTTGGTGAACACGAAATCCTGAACCTGGCGGTACTGCCTGACCACCGCCGCCGGGGTGTTGGGCGGTCGTTACTGTGTGCTTACCTGGAAGCTTCAAAAGGATCCGTTTTCCTTGAGGTCCGGCCATCCAACAAAGCCGCGCGCACGTTCTATAAGTCCCTCGGTTTTGATGAGGTTACGGTCAGGCCAGGATACTACGAAAACCCCTCTGAGCCTGCTATTGTTATGAAGTTTCATTCATGTTAAGGTTCAATATAGACGGGTTATTGCCGTCCTCACAAATGCACGAGATTACCCACCGAGCCTGATTCGGAACAACCGACTCGGCGTGGCAACCTCATAGGAGGAATTGCCGGAATGGAACGGAACGCACAAGAAGAGTTGAGAGCGCATCTGATGGAGACAAACGAGGAGTTTCGTAAACTCGCCGGCGAGCATTCAGAGTACGCGCGGAAACTGGAGATGCTCGCAGCGCAGCCCCATCTGACCTACGAACAACAGATGGAAGAAACGCGCTTGAAGAAAATGAAACTCCGCTTGAAGGATCAGATGGAAGCGATTGCGAGCCAGTACCGGTCGCAACAAGTCGCTTGACATTGGATGCGCGCAGTTTGAGGTAATCCGAAAGCCCGGTCGGCTATGGCTGGCCGGGCTTTTTCGTTGTTTGTCATGGAGCAGGAACCGGTTCGGATTCCCATCACCGATGTTTTCGATCTGCACAGCGTTCCGGCGCGAGATGTAAAAGCCGTTGTAGAGGAGTACCTCGCGGAGGCCCATCGCCTGGGATTCAAAGCCCTTCGCATCATCCACGGCCGCGGCATCGGCGTGCAGCGCGAGATTGTCCGTTCGGTGCTGGCTCGCACGGAATTCGTGCTCGGCTTTCAGGATGCGCCCGCAGAGGCCGGCGGCTGGGGCGCCACCATAATCACTTTGAAATAAGTGTCGCTCGCCAGCCTAAAGCTGAAAAGCTGGCTGCTGAGAGCTGCAAGCTGAGTCTCCGAACTCAACTCTCCTCTTTTATTAAACGCCTTTAGCATTAACCACCCTTCACCCCGCGCAACCACTGGTCTGTTTCGTGCAGTCCAAATTTTCAGAGAGGAGAACGCGTGATGAAAGGGAAATTTCTTGGACTGGCGTTCGTGGCAGGAAGCGTATTAGCGGGCTGTGCCGGTCAGTACAGCTACGGATATGTGGGCTATGGCCCGCCTGCGCCGCGAGCGTACGGTGCCCTTGGCGTGGCGCCGGGGCCGGGCTTTGTGTGGATCGATGGTTATTATGGCTACCGTGGCGGGCGCTATGAGTGGATGCCGGGTCGTTGGGAGCGGCCTCCCCGGGCCGGAGCCAGGTGGGTACGTCCCGAATGGCGCCACGAAAGCCGCGGCTGGCGCTTCCATGAAGGCCACTGGCGATAAGGCGTAACCGCATTACAACGTCCGGCGGCCGGTTCTTACCGAACGGGGAATTTGGTATAGTTTCACCCATGAATCGGACGCTCACTCTCCGCCTTTCCGCCGGCATTCTGCTGTTGGCCGGCTCATGGGTGGCCTACACGCAGAACCCGGCCAACCGGCAGCCATCGAACAAGCTGAATAAGATCACCGACGACCTTTACGAGATCGAAGGTGATGGCGGTAATGTGGCCGTCTACATTACCAACGAAGGCGTGATTCTGGTTGACGACAAATTTGAATACGATTTTAATGACATCGTTGACAAGGTCAAAAGTGTTACCAACCAGCCCATCAAGTACGTCCTCAACACGCACCATCATGGGGATCACACGGGTAGCAACGCCAAATTCCTGCCCACGGCCGAAATCATCTCTCATGTGAACGCCCGGAAGAACATCGTCGATCTCAAGCAGCCTGGCGCTCCGCGTGTGACGTTCACGCAAGAGACCGCTTTATTCCTGGGCGGCAAGGAAGTGCGGGCGCGCTACTTTGGCCGCGGTCATACCAATGGCGACGTGATGATTTACTTTCCCGCTTTGAAAGTGCTGCACACCGGCGATCTGATGGCCGGTTCCAGCCCGCTGATCGACTACGGTGGGGGCGGCAGCCTGGTGGAATGGCCCGCCACCTTGGACGAGGCGCTGAAGATCGATTTCGATACCGTCATCCCGGGTCATGGCCCGATCGCCAAGAAGGCCGACCTGCTTGCGTACCGGAACAACGTCGCAAAGTTAAAGGACCATATCAGCGGGCTCATCCGGCAAGGGAAATCCAAGGACGAGATCGCCAAAGTCATGACTTCCGACTACGGTTGGGCCGCTGGCGGTCTCCAAATGACCCGCGGCTTCGAAGGTATGCTCGCCGAACTCAAGCGCTGACCTAATGGCTAAGGCTTCCGCCCTGCTGCTGACCGGCCGGATCCCCGTCCCACCTTACTTGCGCAGCGAACTGCCGATCACCAGCGCGCCGAAGACCACAACCAGCGCTCCAACGGCGCAGAGCAGGCCCGCTGAGGCGAGTTCCGCGGCGGCGGCCAGCGATCCGCCCTGGCGCATGCGAACCAGGAAGAAGACGAGTGCGGCGCAGCCGATCAGCGCGTAGACTAGCTTGACGAAAGCGGAGAGGTCGAGGCTCGCGACTCGTGTATTCGGAATTCTGGTTTGATGCCGTGGCATAAACTTTATCTACAAGGCAGTTCTTGTAACTCGCCGGCCTGCGAAGCCCCTCGGGCACGCACTTGCCGGGCCATTTCCTCAATATCCACTCCGCCAAGGACCTCCAGCAGGGATTGCTGGGCTTTGACCCAGACGGGATACGCCGGGCAAATCGGCGCGCGGTCGCATTCCTCGCAGGACTTGAGGCAAATATTCAAGTGAATCGGGCCTTCGATAGCCTCGACGATCTGGAGAACCGTGGTATGGACCCGCGTCGGGGGTAGCTCGAATCCGCCGGAATTACCACGATGCGAAGTAATCAGGCCGGCTTTACTTAGGCTCTGCAGCACCTTCGATAAAAACTGCTCCGGACAACCGATGGAGGCGGCCAGATCGGTGCGGTTGGCGCGCACTCCAGACGGGAGCGAAGCCAGATGGACCATGACGCGGACTGCGTAATCAGCGGCACGTGTGAGCTGCATGGGTAATTAAGTCTGTATTGTCCGATTCAAGGCTATGCATCCGTGGTGCCATCTTCCAAAGGCATGAAAAGCACAGACTTGGGAGCCCGGCTCGGGCCTTCGGGCGGCGTTCACACACCCAGGTGGGTGAAAAGCGCCTATATTAAAACGATGCCGACCGTTCCCGAGCCCTGGCTTCGCGGCGCCATCCCTGGGGTTGACGCCTGCGTCGCACCAGTCTTCTACACTTTTCAGCAGGCCCGCGAGGATTTAGCCATGTATCTGGATGGGCTGAGTCCCGCCCAGATATGGGTGCGGCCGTATGGCCTTGGGTCCGTGGGCTTCCACATCCGACACATTGCCGGCAGCACGGAACGCCTGGTGAGCTACCTCGAAGGCCGCGAACTGAGCCGCGAGCAATTGGCCGCGGTGAAGGCTGAGGAGGAGCCGGGAAATCAGGGCGCGGAGGCGCTGCTGGCGGAGATGGACCGGGCTTTTGCATCGGCGGAAGGGGTGCTGCGCTCCATTGACTCCGCAAAATTGCCGGAACCGCGCTGGGTGGGGAGGAAGCGTCAGCCCACCACAGTGGCGGGACTGTTGACCCATATCGCCGAGCACACCCAGCGACACATCGGCCAGGCGATCAGCGCGGCAAAACTGGCGAAGGCGATGGGAACGTAGGGCCGGGGTCCTTCCGGCTACACTGGTGGGTAGGAACCCGCTTTGACCACGCCCTTAACCAGTCCTGGGACCGAAGCTGTGGGGAACTGGGAAGGGCTCGATCCGGAACAGCTGATCCGGGCGTTCCGAATCATGCACACGGCGCGCCGGCTGGACGATCGCGAGATCATCCTGAAGCGGCAGAACCGCATCTTCTTCCAGGCGAGCGGAGCCGGGCACGAAGCCATCCAGGTCGCGGCGGGCATGGTCCTGCGGCCGGGCGACGATTGGTTTTACCTCTACTACCGCGACCGCGCCCTGTGTCTCACGCTGGGTGTGACACCGTACGAGATGCTGCTTTCGGCTGTGGGCGCGGCCTCGGACCCAGCTTCCGGCGGCCGGCAGATGGCCTCGCATTGGGGGCACAAAAAATACGGGATCGTCAGTAGCTCGTCTCCCACGGGTACCCAGTATTTGCAGGCCGTGGGGTGCGCCGAAGCGTCGCGATACCTGCAGCGGCCAGACGAACTCACGCTGGTCACATCGGGCGAGGGCGCTACCAGCGAGGGAGAATTCTGGGAGGCGCTCAACGCGGCGTCCCTGAACCGGCTGCCGGTGCTGTTTCTGGTCGAAGACAACGGCTACGCCATTTCGGTGCCGGTAGAATGCCAGACGGCGGGAGCTGACATTTCGAACCTGGTGAGCGGATTTCCGGGGCTGTTCCGTGAGCGGGTGGATGGCACGGATTTTCTGGCCTCCTACCGCGTGATGAAGAGCGCCGCGGCGTATTGCCGCGAGGGTCACGGGCCGGCACTGGTGCATGCGCGTGTGACCCGGCCCTATTCGCATTCGCTTTCCGACGACGAACGGCTTTACAAGACCATGGCCGAACGGCAGGCTGAGGCCGAGCGCGATCCTGTGCTGCTGTTTCCCAAGTTTCTGGTGGATCAAGGAATCCTGGACCGCCACCGCTTGCAACTGCTGACGCATGAAATTGATACGGAGGTGGAGGAGGCTACGCAGCAGGCATTGGAAGCGGCGCCGCCCCCAGCCTCGTCGGCGCTGGCCCACCTGTACTCCGACAAGATCGATCCCACGTCGGACGAGTTCGAAGCGCAGCCGCATTTTCGGGGCGAGCCAATGACGATGGTGGACTCGATCAATGCGACTCTTCGCGAGGAGATGCGGCGCAATCCCGTTATCCGTGTCTTTGGCGAGGATGTGGCCGATTGCAGCCGGGCCGAGAATCTGCGCGAAGTCAAGGGCAAGGGCGGTGTGTTCAAAGCGACCGCCGGGCTGCAGATCGAGTTCGGGCCGGCGCGCAGTTTCAACACGCCGCTGGCGGAGGCGGCCATTGTGGGGCGTGCCATCGGGATGGCCACGCGCGGCCTCAAGCCCGTGCCGGAGATCCAGTTCCTGGACTACATCTGGCCGGCCATGATGCAGATCCGCGATGAACTGGCTACGCTGCGTTGGCGCTCCAATGGAAGCTTTTCCTGTCCGGCGGTAATCCGCGTGGCGGTAGGTGGGTATTTGAATGGCGGCGCCGTCTACCACAGCCAGTGCGGAGAAAGCACCTTCACGCACATTCCGGGGCTGCGCGTGGTGATGCCGTCGAACTCTCTGGACGCCTGCGGGCTGCTGCGCACCGCGCTACGCTCGGACGATCCGGTGCTGTTTATGGAGCACAAAAGACTGTACCGCGAGCCGTACAACCGGTCGCCCGATCCGGGTCCGGATTACACCATTCCTTTCGGCCGGGCGAAGGTCGTGAAACCGGGTCATCACCTGACGGTGATCACGTATGGAGCGCTGGTGCAGAAGGCGCTGGCCGCGGCCACACAGGTCGAGCGGCGGTATCCGCGGCAGAGCATCGAAATTATGGACCTGCGCTCGCTTGCGCCTTATGATTGGGACGCGATTCGCGTTTCCGTGGAGAAGACCAGCCGGGTGATCGTGGCGCACGAAGACACGCTTTCGTGGGGATACGGCGCGGAGATCGCGGCGCGCATCTCGGATGAGCTTTTCCGTTTTCTGGACGCTCCCGTGCGGCGCGTGGGCGCGCTGGACACCTGGGTGGGGTACCATCCGCAGCTCGAAGCGGCCATTCTGCCGCAGACGGAGAAACTGGCCGGCGAGATGGAAGGGTTGCTCGCGTACTGACGCGGGAATGACGGATCGTGTCAGGACCTGGCTTCAGGCGTAATCTCCAGATAAGCATCCGTGTTACGCCATAAGAAGGGAAGCCTGGCGAGCCAGTATTTGGCGTTGATAAGCCGACGCACGCGTTGATGCTCCTCGGGCGGCAGGATCCGCGCAGTTGCGGGGAATTCCGGGCCGATTATTTTGCCGCGCATCGTGCAGGGGGCAATGGTGACTCTGGGATTGTTCCGGATGCGCTTGTACTTCCCCAACCTGGTGCCGGTCATGAAGTACAGCCGGCCATTTTCTTCCCCAAACCAGATCGGCGTATGAACGGCGGCCCCGTTTTTTCGGAAAGTCGCGAGGCTAATGTAGTTCTGTCCGTGAATTTCAGCCGGTACTGCCATATACCGATTGTGAATCACGCGAGCACGGGAAAGCGAGCACGGCGCGGCGCTCAGTGACCGAGGTGTGAAACAATCGAGCTGAATCGCACGGTCTATGGCGTTTCAAAAGCTGATTACGATCATCACCGGTGGGGCATCGGGAATTGGCAGAGCACTCTGCGAGGAATTGGCGAGGCGCGGCGCAACGGCCATTGTCGCGGACATCAATCTAAGGGGAGCCCGGGAAGTGGCAAGTGCGATCACGGCATCGGGCGGCACGGCATTCGGCGCCTATGTTGACGTCCGTGATGCCGGAAGCGTTCAGAGTCTGGTAGACGATGCGCTCCAGCGTCACGGGCGGCTGGATATCATCTTCAACAATGCCGGGATCGGAGTGGGCGGTGAGTTCCATCAAATGACGCTGCAACACTGGCGGACTGTGATCGACGTCAATTTGATGGGCGTGATTCATGGTGTTGCGGCAGCGTATCCGGTAATGGTGCGCCAGGGTGCGGGGCAGATTGTGAATATCGCGTCACTGGCAGGGCTGATCGCTGCACCCGGCCTGGGCCCATACGCGACCACGAAGGGCGCGGTCGTGTCACTCACGAGAGCGCTGCGGGCGGAAGGCGGGACGTTGGGGGTACGGGCAAGCGTGGCTTGTCCCGGATTTGTGGACACTGCGATTTACGAAAACGCCCTTGGAGCGAAGGTCGATAAAGAGAGTTTACTCAAGAAACTTGGCCTAAAGATGATGCCGGCGCACGAAGCTGCGCTTGCTATTCTGCGTGGGACGGAACGGAATCAGGGCGTGATTGTCTTTCCCCGGAGTGCGAATTTTCTGTGGCTGTTGACGAGATTCTGCCCCTGGCTGCTGGAACCGTTCCAACGCCGTGTGGCGACACGCCTCCGGGAGATTCGGTGAACAGATGCCATTGGGCCG
>CAZKVF010000338.1:0-5580 GCA_964556085.1 uncultured Solibacteraceae bacterium
CCGTCGGCGGGCTGACCACCATCGGGACGGGAGCAGCGTCCCCCCAGCCCGCGGGTCAGGTGCAGAACCGCTTTTCGGGCGGAGACGACCTCTCCTGGATCCACGGCGCGCATACGTTCCGGTTCGGCGGTGAGATCAACCGGGTTCAATCGAGCACGCTCTGGCCATTTCAAGGTCAATCGAGTTGGAGCTTCGGCAGCGTGCCGCTGTTCCTGGCGGGAACGGCAAGATCCGTGACGGGGGTCACTACGGCGCCGAATAACAATCCCATCCGCGATTTTCGCGAGATCGACTTTGTGCTCTACGGCCAGGACGATTGGAAGGTTACCTCGAGGCTGACTCTTAACCTGGGATTACGCTATCAGCCCACGACCAACCCCGTGGAGCTTCGCAATAATCTATATACCATCGTCAATTACCTATCCGATACCGGATTCACCAACGTCCCGCATGTGATGATCACGAATCCGTCGCTGAAGAATTTCGACCCGCGCGTCGGGTTTGCCTATGATCTGTTCGGAGACCACAAGACGTCGATTCGCGGCGGGTTTGGCATGTTCCACGAGGTACTGTATCCGGGAGTTTGGGCCATCGGCTTCATCAACGCCCCGCCCTGGAACATCCTCACTCAGGCTTCTCCCGCCGGGCAGAATGTGGTGCCTTTCCAGAATCCATCCGTCGGAGGAGGCGCGGCTCCATTCACGCTAGGAACGGCCGCGCCGCCGCTGCCGAGCATCAGCATCGGATACGCCTACCAGATCAACAAGACTCCTTACATGATCCAGTACAACCTGAACGTGGAGCGCGAAATCGTGCAGGGTACGGTCTTTTCGGTGGGGTATGTGGGTTCGCACGGCGTCAACCTGATCACCGGACAGGAGCAGAATCCGGTGCCATACACGGTCGATTCCAATGGCGTTTATCATTTCGCCGCTACCACCGTGGGCAGCCAGCGCATCAACCCCAAACTGGCGGGCTTTTCTCTGGGGGTGAACGGCACCAACTCGCGCTACGATTCGCTGCAGGCCGCTTTGAACCGCCGGCTGACGCGCAACGTGCAAGCGCAGGTTTCGTATACCTTCTCGAAGTGCCTGGGCAGCGGCGATGCAACACTCGGTTCGCTCTCGGCAAATTCGCCGACACTCTACTCCAACCCGCACGACCGGTCGCCCGATTACTCGGTTTGCGGCTACAACGTGACGCAGACGCTGCGGCTCAATAGCGTGGTTGCGCTTCCTTTCCGCGGGAATCGCGCCGTGGAAGGCTGGCAGCTCTCGGGAATTCTGACGGCCAATAGCGGTTTGCCATTCAACGTTACGGACGGCGTGGATCAAAGCAACCAGATCAACGGGGTTCCGCGGCCCAATTATGCGCCGGACAACCCCGCCGCCACGTTCAATGGCATCGCATATCCGGCCTGCAACAATCATCCGATCCTCGGAACCACCGGATTGTGGTTCAACCCGAATTGCTTCGTCCAGGAGCCGTTTGGCACGCTGGGCAACTTCGCCAGAGAGGGGCTCTACGGGCCGGGTCTAACGAACCTGGATTTCGCGGTGCTCAAGAGCACCCGGATTCGCGAGAACTGGAATCTTCAATTTCGCGCCGAACTCTTTAATATCTTGAACCACACGAATCTTTCGTTCCCTGGTTCTTTCGGTTCGACCTCTGCAACCGTCTTCACGGGGACGCCCAGTCCAACCTCAACTCTGGGCCGAAACCCGACAGCGGGCCAGATAACCACTTATGCCGCGCCATCGCGCGAAGTGCAACTCGGATTGAAGCTGATCTTCTGAGTGTGCCAGGGCGATCATTTGATGGGGCCGGTTGGTACGAGGGCCCGCAGGCAAGATCGCCCGCCCCACCGCACCGTCAAAACGATGCGCTTAATACCAGTTCGAGCACGTTGGCATTCGTCCGCGGATAGTTGTAGCGGCTTCCGGCTGGCAAGCGAAACGGAGGAGGGTCGGTCGTCCACCGTGTGTAGCGCAGCGCCGGCGCCAGCCGCACCCGGCGCAGAATAATTTCGACGCCCGCTCCGGCGGTGATTCCGTAATGCGACGGATTGTAACCATTGAGATTGCCAGCGAGCCGGAACGACGGACCGCCCTCGGCAAACGGCAGCCATCCGAAGCTGTGTCTTGCGAAGGTATATTTTGCCAGTACGGGAAACTGCCAGGTCAGGACTGAGAATCGCTCCAGATCGTTGCTCCCGGCGCGCAACGGCTTGTAAATGCCGCCGGCTTCAATCCCGATATTGTGCGAGACGTTAACGGCCGCTGTGAGCCCGGCCAGGAATCCCGTTCGCTCTGCGAACCTGTAGCCGTCGAAAGATTGGAAGCCGCGCGTGATCGGAAGACCGGCGATCACTCCAAGTTCCAGTTTGCGTCCAGCTACACGCCGGGAATCGCTTTCGGTGCGGTACGAAATGCCGGCCAGGAATTCGAGCTGGTCGGGCTTGGTGGCGTACTTGGGATAGATTGAGTGCTCCGCCCAGCGCGTGTAGCGTAGCTGCGGCGCGAGGCGAATCCGGCCCACGTCGAACGACACGCCCGCGCCGGCCGAAACGCCGGTTTGCGTTAACTCGGTCGAGCCCGTGTTCTGCTGTGAGCGGAATTCCGGCCCGATCGCCAAAAACGGGTGCGCAGTCCCGCGCGAAGGCAGTTTGTATTTCAACAGCAGCGGAAACTCCCAGGCTTCCACCTCGGTGAAGCGAAGGGTGGTAGTTACGGCCGGGCTGCCGGCCGGAAACATAGTGTAAATGATGGTCGAATTCATGGGACGTCGCAGTACGTTGGCTTCGAGGGAAAAGCTCTCGGATAAGCCCGCCTCCGCTGACAAGCCAAGGATCAGGCTTCTGTGACCTGTGAAGAACTGAAAACGACTTGCCGGGTTGCCGAATGCGTCCGCGGGCGTCGTGTAATCAGTCACTGGAAAGTTCGGGGTAACATTTGTTCCACCCATGACTCCGAAGTAGAGCCGTTGGCTGTAAGCGAACGAGGTCAGGCTGAGCGAAATCGTAAGAACACGTGAAGAGCGCATGCGCCGCTCGCAATTTGCATTTCGGAGGCCGCGATGCGGTCACAATTCGGGACAGGAACTTGGTCCTCGGAACTATGTGCCCGCAAGCAACAGATGGACGCTCGAGGCCACAGTGAAAGGATCGCGACAGTCGCGGCATGATGGAATCGAGGTGGGCTGATGAAACACTTCTTTCTTCCAATCCTGCTGGCCGCCGCGCTGCCGGCTGCTGAGTCTCCTGTCGTGCCGGCGTTCAACGCGTTCACGATCGAATCGTACAAACGTCTGGCGCGGAATAACGACAATCTCATCCTTTCGCCATTCAACATTGCTACTGCGCTCTCGATGGTCCTCGTGGGCGCGCGCGGGCAGACCGCTGAAGAGATCCAAACCGTGTTGCATCTGCAACACGGCCCGACTTACGATTCCGCGCTCGCAGCGCTGCTTGCCGATCTCACGAAGGCCGGCAACGCCGGAGGCAACGAACTGTCGACCGCCAATGGACTCTGGGTACAGAAGGGATTCTCCATCCAGCCCGCCTTCGAGAAGATAATTGCGGACACTTATCTCGCCCCGCTCACGCCGGTCGATTTCATGTCGGACTCTGAAGGCGCGCGCTCCCGTATCAACCAATGGACCGAAACGCATACTAAAGACAAGATCAGGAATCTTTTCCCGGCCGGCTCCCTCGACGCGCGGACGAGACTCGTGCTCACCAGCGCGATTTATTTTTATGGCAAATGGCAGGAGCCCTTCGTTACGTCGCGGACCCAGTCCGCGCCCTTCACCCGGACGGGCGGCGGCTCCACGCAGGCCAGCTTCATGAATCAGACTTCGCATTTTGGCTACACCGAAACGCCGTCCGCCCAGATCCTCGAAATGCGTTACGCCGGAACCGGAATTGCTTTCGATATCCTGCTCCCGAAAAATGTTGACGGACTCGCCGGTGTTGAGAACTCGCTGACGCCCGAAAACCTGACGGGCTGGCTGGGAAACCTCGCCACGCGGAACGTCCAGGTGAGCCTGCCAAAATTCCGCGCCGAATCCGGGTTTTCACTTGAAAAAGAGCTGGCGCTGATGGGCATGCCGGCAGCCTTCGGCGGCAAGGCCGATTTCTCGGGGATAAGCGCTAAAGGCCGCCTCGCGATCTCCACGGTCGTGCATAAGGCTTTTGTCGATGTTTCTGAGCAGGGAACCGAAGCCGCCGCGGCCACGGGTATTGCTATGAAGCTCACTTCGGTTCGTGAGCCTGAACAGACGGTTGTCTTCCGGGCTGATCACCCGTTCCTCTTTCTAATCCGCGACACGCGCTCCCAAGCGGTCCTGTTCCTTGGCCGGTTGATGGACCCGCGGTAAACGGGTGCTGCGCGATAAACGGGTGCTGGCGTCCGGCAGCGGCCCTCGTTATGATCGGTAGAAACGGAGGGTCCCCAATGCACCAGACCGTGCTCCCGCCAAGTGTTGCGGCTCTGTCGGCCGCAGTCGTATTCTTCGCATTTGCTCAGTCACCGGCAGCGGCTCAGGCTCAGGCCACAAAGGCTCCGGCCTCCGGGAAAAAATGGACGCCGACGCGCACTCCTGATGGTCATCCGGATTTTCAGGGCTATTGGACCAACAACACCGTCACTCCCCTGGAGCGACCAAAGGGATTGGGCGCGAAAGAATTCTATACGGAGGAAGAATTAGCCACCCGTATTAAGAAGGAAGACGCACGCCTTAAGGAGAACGAAGAAGAGGGCCGCCCGACCGAGGCCGGCACCGCCGCCGACGTGCATTACGATTTCAGCCAGTTTGGCCTGGACCGGGCGCAAAGCACGCTGACCTGGGACCGCCGGACCTCGATGATCGTAGGCCCGGAAGGAACCGTGCCTCCATTACTGCCACCAGCGCGCAAGCGCGCCGCCGACGCAGCCGCCCGCCAGCGGGGGCACGAGATGGATGGCCCGGAGAATCGCGGGCTGAGCGCGCGATGTCTGATTCTGCCCGAAGAGGGCGTGCCGATGCTTCCGGCGGCGTACAACAACAATATGCAAATCATACAGGGGCCGGGATACGTGGCTATTCTCCACGAGATGAACCACTCCGTTCGCCTTATTCCTACGGATGGACGGCCGCACGCGCCGGCAAGCGTACACCTTTGGCGCGGAGACTCGCGCGGCCACTGGGAGGGCGATACGTTGGTCGTGGATGTGACCAACTTTGCGGAGGGGAATCCTTTCCGCGGATCCGGCGACAAACTTCACTTAGTGGAAAGATTCACACGCGTGGATGAGAACACCATCCTGTATCGATTCACGGCCGAAGATCCAGAAACATGGGATAAGCCCTGGACGGCCGAACTTGCGTTGGCAAAAGAGAAGGGACCCATCTACGAATTCGCCTGCAATGAAGGCAATTATGCGCTCGCCAACACGCTGCACGGAGCGCGCGTGGCCGAAGCCGAAGCCGCGAAGAAGTAAGCCGCGACAGATCGGCAAGTGCCTACCGGGCACCGGCGGCAAGAGGCCGGTGCTGCCCATATCTGTTCACTAAACGCCAATCAATGGAGCCGCTGCCACC
>CAZKVF010000339.1:0-11805 GCA_964556085.1 uncultured Solibacteraceae bacterium
CAGTCTTTGACCGTCATCGACTTCTCTGCGACCGCCTTATCCTTCGAAACTCCCAAGAGAAGCCCGCCAAGAAAATCAAGGCAATAACACCTAACAGCGGAATTCCAATCCATGGGCTGCTAACGTCATAGCCTACGGCTCCCACCGAGCCTTCGTTGGCGGATGCGTGACTAAGCCACAACGCCCAACCGATAAGACCCACGACACAGAGAAAAAGAGCTATAACAATCGCCGCAATTCCAGCGAGGAAGCTCTTCAGGTACACCATACTGCTCGTCCGAGGATAACACTTGCCCTGGCCGGTGCGATTCCAGTTTTCGCTTCTCTAAGCTCTTTGTCATTTTGGACTTCATCGAGTACTGCGACGCCCTCGAACCCCCTGAACCAATGGCGGCAGCCACGGCGTTGACTTTCCGGGGTGGACCGCTTATCGTTTAGGGCAGTGATCGCCCCGGTTTCTGGGTTCATCGATTTCCAGACAGCACCCTGCCGATATCGTCATTGGAAGCTTTCGGTAGAAGATCGTGTCGCCACTCTGGCCATGAACGTCCAGGAGGATGGAGGCATACTTCCAGGCTACAAACTCAAACTGAATTCTTACGACCTGGGCGTAGACATCGAGTTGCACGATGCGCTCCAGCGGATTCGGTTCGAGCATCCGGAAGTTGCGGCCGTGGTCCTGACGAGCGCCAAGCCCCGCGTTTTTTGCTCCGGTGCCAACATCTACATGCTGGGGCTTTCGTCGCACGCCTGGAAGGTGAACTTCTGCAAATTCACTAATGAGACGCGCAATGGAATAGAGGATTCGAGCGCGCATTCGGGCTTGAAATTCCTGGCCGCGTGTAACGGGAGCACCGCCGGCGGCGGCTATGAGCTCGCATTGGCTTGTGACGAGATCATATTGATAGACGACCGCTCGTCGGCCGTCAGCCTGCCCGAAGTGCCTATGCTCGGAGTGCTTCCGGGGACGGGCGGCTTGACCCGCCTCACGGACAAACGTCACGTGCGCCGCGACTTGGCGGACGTATTTTGTACGACACCGGAAGGTGTACAGGGGCAGCGCGCCAGGGAATGGCGCCTGGTGGACGCTGTAGTCAAGCCGCAGGACTTCGATGCGTACGTGAAGCGCCGTGCGCTTTCGATGGTGGAATCGAGTGATCGGCCCCGGGAAGCCCGCGGAGTGGAACTTACTCCCATAGAACGACGAACGGACGACCACGGCTATCACTACAAATATGTGGACGCAGAATTGGACCCGCAGCGCCGCACGGCAACCCTGACCATCAGAGCTCCCGAGTCCTCGGGCCCAACAGCCATAGAACAGATTCGGGCTGCGGGAGCCGAATGGTGGCCTTTACAAGTGTCTCGGGAGCTCGACGACGCTATTCTGTCGCTTCGCATCAACCAGCTGGAGCTGGGCCTCTGGGTGTTCCGGACCGCAGGCGACTGGCGGACCGTACGGGATATAGATGCGGCGCTGGTTTCTCACCGCACCGATTACTTTGTGCGCGAAGTAATTGGAATGTTGCGCCGGACCTTCGCGCGCCTGGACGTCGCCTCAAGATCCATTTATGCCTTGGTCGAGCCGGGATCGTGTTTCGCCGGCTGTTTGCTGGAACTGGCATTGGCGGCGGATCGCGTCTACATGCTCGATAACGCGCAGACGGTAGTCGCGCTCACGGAGATGAATTTCGGCGGGCTGGAAGCGGCCGGCGGCCTTTGCCGCCTGGAGACACGGTTCCATGGCGACCGAACCCGAGCCTCCGGACTACGCGAGTTTGCCGGGCAGGCATTAGGGGCGAGCCGCGCAGCCGAACTTGGTCTCGTAACATTCACGCCTGATGAGCTGGATTGGGAAGGCGAGGTCCGGCTGGCCATCGAGAGCCGTCTCGCACTTTCGCCGGACGCGCTGACCGGTCTGGAAGCCAACCTGCGGTCTGGCGGGTGTGAAAGCATGAAATCGCGCATCTTCGGACGGCTTTCGGCATGGCAGAACTGGATTTTCAGTCGTCCCAATGCGGTGGGACCTACCGGCGCGCTGAAGGTATACGGCACCGGCAACCGCGCCAAATTTGATCGGGAGCGAGTATAAGTCTATGGCCGAAGAGACAGGGGCAACCGAGCAGCCAATCGATTACTCGCAGCAGATTCCCAACAACGTCGGGCTCGCGGACGATCGAAATCTGCAGCGGGCGCTCGAACGCTGGCAGCCAGGCTTCCTGAACTGGTGGAGCGAAACAGGGCCTTCGAACACGGCCCAACTGCAGGTCTACCTCAGAACTGCCGTCAGCGTGGACCGCGATGGCTGGGCGAATTTCGGATACGTGCGCATGCCGGAGTACCGCTGGGGCATCTTTCTGACGCCGCGGGATGAGGCTCGAAAGATCCCGTTCGGCGACCACAAAGGCGACGCCGCCTGGCAGGATGTTCCCGGGGAGTACCGGTCGGCGCTCCGGCGAATCATCGTGACGCAGGCGGATACGGAACCAGCTTCGGTGGAGCAACAGAAGCTGCTCGGCGCCACATGTCCTTCCCTATACGATCTGCGCAATCTGTTTCAGGTCAATGTCGAGGAGGGACGGCACCTGTGGGCGATGGTGTATCTCCTGCACCGGTTTTTCGGGCGCGACGGGCGGGAAGAGGCCGAAGCGTTATTGCAGAGACGATCGGGAGACCCGAATAATCCCCGGATCCTCACAGCATTCAACGAGAAGACCAGCCACTGGCTGGCGTTCTATCTCTTCGCGTTCTTTACGGACAGAGATGGCAAGTACCAACTGGCAGCTTTGGCGGAGTCGGCTTTCGATCCCCTGGCGCGCACAACCAAATTCATGTTGACGGAAGAGGCGCACCATCTGTTTGTCGGTGAAGCGGGCGTAGCGCGCGTGGTACAACGCACGTGCGAAGTGATGCGGGAGCACAATCTGACTGACGCCGCTCAGGTTCGCACCCACGGGGTAATCGATCTGGAAACACTCGAACGCTTCGTGAACTTTCATTACAGCGTCACGCTGGACCTGTTTGGCGCGGAGATCTCTTCAAACGCGGCGAGCTTCTACACCGGCGGTCTAAAGGGCCGCTATGGGGAGATGAACATCAGCGATGATCATGTTCTGGGCAGCGATTCTTATCCGGTGCTAGACGTCGAAGGCGGCGAGATGGTGACCCGGCAAGCGCCGGCTCTTACGGCTCTTAACGCCCGGCTGCGCGATTCGTACATTCGGGAAATTCAGTCCGGCGTCAATCGCTGGAACCGGATCCCGGAGAGACTCGGGGTTCCATTCCGCTTCACGCTTCCGCATATCGGCTTCCACCGCAAGATTGGAAATTTTGCCGGGCACTACGTCAGTCCAGGCGGGCAGGTTCTCACGAAGGACGAGTGGGAACGCCAGGCCGCCGCCTGGCTTCCTTCGAACGGCGACCACGAATTCGTGAGTTCGCTGATGGGCCGGGTCATCGAGCCGGGAAAATTTGCGAACTGGATCGCTCCGCCGGCACGAGGCATCAACAACCTGCCGGTTGAATTCGAATACGTACGGTTTAACTGATGGGGGATGTCGACCGCTGGCCCACCGGCGCGGCTCCGGCAGGGGCCATCTCGGACCGGCTTCAAACCGTATCGGCGGCTGCCAGGAAGCTCTTTGCTGTGATCGCGCAGCAAGCGGAGCACGGCCCGATCCGCCCGAAGCCCCGCGGAACCACGTTCCCCGCCGAGATTCTGGAAGCGTGTGGCCTCGATGTCGGAGAGTTTTACGAATTGTTGAACGCGTTAAGCAAGGCCGGCCTGATACGCATTTGCGGCGCGTACCCTTTCGAGGAAATCCAACTTACTTCCGATGCCGCGGAGGCAGAGCCATTCGATATCTTTCCGGTAACGCCGGATCAGCGATTCTTTGAAGACTACATAGCCGGCCGCACATATGAATTCGGGTCGATCACGGTAACCGGAGAGGAAATAATCGAGTTCGCCCGGCGCTTCGATCCCCAGTCGTTTCATGTGGACCCCGACAAGGCAGCGGCGAGCCAATTTGGCGGAATCATAGCGTCGGGATGGCATACCGCAAGCCTCACCATGCGGCTGTATGCAGATCACTTCGTTTCACACGTGGCCAGCCTGGCTTCTCCGGGGGTTGATGAGCTGCGCTGGCCCACCCCTGTGCGACCTGGCGATACGTTGAAGATACGAGTCACCACTGTTGACACGCGGCTTTCCCGCTCCAAACCGGACCGGGGGATCGTTCGAGCACGGGTTGAGACCATCAACCAAAAGGACCAGGTGGTCCAAAGCATGACCGCGGTCAGTATTCTCGCTCGCCGCCGGGCGGACTGAGGTCAGAAAGAGCGCCGCGACGAGTCTCGGCGCGGCAGACTCAGAGCCTGCGTCACGATGATCGGCTCATTTCGCGAAGCTTGTATCGCAGCACTTTCCCGGCGGCGGTTTTAGGCAATTCGGCGACAAATTCAATATGGCGGGGATACTTATATGGCGTGATGCGCTGCTTCACGAACTGCTGGAGTTCACGCGCCAATTCCGGACTGCCGGCGTAGCCATTCCGGGGGACTACAAATGCCATGGGCGTATGCAGCCCTGTTTCCTCCTCGAATGCGATCACCGCGGCTTCCAAAACAACCGGGTGCTCCACCAGTGTGCACTCCACTTCAATGGGCGAGACCCATTGGCCCGACACTTTGAACATGTCATCCGATCTTCCGGCATACCAATAGTAGCCATCCGGATCGACGGAGTACTTATCTCCCGTGAAGAACCAGCGCCCGCGCAGACGCTCTGCAGTCAAAGCCCGGCGATTCCAGTAACATTGGGCGGTGCTGGGTCCTGCAACCATCAAATCGCCGACAGACCCAGGCGGCGCCGGGTGGCCGGCTTCGTCGATTACGGCAAGTTCGTAGCCGGGTACGGCTTGGCCGGTGCTTCCCGGCCGAACTTTTCCCGCTCGCGCGGAAACGTAAATATGCAGTACTTCCGTCGATCCGATGCCATCCAGGACCTCGATCCCGAAACGCTGCTTCCAGCGCCGGTAGATTTCGGCGGGCAACGGTTCCGCGGCCGAGACGGCCAGGCGGACCGATCCCAAATCGTAAGCGGTCCCATGGCCGGCTTCCTCCAGCATGGCCGCGTAAAGCGTGGGTACCGAGAAAAACAGCGTTGGCCGATTCGCCTGAGCTGTTTCCAAGAGAATCTTCGCGCCCGGCTTGCCCGCATACAAGATCGCTGCTGCGCCCACATGAAACGGAAACATCAGGGCGTTACCGAGGCCGTAAGCATGAAACAACTTCGATGAGGAGAAGGTCACATCATCAGGGCCAATATCCAGAACACCGCGGGCGTAGTAGTCACAACAGTACAGCCAGTCCTGGTGCGAGTGCACGGCGGCTTTCGGCCGGCCGGTGCTGCCGGATGTCCACAACCAGAACGCGGCATCGTCTTTATGCGTGGGGGCCGCCGCGCATTGCGGCGAACTGCTCTCCAGGAATTCATCCCAATGGATGTGACCATCTATCGCGTCCCCACACACGATTACGTTTTTGCAGTATCGCTGCCCCGCAAGGCACTGCGAGAATTCCGGCAGAAGGGTCGAGTGGACGATCGCGACTCTGGCCCGGCTCTCCTCGAGAAAGTAGGCATAATCGCTCGCCCGCGACGCCGTGCTGGTCGGTACAGGCACGGCGCCGATTTTCATAGTTCCGAAGTACGCGGCGGCAAACTCCGGAATATCGGGAAGAACCAATAAGACCCGCTGTTCCTCCTGCAATCCGAGATCGAGCAGCCCGTTGCCGGTACGGTTGATCTGTTCCGCGATTTCGCGGTAGGTAAGCTGCCGGACGCCTGTGATGATGGCGGTCCGATCGGCACGGCCTTCCCGGATGTGGCGATCCACAAAATGATCAACGAGGTTGTAGCGGTCCGGAAGAGCAACGCCGCAAGCGGCATCGATCCTGCTCGATGGTTGCATTCCGGGAGGCATTATACAGCCGCTCCAGGGTGCTTGAGGACGCCGGGCCACCTTACTCTAATCCCGGGGCGCGCTTGATCCGCCTAGTTCCCGGTAATTCACCAGCTCGATCCGGGCCCGCGCCACCGCTTCACGCACCTGAGCCGCTGTGAGCGCCCTCAGTTCTGCCTCGCGGCTCTCTTTCAGCCGCGTCCGAGCAGCACGCAGCGCCGCCCCGCACAGTCCCGGATGGCACATCAATTCTGTGCTTCCGTCGGGCAGGCTATCAAGCAGGCTCACCAGTTCGCGCGTCTGAAGCCTCCCCGTCACCAGGAAGCCCGCAAAATGGTCCGTGGTCCGGCAGTGATGTTTCTCGAGCACGTTATGAAACCGAGGGCGCAGCAGGCCGATGGCCCGGCTGGCAAGGCGTTTCAACGCTGGCGGATCGCCCGAATCGTGCGGCGCCTGAAGCGGTAAATCGAACGGCCGTCGCACCCACCAGATCCCGAACTCCTCTCCCAGCCGGGCCACGGCATCCAGCACCGGCGGCGCCAGGTGCGTGTGCTTGTGCGTGTCCAGGTGGGTGGGCTGAATTCCGGCCCCCAGGATCCGCCGCAATTGAGCACGCAGCTCGGCATAGACATTGATCTGCCGGCGGGCCAACGCGCCAAGCAGGCTTCCTACGGTCAACGGGAGTTCCTTTCCCGATAGCAGGGAGCGCCCGCCTACAAGCACCATGTGGCAACCTACGTCCAGCGACGGATTCTGCCGCGCCAGCTCCACCGCGTGTTCGAATGCCCCGCCATTCGCCATGAGCGTGGTAGCGGTAAGGATCCCCTCCCGGTGCGCTTCCACGATACCGTCGTTGACGTCGGGCGTGAAGCCGAAATCATCAGCATTCACCACCAGCTGCTTACGGGCGTTCAAAAGAGCGCCAGCTTGATCTTTAGGAATTTTTTGGGGTTGGTGCGGATATCCTTCGCCAGGCCCTGGAATTCACGGGTGGCTCCGGTCACGGCGTCATATAGTTGGGGGTTATCCAGGAACTGCCCCGCCGTGCCCTGCCCGGAATTGATCCGGTCGATGGTGGCATTCAGTTTATCGATCAATGCTGAGAGTTGCTGCGAGATCTTGTCGTCTTCGATCAGCTTGCCCGCCGTGCCCTTGGCAGTCTGCAGGTCCGCCAGGAGGTCCCTGACTTGCTTGCCGATGCCGGTAGCTTCGTCGTATAGGGCCGGGTCGCGCATCAGCTTGCCTGCGGTTCCCTTGCCGGACTGCAGTTCCCCGAGAATGACATTGATGCGTTTGATGGGCGACTGCAAGTCGTTGTACAAGCTGGGATCGTACAGGAGCTTACTGAGCGTGCCCCCGCCCTTGCGCGCATCCGTCAGCAACTGCTGGGCCTCAGACGCGATCCCAACGGTCTCGTTGTAAAGCGCGGGATCGTTGAGAAACTTGCCAAGCGTCCCTTTGCCCTGCTCCACCCCCACCAGCATCTTGTCCACCCGCTTGACGATCACCTGAAATGACGTCAACAGGTTGGCCATCCCCGCCATCAATTCCGGAATGTCCTGCGTCTGCATGCTGGGTAATTCGTCGCCCGGCTGAACGTGCTGACCCAGTTGGCCTTTCGTGATATTGATGAACTTGTCGCCTACCAGGTTCGATGCTGAAATGCCGGCCACCGAATCGACGGGGATCTGGCTCAGGTACCTATTCTGCACCTGCATATTAAACTCCACCACCCGGTGTGGATCGGAGGAATTCGTGAGCCGCAGCTTATCGAGGTAACCGACGGTGATGCCGTTGAGCCGCACCGGTGTGCCATCTTGCAAGCCCGAGGCGTCGCTCATGTATGTGCGCAAAGGTGCATAAGGAGTGAACAGCCCCTGCTTGGTGGTGAGAAGGATGATGAAGGTGGCGGCAATAGCCAGCGCGGCGATCGCGACCAGACCCACCCGCAACTGCGACCAGCGTACTTTACTGCGCTCCGCCATCTGCTTCCCGCCGCTTCACGAACTTGAGCACATATGGATCGTTTGACGCTTCCAGGTGGTCCTGATCCCCTTCGAAAACTAACCGGCCCTCGCGAAGCACCATGAAGTTGGTCCGCGCATCAGGCTTGGTTCCATTGCGGGACCGCTCCAAGCCCCCCTGTTTCGAATTGTACCGGAAATTAGCCAGCAGGTCGCCGTCCTGATAGCGGTAGGTCACAACCAGCGTGGTGGTTCGCCCTACGTCTCGCGCCTTGATTAGCAGCGCCATGATCGTGTAAGCGGTTATCGGATCCAGGCCTGCCGTCGGGGAATCATACAAAATCAATGGGGGATTCGTCACCACAGCGCGGGCGATGGCCGCTCGCCGGCGCATGCCCCCGGACAATTCCGAGGGGAACTTGCCGAGGGTCCCGCCCAGTTCCACGAAGTTGAGCGCCTCTTCCACGCGCCGGTGTACCTGCTCCGGCGGGCATCGAATGGCCTTCTGGTTCTGCAGGGGATAAGCAACGTTTTCTTCGATCGTCAGCGAATCAAACAGCGCGCTCTCCTGAAAGAGCATTCCGATCTTGCTACGGATGTCGAACAGCTCCCGTTCCCGCATGACTGTCAGATCCTGTCCGAAGGCATACACTTTTCCGGAGGTAGGCTTGATCAGGCCCAGGGCTGTCTTGAGCAGAACAGTTTTGCCGCTTCCCGCCGCCCCCAGGATTACGCGCGATTCCCCTTCCCGCGCTTGGAACGAAACATGGGAAAGAACTGCCACATCATCGAACACCACGCTCACATCATCAAACCGCAGGTTGGTTCGGAGAGCCTCAGCCATGACCGATCAGGTTTGTGTCGTAAAGACGAAGATCTGGGTTATGAAATACGTCAAAACGAAAATGGTCACCGATGCGGTAACCATGGCTTCGGTGGTCGAACGGCCCACTCCTTGTGTACCGCCGCTCGTCCTGAGGCCGTAGAAGCAGCCGACCAGTGCGATTACGAACGCGAACACAAACGGCTTGAGCAGGCCTTGCG
The DNA here is from genome assembly GCA_964556085.1 of uncultured Solibacteraceae bacterium. Classification (GTDB taxonomy): domain Bacteria; phylum Acidobacteriota; class Terriglobia; order Bryobacterales; family Bryobacteraceae; genus PSRJ01. The sequence continues at coordinate 8,972 of CAZKVF010000339.1, forward strand.
CCACGTCAGACCAGTCTAGAGCGCGCCACGCCGAGCTCCAGTATTGCCGAGAGGTGAGATTGAGAAATGTGACGGCGATGACCCACCCCGCGAAGATGCCCACGAAATCCGAGATGATGGTCAGCAGCGGCAGCATTAACGCGGTGGCGATCAGTCTGGGCGTGACGAGCTTCTGGACAGGGTCGGTGCCCAGAGCGCGCATGGCGTCAATCTGCTCGGTCACCTTCATCGACCCCAACTCGCTGGCCATGCCGGAAGCACTGCGTCCCGCCACCATCAAGGCCGTCAGGTCGGGGCCCAGTTCGCGCACCAGCGAGATTGCCACAATCTTGCCTGTCTGGCCCACCTGCCCATAGGTTGCCAGCGCGCGGTACATTTGCAAGGCCATCACGGCTCCGCTGAAAAGGCCGGTCAAAACGACGATCGGCAAACTACCCACGCCTATATCGTTCGCCTGAAGAATAATATCGTCGGTGTAATGCGGCCGCCGGAAAACATTGCGGATCGCAGGGCCGAATAGCAGGAAGAACTCTTGGACCGCCAAAATGGGCCGTTTCAACAGGTCTAGCAAACGGGTCGGTCCTCGAATCCGATGCTACCATACAACTACGCCATGAAAGGACTTACCGATATTGCCGGACTCCGAGTCGGGCATGTTTCGGACTTTCAAGCTATTACCGGCTGTACCGCTATTCTGTGCGAATCGGGCGCAGTCGGCGGCGTGGACATTCGCGGATCGGCGAGCGGCACGGAGGAAACGCCCACGCTCGACCCGCTGCATGTCGATCCCGTCATCCACGGAATTCTGCTGGGCGGCGGCAGCGCGTTTGGGCTCGAAGCGGCGTCGGGTGTGCGCCGGTATCTGGAGGGGCGTGGCGTCGGCGTGACCACGCCTGCGGCCAAAGTGCCCATCGTGCCCGCGGCGATCCTCTATGATCTGGCGGTCGGCAGCGCTCACATCCGGCCCACGGCCGCCATGGGCGAAGCGGCGGCCGGCGCGGCGAGCGCGGATCCCGTACAGGAGGGCTCCGTGGGCGCGGGCACCGGCGCCACAGTCGGCAAGGCACTCGGGATGCGCCAAGCCATGAAAGGCGGCGTCGGCTCGTTCACCGTCACGCTCCCCGGCGGCGTTCTGGTGGCGAGCCTGGTAGCCGTCAACGCGCTGGGCGACGTGCGCGATCCGGCGACCGGAAAGATTGTCGCGGGGGCACGCAAAGCGCCTGACAGCCGCGAGTTCGCCAATGCCGAAGAGGTGCTGAAGCAGAGGCCGCCGGGGCAACTCGTCCGCGGCAACACCACCTTGGCTGTGGTAGCGACAAATGCACGGCTTAGCAAAGTCGAAGCGACCAAGCTGGCGCAATTTGCTTCCCTGGGGATCGCTCGGACCATCTACCCGGTGAATACCACCAATGACGGCGACACGACATTCGCGCTCTCGCTGGGCGGCTTGCCCGCGGACATCAATACGCTCGGGATTGCTGCCGCCGAGGCGATCAGCGCAGCCATTCTGCGCGCCGTAAGGCTAGCTAAAGGCCTGGCGGGCGTGCCGGGACTGGGGTAAGCGAGGCTCCGCTTACGGGAAGTCGCCGCGCATCAAAAGCTCCAGCCTGAGGTCCAGCCGAGGTGGATCGTTCATGGCGAGCACCTGGGCGTAGGGCCCGTCGGATGCTGTGCCCTCGATAGTCGGACCGTGCACGCGAAAATGATCCTCTCTCTCCTGAACCGACGGTGCGAACCGAAACTCGGCTGTTCTTAGCCACACGTTTGTACTTCGCCCGATGGCCCACTCGTCGAAGTCCGGCAGGTTTTCCTCCCTCCGGCCTCCGCGCCACTTGCAGTCCACTAGCAAGTACACAGAAACGGAACCCAGCCTCCCACCCGCATCTCGCAAGTTGACCGGGCGTCGAACCAATGGACCCAAACCCAACGGAATCGCTGCTGTTTTAGTGTTGGATTCTCCGCCGATTTTCCTTCCTCTCGAATGGCAAAGGGCTGGCTGGTAATCCCATATCTGCCAGTTGCAACTTAGTTGCTGATTTTTGTTGACATCGAATGCGGGTTCGTTTTAATCTAACCCCTGACGAAGTTTCGGTATCACTCAGCGGATGAGGCGCTCCCGCTCAACACAAGGCTCCCGAGCGCGAAAAGAACCTGTGTCCGGGGGTAACTGGGCAAAGGCAACCTGATGTCGGTGAAGGATCAGTGGCGCGAGGAACCCGCCGAGCAGGATTTCGTTCCATGCGGCGAGGTGCTGGGACTGCGCCGTCAATGCCTGCTGGTTTGTCGTCGTATTGGTTTTGCTATTTGGAGCAAGGATGAACGTGCCGGGTCGTGCGAACTACTGTCTCCAGGGAGCGCATCACAGCCCGCCAGCCAGGCTCGTATCGAGGGGCTTCCGTGCGAGCACCGGGCAGGGCCCGACGGTTAGGCAGCTCGCTGGGTGCTTTTTGCTTTTGATCGCCGGTATTGCTGATTAACGGCGGACTTAGGGGCTATTGCAAGTCAATCGCAGCTGGCCTAGAAACCGGCTGTTATAGGGACTGGTTTGGCGTTCGATCGACACGGAGGGGCTGCCCCTGCGGCGCTCCACTCGAAGTGCGAGCGCGCAACGGCGTTGTTAGCGAGAAGCATGGAAACTGATCATAGTGGTCATCTGCTCGTGGATCTGCGCCGTCAAGTGGTGATGGTTGACGACCAGAGACTAACGTTGACTCCCAAAGAGCACTACCTATTAGCACTATTAGCACAGCAAGCTGGAGCAGTTGTACCCCGAGCGACGATCTTAAGGCGGATGTGGGGCCATGCGCCGGAGCTTAGCACACGCGGGTTGGATT
>CAZKVF010000340.1:0-5503 GCA_964556085.1 uncultured Solibacteraceae bacterium
CGCCAGTTGTCCCGCGGCCGGTGTTTTGAAGAACTAAAAGATCGGCTGCCCCCACATTTCTACAGCACGGCGCGGCCGCTGGCTTCGCCCAGACGGACAGCTACCTGCTGCGAACGGCGGTTACGGTAGATGGTTAGATTCAAGGTGTCGCCGGCGCGTTTGCGGTTGAAGGCGCGAATCAGGGTTTCCGTTCCCTCGACTTGCTTTCCTTCCACGGCCGTAATGAAATCGCCACCGATTCCCAACCGGTAATTACCCACGATCACTACCCGGCTGGGACCGTGCAAACCGGCTTCGTCGGCCGGGGAACCGTCTTCGATGCTCTGGATCAACAACCCGCCCTTTGTTGGAAGTTCGAGTTCCTGGGCGAGGTCGCCGGAAATGTAGACGGCTTGAAGCCCCAGAGAGGGGCGCGCGACGCGGCCGGTCTGGGCATACTCGTCGAGCATGGGCTTCGCGCGATTGATGGGCGTTGCGAAACCGAGGCCGATGTTGCCCTGCGGTCCGTAGATGGCGGTATTGATCCCGATCACATTGCCATGGGAATCAAGGAGCGGGCCGCCGCTATTGCCGGGATTGATCGCGGCATCGGTCTGAATCATGCCTTCCAGGCGCTGGCCGTCTTCCGGTTCGATGGTACGGTCGAGCGAACTGACGATACCCGTAGTGAGGGTTCCCTGGAAATTGAATGGATTGCCAATAGCGAGAACCTTCTGGCCAACAACCAGAGAATCGGAATCGCCCAGTTTGAGGAATGGCAACTTGCGCCCGGCATTGATCTTGACCATTGCCAGATCGTTGCGCTGATCGGCCCATAGAATGGTTGCTTTGTAGGTCTTCTGATCGGAGAGCGTGACAGTCAGCCGCGAGCCGCCGCCGCTAACGACGTGATTGTTAGTCAGAATCTGGCCATCGGCATTAATAATGAAACCCGAGCCGGTACCTTTCTCGGGAACGAGCTGGAAAAACCAGTTTTCGCGGTAAACCACCGAAGTGATATTCACGGTCGCGTCGCGTGACGCCCTATAAATATCTATATTGTTCTGCTCGTCGGAGGAAAAGTTGCTGGCCGCCGAGGCGTCCGTGTATAAGTGGCTCGCGGAGCGAACATTCGGGAGCAGCCCTCCCACATTCCAGTGCGCGACGGATGTCACGTACACGAAGGCGGCCACCATGACCGCCGCCCACAGAAACGGCCGCAGCATTCTCATATGTTTATTCTCCGCAATTCTTCATAAACCGCGCACGCCTGGCGCAGCGTATCCTGCTTTGTCCCGGACGTATCTATGACGAAATCCGCAAGTTTTCGTTTCTCTTCGAGAGGCATCTGCCGGCTCATCCGCGCCCGCACTTCCGCCGCGCTGATGCCGTCGCGGTGCATGGCGCGGGCGATCTGCTGCGCCGGAGTGCAGGCCACCACGATCAGGCGATCGAACCGCTTGTAGCTGCCGGTTTCGATGAGGATGGCGCCTTCGACGACCGCGATGCCCCTCGGCTGCCGCGCGGCGAATTCATCCATCATCTTTTCTTCTCGCGCGATCACGGGCGGATGGACCAGCGCGCTAAGACGCGCCAGGGCCTGGGGGTCGGCGAACACGCGGGTTGCGAGCCGCCGGCGGTCAATTCGTCCATCCACCACTATATCAGCACCAAATTCCTTCACCACGGCCTCGAAAGCCTCGCCTCCCGGAGCCAGCACTTCGTGCCCCAGTTCGTCCGCCTGGATCAAGAGGCATCCGTAACCGGCAAGGGCCTGCCCGACGAAGCTCTTGCCGCTGGCAAGACCTCCCGTGAGCCCGACTTTCAGCATAGTCCGAGACGTCGCTCTGCGGACTCGACGGTATTGGACATAAGCATCGCGATAGTAAGAGGCCCGACGCCACCGGGAACCGGGGTATAGGCGCCGGCGATTTCGGCCATGGCGAATGGATCGACGTCGCCGACGAGGACGCTTCCTCTTTTTTCGAATGCCGCCAGCTTCTCCGGCGAATTGCGAAAAATGCGCGCTACGTCTTCGCGCTTATCAAGGCTGTTCATGCCAACATCGATCACCGTGGCGCCCGGCTTGATGTAGTCCGCGGCGATGAGCGCGGGGCGGCCCATGGCGGCTACCAGGATATCGCCTTCGCGGCAAACGGAGGCAAGCCCGACTGTCTTGGAGTGACAGATGGTGACGGTGGCATGTTCGTGCATCAATAGCAGCGCCGTCGGCTTGCCGACGATATCGCTGCGGCCGACTACCACCGCGCGCCGCCCGGCAATGGGGATGTTGTAGCGCTTGAGCAGTTGAATAATGCCGGCGGGCGTACAAGCGCGCGCCGCGGGCAAACCGGCCACGAGGCATCCCACGTTGTACGGATGGAATCCGTCGACATCTTTATCGGGCCTGACGGAGAGCAGAATGCGCTTGGAGTCCACCTGCACCGGAAGCGGAAGCTGCACCAGGATGCCATCGATATCCTCGCGGGTATTCAGCTCTTCGACGATGGCCAGCAATTCCTCCGTGGTGATGGTCTCGGGAGGTGTGAATTTCTCGGAGCACATCCCCAGGTCCTGGCTTGTCTTCACCTTGGTACGCACGTAGATCTCGGATGCGGGATTGTTGCCCACCAGGACGGCGGCCAAGCCGGGAGGGCGTCCGGCGGCGGCACACGCGGCTATGCGCGGCCGCAGTTCCTCTTTGATCGCGTCGCGAATGCGAAGGCCGTCCAGGATGGTGGGCATATCTAAATTAATGGTAGATTCTAATCCCGCGACCGTCGGAATTTCTTCCTTATAGAAGATACCAAACTGCCTTCAAAGGCTTGCCTCACAAAACTTCACGAAATCGTGCCGCGTGTTGCAAACGGTGGATTTAGGCCTTGCGCCTGCAGAGCCGGTGGTGACGCCGGGGATTTCGTGGCGCCGGTGATCTTATCGCCGGCGCTCCCGCTCCCGATCGTCAGCATACGCCGATGCCTTGTATCGGGCACGACCTTAGCTCTATGCGGCGGGCACTACACTAGCGCCTCGGGGGAGCCCAGGCGGGAAGGCCGTACAATGCCGGACGGGCAACCGCAATTTTTTTTGCGCCCAAACCGTGCGGGCGTCATCCAGATATCACCGCTCGCAAGCGCGTTGGAGCGTCCTCCTCCGCCGGCAGCCCGGCGGCTGGCCAGATCCGGGCCGTCGCTCGCTGCCGGCTCTTTTCCATTGGCGCCCTTGCCACTCTAACCGCCACCGGAGTCACTTTTTGGCTGAGCCGCTGGAACGGTGGGTGAACCCGACCCGCCCGCTGCAGAAGAAGTTACCGGAGTCCCTGCGGCTGCGCCTTGGGGAACAGCAGCGGGTTTGGGAAGTGCCGCGGGCCGCCTCCAGTTGACGTGAACGGCCTGGTGACGCAGCAACGGCTTCTTCACTTCCCAGTTGTAGTAACCGTTGTCCTTATTGTGCCGATTGGTCTCCTTGAGCGGATGAGACGAGTAAGTTTCCGCAAATACCTCGAGGTCACGATTTTTCACAAAAACGGTAAGTTCCAGGTAGCCGGTGTGACTGGTGAAGGAATAGTAAATTCCCCGGCCTCTCATTGGGCGAATTGCCTGGTATTCGATTCTCATTTCTGTCGGGTGGTCCGGTAACACCACGATTTGACGTGAGGGATCGCTTCCAATATCAAGGTAAATCTGATTCTCGTCCGTCCGAACGAGGTTTTTCAGATCCCCTTCTTTCAATAAAAATTCGGTTTCGCAACCCGATGCTTGGAATTCCAGGTACTTTACTTCAGCTCTCAGGGCATCGCTCGGCGACTGGTCGATGGAATAGTCCAGGGGAAAGACTCTTTTCTGCCCGGTGATATTCTCAATCTTCGATCGTGTCTTGCACTTGCTCTTTACATACTCTTCGGATGTCTGCAAATCCTTCTCGATAGTCAACTCAAATTCGAGGTACAACTCGGATCGAATAAATTCCGATCGCAAGACATCGTCGAGTTCGTCCCTGAGTTCCGGGGGGAGCATCCGCCCATAGATCTGGTGAAAAACATCTTGCTTGATCGCTTCCGTTTGTCGGTCAAATTCTTGACGAAGTGTCTTTCTCTCCCGCTCCGCTCTTCGCCGGAATTCTTCGGCGGAAACTCTCTCGATGGTGAGAGCGAGAATGAAGGCTACAACGCCGGCGATGCCAAGCTCATTCAATAGATGAGCCGCTAGCTCTATCTTCACGAAATTACCCGCCACAAGGAGCCCAACCGAAACTGCCAGGAGCAGAATGTATATGAGGGTCCACTTGGTGCTGCTGGATGCGGCTTCGCCGGAGCCCGACTCAGTCAGCGCCGCGATCTCGGAGCTTTTTTGCTCCTGGGGCATGGGATCAGCTTATGCGAATCTTCGGCTGGGGCGCAACGGCTGGGGTTGGACATGCACGACCTGCGTGCCGTGTTTGGGCGACCGCCACGAGTCTTCAGAGGCAAGCAGAAACTCAAGGGAATCATTCGGACCGTAGTCGGCCGGGGCTTTTCCCTTGACAAATACGCAAACTTTCTGAGTCCCGAATGACTGAACGGCAGATCCTTCCACGCGAAGCATCGTACCTTCGCGCAATCCGACAACATAACAATTCGGGTTGACCTCGACGAACTCCGTCAGGCGCTCCGCCCTGCTTTCAGCGGGATCCCCCGGCCGATCATCGATGAAATGGGGGTTGACCTGGAACGGCACCAGGTCGAGAGCCTCGAGGCTTGGCGGCTCTACGATGGGCATGTCATTGGTTGTTTTGATACTGGGGCACGCTATGTTCGCCCCCGCGCTCCAACCAATGTAAGGTACACCCGCATTGGAGCGTTCCTTGATCTCGGCAAGAATCTCGTTCTGATATAGCGCGTTGAGAAGATGAAATGTGTTCCCGCCGCCGACTACGATGGCCTGCGCGTCCCGAATCGCATGATGTGGGTCGCCGGCCTGGTGAAGCGATTCAACCGCGTATCCGACCTCCCGCAAGCCGGCCCGGACCCTAGATGTGAAATCGTCGTAAGAGGTGAGCACGCTGGCGAAAGGTATGAAAAGCAGCGGATTCGCCTGATCGCCGAGCAGTTCCCGGATCTGGTCTCGAGCGTGCTCCAGAAATTCCTGACCCGGGTTCTGCGAATTACCTAATAGTAGTAACTTTCGGTTTGGCATCCAGTACCCTGGCTGTTGGCGCGATCTCTCTCGTTCGCCTTCAGCGTAGCACGACGATGCGGAGGCCCCGCGAATCCGGCGCCTTTGCTTACACCCGCACTTAGCGCGACATGGCCGCGGCGCTGACACGGTTCGGCAACGTCGCTTCCACCACGGAGCGAAACTCTGCTTCCGTGAGCAGGCGCTTGTGCCGCAACGAGAATTCCTTCACGGCAGCCACCACCTGCATGGCTTCGTCTTCGGTGAACTCGATGCCACGATCGCGCAAGGCACCCTTGATCGAATCGATGCCGCTGCCCTTGCCGAGTACTATTTTCGCGGGCGGCTGACCCACCACATCCCAATGATAG
>CAZKVF010000341.1:0-3979 GCA_964556085.1 uncultured Solibacteraceae bacterium
AGACTTCTACGATTTCCTCATGATTCAACCTGGCTGCCTTGGAATCCTGGTCGCCGATGTCGCGGGGCACGGGGTGCCGGCCGCCCTGGTGGCATCCATGGTGAAGGTAGCAGTCTCTCTGCAGATCAGCGATGGCGTGGATCCTGGAAAGGTTATCGCTGCCTTGAACTCAATACTTTGTCGCGAAGCGCAGGGCCAGTACGCGAGCGCCGTATACGTATTTCTTGACGAGGCGAGACAGATGGGACGTCACTCTGCTGCAGGCCATCCACCGCCGCTGCTATGGCACCGCGCAACGCAAAGCTCGTTCCAACTCAACGCGAGTGGGCTTTTGCTAGGCGTGCGATCGCAGGATAGTTATCCGCAATTGGAATTTGCGTTGGAAGCGGGTGATCGTCTCTTGCTCTATACGGATGGACTCACAGAGGCGACGAACTCTGATGGCCAAGAATTCGGGGCGTTCAGGCTGAGCGACTTCATCAACGCTCACGGAGACCTTTCCGCCGAGCAGTTTGCCGAGGGTCTGCTTCGAGAAGTGCTGGCGTGGCCGGGAGCCGGCAACTCGAACCTGCAATCCGACGATATCACGTTCGTGGTAATCGATATTGGGCCCAAGCGGTGAGCTACTTCGTTTCTGAAAGCTGCAGCCCCGCGGCGTAAAACAGCCTGCTTGGCGCGTCGTGGAGTTTCAAGTGCGCGCACGGGAACCGTAATGTAGCGATGCCGCCGGCAATCTGACCATAGATCCTGTGTGACGCTGTACCGTTTAGTAATGGTCACTCTGTCACTCCACAACCAAATCGCCGGCCTGAATTGTTGCTCGCGGCCAGTTGACTAGATCGCCGTATCCGGACCCCCTGAGCTGGCAGAAGTCCAAGATGGCTTTTAGCTCATGTGGATTCCTTCCGAATCGGCGACCATGCTCCAGCTTTGTCGGCGATCCGAGCCTAGCGCGATGCACCCCCAGGAAACCAACTCCACTTGCGTTGACCCCGGAGGCACAATCGGCGACACTCAGTTTTTGGGATTCCAAGACGGAAATCTCAGATGAGGCTTCGTATGCGCTTTCTCTTCCCCGCCGTCGTTATCTGCAGCGCTGCGGTATTGCCGGCCCTCGCCGCTGACCGCGTAAAGACCGCGAACGGCATCCTCAAATCCACCTCAGCAGCCAAAGACGGTGTGCGCACCTTCAAGGGCATCCCGTTCGCACAGCCTCCTGTCGGTGACCTACGTTGGCGGGAGCCGCAACCCGTCAAGAACTGGACCGGCGCCCGCAACACCGACCAGTTCGGCCCCCGGTGCATGCAGCGCACCTCACCCGGCGCCGACTATTGGTTCCGCAGCAACGGTATGAGTGAGGATTGCCTCTACCTCAACGTCTGGACCCCCGCCAAATCGGGTCAGGAAAGACTTCCGGTTCTCGTTTACATCTTCGGCGGTGGCTTCCAGAACGGCGACGGCTCGGAGCCGCGCTATGACGGCGAGAGCATGGCCCGCCGCGGCATAGTCGCAGTATCAGTCAACTACCGCACCAACGTCTTTGGCTTCTTCGTCCATCCCGAGCTGACGAAGGAGTCCCCGCACCACGCCGCTGGCAACCACGGTCTGTTGGACCAGGTAGCCGCCCTCCAGTGGGTGCAGAGGAACATCGCGGCCTTCGGCGGCGATCCCAAGCACGTCACCATCGCCGGCGAATCTGCCGGTTCGATCTCCGTCAGCGCGCTGATGGCTTCGCCGCTCTCCAAGAACCTGATGGCTGCCGCCATCGGCGAGAGCGGCGCCGCCTTCTCCAGCCTGCCGCCGCAGCCTCTTGCCGCCGCCGAACAGAATGGCATCAAATTCGCTGCCGCCGCCGGCGTCAACACGCTTGCCGCCCTTCGTGCGATGACTGCGGAGCAGATTCAGGACTCCGCCGCCAAAGCCCATGTCCGCTTCAGCACGGCGATGGACGGCTATTTCCTTTCGAAGTCCTTGACGGAGACCTTCGAAGCCGGTGAGCAGGCTAAGGTTCCGCTGCTCGAAGGGTCGAACACCCAGGAGCAGGCGGCAAGCTCCGTTCTGGGCAGCGGCGACCCAACGCCGGAAACGCTGGCCAACGCCATCAGGAAGTTCTATGGGGACAAGGCCGAGCCGGTGCTGAAAGCCTACGCCGCCAGCACCACCGATGAGGTTTACGAAGCCGCTACACACCTGGCCAGCGCCCGCTTCATCTCGTACGGCACCTGGAAGTGGGCTGAACTCCAGATGAAGACTGGCGGCAAGCCGGTGTACCGTTACCTATACGCCCGTCCCCGACCGGCTTATCTCGGCATGCCGGGTGAGTCCGTGCCCGCTGCGCCTGCGGCCGGCAGGGGCGGTAATGGCGACAGCGGCGCCCAGCAAACCGCCCCGCCCCGCGGCGCGGCGCATTCCGCCGAGATCCAATACGCCATGGGCAACCTGGATCTCGACAAGCGCTACACCTGGGAGCCCGCCGACTACGAAGTATCCAAAACGATGCAGGCCTATTTCGTGAATTTCATCAAGACGTTCAACCCGAACGGCTCGGGTCTGCCGAACTGGCCGGCCTACCGCGCCGACGATCGTTACCAACGCATGCGCATCGACGTGACGTCCCAAGCCGAACCCGAGGGTGACCGCGAGCGGTATCTCGCGCTGGAGGCGACGACGGCGCGATAACCGTCGCCCCGCGATAAGGCGTTTCAACTGAAGCGCGGATCATTTGAAATTGAGGCGAAGGTCTTCGAAGGATTTGGTCTCCGCTGAATCCTCTTGTCCTGTGAGCCGGACGCAGAAGCGATTGTCGTATTTCGCGCTAGCTGGAAGTTATTCACTTGGCCGTATCACGCCCACGCCAGCGAAGTAGCAGGAAGGGCCCAGGAAGTCCGGTTGTAGCTTTGCCACCGGGCCGGCCCGGATTGAATAACCTGTGACTTGCGAGGAAGTCACAGGGCCCAACATCGGCGGGCGCTTCTCTGCCAGGCGCCAAAATCCTCGAGAACCATATCTGAGGTTGTTTTCGGGCGAGAGCCGCGCAACATGCATTCGCCGTTCTATTGCGGCCGCTTTAGGCTCCCCTGGTTCTCCCTGCGACCCAATCCACAAGCAGAAATGTACAGACGAGATACGGGAATACGCCGTACAGTGTGTCGCTGACCGAGTGTGAGTGCCGATCGATTGCTAGAAACACGTTAATGCAAAAGGCCGCCGCAGCGATGACCACCACTGCTCCCGAAACTGATGTCGGAAGATGAAACCATCCCCATCGTTTGAACCACGGTTTCTTCATGTGACCTCCTCGAACTTTATATCGCAAAGCGACATGCCGCGCAAGCCGGTAAATCGAAGCAAATGTTCGCCCTGCTTTGGCTAACGACGCTCGCTCGATCGCCGAAGTTCATGTTGAGAGCTGGAAGACGACCTACAAAGGGGTTTTTCCAGACACCATGCTCGAATCCCTGTCGATTGATAACCGCGAAAGCTCCTGGAAGCAGGCACTCGCGCAACCGGGCCTGGTAACGCTTTTGGGATGCGACGCCGTCGACAAAGTCGTGGGATTCATCTGTGGTGGGGGCGAGAGAACGGATCAGCTAAAATGCGACGGTGAACTTCATGCGATTTATATACTCCAGTCGCCAACGGCAAGGGTTGGGAACGTTGTTGGTGTGATTCGTGCGTGAGTTTAGGTCACGGGGCTTGACCTCGAAGGCCGTCTGGGTGTTGGCACTGAACCCATTCCGGAGGTTCTATGAAGTTCTCGGGAGGGCAGATGATCGTATCGCCCCCCGGCAGACCTCGTGGTAGCAGCAGGCGACCAGGACTTGAGTCCACAGCTGGCCCTCGTAGGATTTGTGCAGGACGAAATGTATTAGCAGTCCTCCTGCTCGCCTGCTGCTACCAAGCTCAGCTGGCCTCGCGGGATATACTGAACTGATGCCCTGGGGTCCGGGACCGATCGGACCCGAATCCAGGGTGATGC
>CAZKVF010000342.1:0-12158 GCA_964556085.1 uncultured Solibacteraceae bacterium
CCGGCGGCTGGATGAATTTCAATCGGAGAGCTATGAGATCGATGCGGAGTTCGATACCGGAACTGCGAACGAAGTAGGTTTCCGGCTGCGCATGGGTAAGGCGGAACAAACTCTTGCCGGGTGTGATATTCGGAAGTCAGAGGTCTTCATCGATCGCACGAAATCCGGCACGGTGAATTTCAGCGGCGACTTTGCAGGCCGGCATCCCGGACCCGTTGGCCTATCCGCCCATCGCGTCAAGCTGCGCCTGTTCGTGGACCGGAGTTCGGTAGAACTTTTTGCCAACGATGGCGAGACCGTTATCTCCGATCGAATCTTCCCATCGCCGGGCAGCACCCACCTTCAGATTTATGAGCAGGGTGGCAGAGCGAGAGTTGTCACTCTCGATGTGCGGAAACTCAAATCCGCCTGGTAGTCACCGCCGCCAGTATCCGCGGTAGTAACGGTGCCCGTAGTAGCGAGGCCCAACCCAATAAGCGCGCGGATAGGGTGGCCGAGCCCAGTAGCCTGCCCGCCAGGCGTACCGGGGCCCTGACGGATCCCAATAGCCGCCAACCCAAGCGTATCCGGGGCCCGGATAAGGAGGCGCGTATGCCACAACCGGGGGAGGCGGAGGGGGCGGAGCGTAATAACCATAACCAAAGCCGCCTACGCCAACGCCGCTGAAAACCCGGGGACGGGCAAACAGTGAGCTTCCTGCCAGAAAAAGAAGGACAAGCCACTTCGCTTTCATAAGCCTTGCTCCATTTTGGAAAACGCGCGCGGCAGCCGCCAGGTTTCCGGCTTTCATCGAGTCTTAATGTGAATTACGCGCAACTCTGGCAGCGATTTGAACTCATGCTGCGCCGAAATTACTGACAGTTCGGGAATTTGACGGAGGCGAGCCGTGTGCTCCAGTCAAATGCCGCAGTGTCTGTGTAGTACTGGTTCGTGTACCAGAAGGTGCAACCGTCAGCCTCGTCAATCGCCATGCTGGTGTAGTCACCCCAGCGGCCGCCGGTATCCTTCTGCGATCCGGTGCCGTTGATGATGGTGGCCTCCGCCTGCATGGTGCCTAAGGGGTCGCCCGCGGTTTGACCGGTGTAGTTGATCGACGGGAACATCTGCCTGCTCGAGATGCTGTACCCGAGGGCGATGTCTCCCATCTTGTCCATGGCGATCGATCCCATCCAGCGAAAGTTGCTGTCGCCGGTGGGTCCCGCGAAAGTGCCGGACTGGTATAAGGCTGGAATCGCGGCGGTTTCCGGCGCCCGGAATTCATACCATCGCTCGCCCACCTGGCCTCCGCCGGTGGTCACGTCGTGGACCACCAGCCATGACTGGTGATCGCCGAAGTTGCGGTAGGCCAGCCGGTACAATAGCCGATCGCCTATCGACTCCAGCAGGGAGCTGTTACCCTTCTGCGGCACGCAATTGCCGAAGCCGGGCCCGCCACAAGACAACGTGAAAATGGGAACGCTGATGGGCAGAGTTCCGCCGAATCCCGTGAATGTGGACTTCTTCGGATCGCTGAAGTTCGCGTGAAACAGGTAAGCATAAATAACATTACTGGTCGGCGGGGTATTGTCGATGCTGCCCAGGTACAGTTCGGGCTGCCCTGCGGCTGGAAGTATGCCAGGAGAGTCGATATCGGCCGGCAGCATGCCATCGTCGAAAACAGTGGGGGCGAAGAAGCAGACCTGCTTGGCGTTGGGATTGCCCTTCAGCATGCTGTTGCGGTCATAAGCGCACGGCTCCGAGCCAAATCCGTTGGGACCGCCGAAAACATTTTGATGTTGATAGTAACCGTCGACCCAGACGCCCCATTTCGGGTAATCGGGTAAACCATTCGATTGCGGGAACGCGTAACGGAAAAAGCTGCCGGTGGCGTCAGGAGTGGTCGAGACCGCGACACAGGTCATGAATGGCGCCGAAAACACGTTCTGCGCCATGAGCCAGCGGTGAGCCATCTTGTCCCACTGCACGATAATGTCGCCGTCATTCTGGGCCTCACAGGGTCCGCCGAAACCGGCCCAGAACTGGTTGCCCTCAATGGGGCCGGCAAGCACCGCGCCGCTCGTCTTATCAAACACGGCAATAGGACACGTTCACCCACTGCACCACCTGCGTGTCACCCACCGCTAAATTCACGTCTGTGGGGGCATCCGGAATCACGTAACCGTTGAAGCCGTTTCCTACGCCGAGCAGGTTGAGGCCGATCGTGGCGCTAACTAATGCTCCGGTGGACGTCTGAAGGGCGCCGTCAACGGCCGATGTCTGAACAGCTCCACTCCCTTGTTGTTTGAGGCGAACCGCGTGCACCTGATGAGCGCTGAACTGCGGAGAAATGCTTTTCGCCAAGTCGCCTATAGGCGGCGAAACGTCGAAGTGTACGGCTCCGTTCACTTGTGGATTGGAAGCCACCTGAGCTGCAGCGCTAGTGCCTTGCGCCGATGCCGGAGGCGCATTCAACACCGCCGCCGATAACACGGACAAAACGATCATCGAAAATGCGGAGAATTCGTTTTTGTGCGTTCCCATACCTGTCTTCCTCCTGTTTTGGGCCGGCTGCTTCCCCAAACCGACAGGTGATTATGGTTCGATACAGAGCCTGAGTCAAGCGGTCACTTAGTGGTGATTAGACAGCCGGGCGGCATCGAAAGTCTTGATGCCAGGCAGCACTCGCGCGTCCGGCACTGGCGTACCCAACTCTGTGCGAACGGGAACCACTCCCGCCCAAACAGGCAGTGAGTAGTCCTCCTCATCGTCGAGCGGCGAACCTGTCCGAACCTTGGCAGAAACCTCGTCGAGCGGCAACACCAATACGGTCGTCGCTTTCAGCTCTTGCTCGGTCGGCTGACGCACCTCTTCCCAGCGGCCCGGCACCATGTGGTTGGTGAAGCGGTGCAGGGCCTCGCGCTTCTCGGCAGGATCGGCAACCAGCCGCGCTTGGCCCAGCACGACAACCGAGCGGTAGTTCATGGAATGGTGAAACGCCGAGCGCGCCAGCACGAATCCGTCCACCAGCGTCACCGTTACGCAAACGCCGGCGCCTGCATGGAGCGTGTTTAACATGCGGCTGGCCGCTGAGCCATGAATGTAGATCTGATCTCCATCGCGCACGTACAGCGTAGGAATCACGTACGGCTGCCCGTCAACGGCAAAACCTACGTGGCAGAGATAACCTTCGTCGAGAATCGAATGCACCAGCTGTTTGTCGTACGAGCCGCGCTTGGGCAACCGCCGCAACTGAGTCCGATCCGTTGGCTTGTATCTTTCCATCTGATCCATATTACGGGATGACGACCAGCCGACGGCCGTGCAGATCCTGGCGCTCCCAGGCCTCCTCGATATCGGCGAGCGGAACCCGTTCCGTATCGACGTGGAGTTCGCCGCGCGCAGCCCGGGCCATGAGTTGGTCGTAGGAGTCGACAATTACCTGGAGTGGGGGCACGGCGCCGCTTCCGCTCCCGAGAATTTCGAGTTTCGTGCTGCGTAGCACTGCGGCGGGCAGCGAGATGGACGGCCCAGCGCTCTCGCCAACCTCCACCAGGCGCATCCGCGAGCGCGCCGCGGTCAGTTCCGTGCGCGTCAGGGCCGCAAGCAAAGCTTCCGTCGGGCTGCCCCACAGGAAATCGATCACCACGTCGAAGCCCCTATCACCTGCCTCGCGGGCGAAGGCTTCGGTGAGATCCTGCCCAGGCTGGTCAAGGCGGATGGTTGCGTCGGCGCCAAGCCTGCCAAGCGTGCTGAGCACCTGCTCATTTCGTCCGGCGGCCACGACACGTCCCGCACCAAGCCGTTTGGCAATCTGTACCGCGAGCTGGCCGGTTACTCCGGTCGCGCCGAGAATGAGAACGCTCTCGCCGTGGCTGATTTGAGCGCGCCAGGTGAGCGCAAACCATGCCGACATGCCGGGATTCAACAGGGCGGCCGCGGTTACGTCATCGACGCCCGGAGGCACCGGAAAACACCGGGCACGTGTCACGGCGGTGCGCTCTGCCATTGCGCCGTAGGGACGCCGCGGCCCGGCGAACACTACCCGGCTGCCGTCGTCCAGTTGGCCGGCGCCGTCCAGGCCGCACACGGCGGGTAGTTCGCGAAAGCTGGCATAGTGCTCACCCGCCGCCATCGCCTTGTCCACAGGCTTCAGCGCCGCGCCCCGGATGTGTACGATCACCTCGCCCTCGCCGGCGGCCGGCTCAGGGAACGAATCGTAACGTGGCGGCTTCCCAAGAGTATGCAGTACGGCAGCGTACATCAGCGATACCCATTCTTAGCATGAACCGGAGCCCACCGCAGTGAACTAAAATGACGAACGGAACCAAGTTAGTGACCCCAAGAGATCCGCCTCGACACCCCCACGACCGCGCTCTCGGGATGGATACGCGCATCTCCCGCCGCGACTATCTGAATTCGACTCTGCTTGCCTCCGGTAGCGCGCTGCTCGGCTCCGTGTGTCCTTTGGATCTGATGGCCGAGAACGACTGGGATGGTTTTGGCGGCGTTGGCGATTACAGCGCGTCGAACGGCAACACGTTCGAGGTGATGACGGAGGCCCACAAGATTCGCGACCGCGTCTTTGTACCGTTGCCCGCCGGCATCATCGACACCGGCGAGCAGTACGATTGCGTGGTTGTGGGCGGTGGGATCAGCGGGCTGGCCGCCGCCCTCTTCTTCAAGCGGCAGTACGGGCCGCGGCGGACCTGCCTTGTACTCGAAAATCACGCCATCTTCGGTGGCGAGGCTCGGCGCAACGAGTTCATGGTGGACGGACAGCGCGTGATCGCCCACCAGGGTTCCGCGATGTTTTTTCCGCCGCTTCCAGGCACGTTTCTCGCGGAGTTTTACAATTCCATCGGCATCGATACCTGGCAGTTTCCTTATCAGACCTGGAACGGCGGCGACCCCGAGATTCCGCTGGGGCGAACGCCATACCCCGATGGCGCCAGGACGTCCGGATTCTTTTTCGGCGCCAAGTTCGGGCAATCGCCCGGGCTGTGGGTAACAGATCCCTGGGGAAGGAAGCTAGAGGGCGCGCCTATTTCCGAGGGCGCGCGGCGCGAACTGCTCGGCATGCGCACGAAGGATGCCAGCCAGCCTCGCAAGCTGCCGGAGCGCCACGGCGACGCCATTTCCCGGCGCCTGGACAGCATCACGCTGGAGCAGGACTTGATGGAAACGTATGGTCTGGCGCGCGAGACCGTTCGCACGTTCCTCTCTCCGGTGGCGGGCGGTGGCTCGGGTCTCGGCGCCGATGCGCTCTCGGCCTATGCAGAATACGCCGCCGACGTCCTGCTGCCCTGGGATTATGGCAAAGGCGCGCAGATGTTCCCGGGTGGAAACGCGGGCGTGGCGCGGCACATCGTCAAGGAGCTGATTCCCGATGCACTGCCGGGACCTCGAACACTCGAAGGGATATGCAAATCGGCTGTGAACTTCGCGGCGCTCGATCGCGCTGAGCAACCCTCACGGATCCGGGTTCGGGCTACGGCCGTTTCTGTGCAACACGAAGGATCGCCAGACAATTCGAAGTTCGTCACTGTCGTTTACTCGCAAGGCGGTAAGCTTTCGAGCGTCAAAGCCCGCAGCGTCATTATGGCCGGTGGAAGCTGGACCACCAAGCACATCGTGAAGCGTATGCCGGTGATTCATCGCGATGCCTACGCGCACTTCTACCGGGCACCGTGCCTGATGGCCAACGTCGCCGTCCGGAACTGGCGGTTCCTGTACAAGCTCGGGATTTCTGAGTGCCAGTGGTTCGAAGGTATTGGAAATTACACTGCGGTGCGAAAAATGGCCACTTTCGGTCCGCTATCGCCGACGGTATCGCCCGACTCGCCGGTAGTCCTCACGCTCAAAATCCTGTTTTCCTCGCCGGGCCTTCCTATCGGACAGCAGGTTACCGGCGGCCGGTCGGAACTGCTTTCGACATCCTTCCACGACTACGAGCGGCGGATCCGCGAGCAATTCGCCATGATGTTTTCCGGTGCGGGGTTCGACGCGCGGCGTGACATCGCCGGCATCATCCTAAACCGCTGGGGCCACGCCTACCTCAGCGCGCAGCCGGGATTCTTTTTTGGCTCTGGCGGGCAGCAGGCTCCGGGTGAGGTGCTGCGCGACACTCCGTTCGGCCGCATCGCATTTGCGAATTCGGATGTGACCGGTATCATGGACCACCGGGCGTCCATTATCGAGGCGCATCGCGCGGTCGGACAGTTGGCCGGCGCCGTAGCTGGGTAGCTGGGCCGGCGAGTATTTGTAAACCCGTGAAAGGATTAACACTTCGGAGAAGTAAACTCTTTGTCTTTAGTCTTGTGCGAAACGCCGCGCAGGTGAAAAATAGAGGGTATGAAGTCATCTTGGCTACTTGCACTCATACTGATGTCGACCGTAATCGCGGCGGCCCAAACCACGCCATCGCCCATCAGCGAAGTTTTCAATAGCGGACTGGCGAACGAGACGGCTCAGGCCAGCAGCGCAACGCTCTCATACACAGTGGCCCACTTTCCCTACGGCCAGGGTTGGAGCACCAGGGTTACGCTGGCCAACGGCGGCGCAGGTGATGCCACCGTCAACGTAAAGTTTTTCAACGAGGCCGGCGCCCCGACTCTGGTACCGCTGGATGGCCTGGGGAATCAGGGCAGCCAGCAATTCGTGGTGCACAAGAACGACGTTCACGTATTCGGGGCCGACTTGAGCCAGCGCAACAACGGTAAGCTGCAAGTAGCCTGGGCGACAGTGTCCTCAACGGCTCCCGTGAACGTCTTCAGTCTCTTCGATTTTGGCCCGAACCCTCCGAGCATCACCGGCGCGGTTGGGGCACAATCGACCGCTCCATCAAAGTCCTTCCGCTTCCCGGTTTCGATTGGCGGTCCCCTCAACTACAACGCGGGAATGGCGATATCCAATCCGAATGGGAGTTCGACTGCCGTAACGGTAAAGGTATATAACGCCAGCGGCACTATGATAGGCTCTTTTCCGGAGCAATTGTCCGCCAATGCCCAAACCCTCTTCCTCCTGAACACGAAGGGTGTAAATTTCGGTGGGGGCCTCTTCAATGGGTCAGTTGCCGTTTGCGCCCCACAGCCGGTGGGATTGGTAGCCCTTGGCGTTGAAGGCGGGTCGACCGGCCTCTTCACCATCGCCGTTACGACTGATCCTTGCCCATAGACACCGACTCGCGATTTTGACCTTCTGACCCAGACGGAGAATGCCGGTCGAGAAGCCGCTGGCGCCGCTGTGGTAGTGTAACGACAAACCGTAGACCGCTCCCTGTTTCAGGTTTTAACCGGGCCGCGACGCGTGAGGAAGCGGTACTAGCGTTCTGATCGCGCTAGGACCTTTAGACGATCTGCTCCGTGACAGCGTCCCAGCCCACTTTCTTCTCGCGCTTGAAGGCTTCGACGGACATCAATAGAGCCGCAGCCTCTTCAAACGCGCGGTCGACTCCGCAGCGTGGCATTTCCCGGCTGCGCACACAGTCGATAAAGTTCTGCCAGTGGCTGGATACTTCAAGTTCGCCGCGCTTGAAGGAATAGTCGGGCGGAACGGCAGCCTCGGAGGGCTGCAGGCCGGCGTCGGCCGCTGCCTTGCGAGCCTTGGCCCGCTTCTCTTCGTAGCCCGGTTTCCACTCGGCATCATAGGTGCGGCAGAACCCGGGGGCCACCTCGAGCGTCCCGTCACGGCCGAGATACTGCGCCATTTCGCCAGGGTGCGTGTTGTTGAACGTGCAGTTGAAGGTGACGGCCAGCTCCTTCTTGGGGTAATCGAACAGGACGTGCCACATGTCGGGCACATCACGATCGCCTTTCCAAAAGTAATTCCCGCCCTGTGTCACCGCGGTTTCCGGAATCCCCATGCCCATCACCATGTTGACCGAGTCCCACAGGTGGCTCAGCAAATCGCCGGCGATGCCCGTACCGTAGTCCCAATAACAACGCCACATGAAGAACCGTTGAGCATCAAAAGGCCGCTTCGGCGCGTTGGCGAGGAAGCGCTGCCAGTCGATGGTATCCGGACCTGCATCCTTCGGCATTTCGTACTTGTCATAATCCTGGAAGAACTGCCACTCAGGATATCTGCCCGTGCGATCGATGTAGGTGCGCACCACCGGAACTTTGCCCAATATTCCGGACTGGAAGATTTCACGCGCCTTCGTGAAGGTGGGCATGCTGTTGTAGTTGTGGCCCAACTGCATCACAGCCTTGTTGTCCTTGATTGCCTGGCGCATCCTCTTGGCATCATCCAGCCGCGTGCACCAGCCCTTTTCCACATACACGTCCTTCTTCGCCTCAGCAGCGCGGATGGTCATGGGTGCGTGCCAGAAATCCGGTGTTGCGATGACGACGGCGTCAATGTCTTTATCCGTCACCACCTTTTCCCACTCTCGCACCACACGCGCATCGGGATTCTTGCAATTTTCCTTGGCCCGCTTGATGTTGCCTTCATAGAGGTCGCAGATGATCCGGATTTCAGCGCCCGGCACTTCCTCAAATTGCTTCATGAGAAAGTACCCGCGAGTTCCGACGCCGATGCAGGCAATGCCCAGCCGGTCATTCGCGTTACGCTGCGCGAGAATGGCGGGCGCCCCAGTAAGCGCGACGGCTCCGGCAGCGGTCACATTCTTCAAGAATTCACGTCTTCCGACGTCACCTCGATCGTTCATAAAGCCTCCATCGCAAAAGATCGAGCGGACCAGACGAAAAAATCCATTTAAGATAAGTATATCTTTTAATCGAGCGGCAAATGCGCTTACCGTCCTTCGCGCGCCAGTTGCGGGTCGGAGGGATGCTGGCCGCTGATCTTGCGCTCCAGTTCGTCCCGCGTCGCCTGCTTCAGGCGCAGGGCTTCGTTGAATGCGCGCTTGGCGTCGGTGCGGCGGTCCATGGCGGCTAGGACCTGGCCGCGCAGATAATGCACGCTGGAACTTTGCGGATCGACAGCCACGGCTGCATCCAGCGCCGTCAGCGCTTCTGCATACTTGCCCTGTTCCTTGTAGATCTTCGCCAGACCGAAGTGAGACGTGCCGAGGCTTGGATCCAGGCGCACGGCCTCTTTGAAATGACGCTCGGCTTCGGCAACTTGCGCGAGGGCGTAACAGACTGCGCCGAGCTGATCGTAGTCGTAAGCTACATCCGGCTCGATGGCCGCATCTTTTAGAAATTCCTGCTTAGCGCGTTCGAGATCGTTGCGCCTGCGGTATACCGTACCCAGGAAGTAATGCACGAAGGGCTGCTTGGGGTCGATGCGTGCGGCTTGCGCGAACTCGGCCAGAGCCTGGTCGTCCTGAGCGTGCGCTACGTGAGCCTTGCCGGTAAGCAGGTGCAGTTCCGCGGAATCCCGTCCCACCTCGATCAGGCGCGCGGTGGCCTGCTGGTCGAGTTCCGTACGTCCGGCTTTGCCCGCCGCGATGGCCACAACGTAGAGGTAATTCAGATTCCCGGACTCCTGGGGCCAGAGGGGCTGCAGAGTTTGCACGGTATCCGGGTAGCGCTCTGTGAAGAAGTAGCAAAGACCCAGCAGGTAGCGCGCTTGTGTGGATTCAGGTTGATCGTGCACGACGGATTCGAAGGGCGGGATGGCGCGCGGACAATCGGCCTGTCGGAAATGAACCAAGCCAATGTTCAGCCGGATGCCCGGCACGTTGGGGGCGAGCCGCTCGGCGGCCCGCAATTCTGCCAGGGCCGGCTTCCACTCGCGGCGGCGCATATAGACGACTGCCAGGTTGCCGTGGGCCCCCACGTTGTTGGCCTCGACTTCGAGAACCTGCCGGAATGCTTTCTCAGCAGTGGTGAGGTCACCGCTATTGAGGGCTTGCTGCCCGCGCTCGAAAACCTGGCGGGCGTCAGCGGGTTGAGTGGCGGCGTGTAGTGGCAGGAGTACGGCGAGCGTCAGCACAATACACAACGTTATTACCGCTTCCTTCGGGCGCGGCTCAGTGAAACCCACAGCTTCAGTGTATCCATAAAGAAAACGGCGGGAGCACTCTTTCGGGGTGTCCCGCCGTATTGGGATCCAGTCGCCGCAGGGTTAGAACATGAACTTCAGCCCCAACTGCAAAATGCGCGGATTAAAGGCGCTGTTCGGGTGAAGGAAGCTCTGGTCGAGACAACCCGCCGCACCTGCCGAGTAGCCGGTGCTCGCGTCGCCGTAGCAACTAATTCCCGTGTTGATGTTGTTGAACTGTGTGTGGTTAAACACGTTGAAGGCTTCGGCGCGGAACTCGAAATTGACCTGCTCCCTCACGAAGAACTTCTTGAACAGACCCATATCGAAATTCCAGCGCTGTTGGCGATAGAGGATGTTGCGCCCGGCGTCGCCGAAGGTCAGCCCCGTCGGTGCAGCGAATGCCCCCGGGTTGTAGAGCAGCGAGCCCTTGATGTTGGCCGCATTTTTGATCGGAGGCGCGGCGTTCGGATCGCCGATCACGTTCGGATAGGTCCCGTTGCCGATTCCGCCGACTCCGGCTCCGACATAGTCGCCGCTGCCGTTGTTGGCTGTCACGGTAAACGGAAGGCCCGTCTGGAATGTAGTCATGCCCGAAAGCTGCCAGCCTCCCAGCAGCTTGCCGGTAAGCGTTTTGGTGTCCTTGAAGAATGGAGCATCCAGGACGTAGCCCATCACCAGGAGGTGGCGCATGTCGTAGTTGGAACTGGCCTTGTTACGTGCCATGTTGTACGAGTCAACGAGACCGCCGTCGTACCGGTCCGAGGAGTTGTCAAGAGCGTGGCTCCACGTATACGCCAGCGAGAAGAGCGAGCGGCCTACTGACCGGCGTACGCTGGCCTGGAAGGCGTTGTAGATGGAATTGGCCTGGGGCTCGACCAGGGTAATGTTGCCGTAGCCTATGTACTTTCGATACGGGTCAGCGGGACTCTTCCCGCAAGCCACTGCGAGATTCTGAGCCGCCGCGCCGGTGAGTGCTTGTCCGTTGACCACGCCTGATACGCTCGGGGTCCACGCGCCGGTTACCGTGTTGCATTGCGCATCGGTAAGCGGTTGTCCGGGCTGGAACGGATTCTGGTTGGCGGGGACGGGATAGAGCTGATTGATATCCCGCTGCCACACCAGGTGGGTCCCTTTGCTTCCGACATAGGAAATGGTGCCCACAGTGTTCTTGAATATGTCGTGTTGCACGTCGATGTGCCACTGTTGAGCGTACGGCCAGCGCATCTGGTCCGGGTAAACGCCGCCACCCAAGCCGGTGGTGCCGACTAGTCCGCCGCCACCGATATTGGTATAGCCAACGATGTTGTAGAGGGTGGGGTTGAGAATAGCCGGCGGCAAACCTTCGAGCCCCGAGATGGCTTCATTGCCATTCAGGTGCTCGTAGAAGATGCCGTAGCCGCCGCGGATAGCCCATCTGCCGTCTCCAACTGGATCGAAGGCAAATCCCAAGCGGGGCGCCCAGTTGAAGAAGTGGCCTTTGTAGCAGGTTCTCTGTGTGCCGCTAGTTCCGCAGGCCACCATGCCGATGTACGGGTTGCCGACACCCGGTACCAGGTCGCCCTGGACGCCGGTGATGTTACCCGTTACGTCGATCTGAGGCGCTTGCGCGGGATCGTAGTGCCCCGGGAAGAAGTTGTAGAACTGTTTGTACTTCTCATAGTACGAGCCAAAACCGCTCATCCGCAGGCCGAGGTTCAAAGTCAACTTCTTCGTCACATGCCAGTCATCCTGGATGTACGGCTCAAACACTTTCGAGCGGTAGTAGTACTTGGTTTGAGCGTTGGTCTGGTTGAAATTGGCGACCCGGCCCGCCAGGAAGTCCGCCCAGGCATTGCCCGTGCTGACCGGCGACGAGTTGCTGAAGTTCAGGAAGCCCTGCGTTTCTGCTCCGTTGTTTTCGTTCTTCTGCGCGGCTGCGAAGTAAAAGCCGGCATAGATGTTGTGCGTCCCCCAGATCTTGGCGATCTGGTCGCGATAAGTGTAGGTCGGGTTGGCATTGTTCCACGGCCAGCCCGCCACGTCGGCGGTGAACCCGCCTCCATAGGGCGCGCCGTTATTGATGCTCATGCCGGGCAACTTGCCGCCGAATCCGTTGGCATACAGGCCAGTCATGGTCATGTCCGACGGCCGCTTCCAAGTCCCGGAGGGCGTCAGGAAGATATGATCCGTGGTGTAGCTGAACGTGAATTCGTTCAGCAACGTCGGCGAGACGTTAGTAGCCATGTGCG
>CAZKVF010000343.1:0-7096 GCA_964556085.1 uncultured Solibacteraceae bacterium
GTCGCGCAGACTTTCTTTGTGGCTGGCCAACTGGGCGGCGTGCTGCGCGATAAGGATTTTCCCGCTCTCGAGGTGATGTCGGATATTCTGGGAGGCGGATTTCGGAGCCGGCTTTTTCAGCGTGTGCGCAGCCGCATGGGAGACGCGTACGAAATCGAGGCTGACTGGGGAGCCAATTACGATCATCCCGGTCTGTTCCGGATTTCCGGGAGCACCAAATCGGCCTCCACTGTGGAGACCATCCGTGCCATTCAAGAGGAGGTACAAAAGATCCGGACGGCACAGGTCACCGATGACGAACTGAGCACTGCCAAAGAGACGGCTTTGAACGGGCTCGTGTTTGCATTCGATACCAAATCGAAGACTCTGGCGCGTGTGCTTACCTATGCGTATTACGGCTACCCAAAGGATTTTATCGATCAGTATCAAAAGGCTCTGGCTGCGGTGACCAAGGCCGACGTGCTGAGGGTCGCAAAGCAACGATTGGACCCCGCGAGCTTCAGCATTGTGGCCGTCGGCAATCCCAAAGATTTCGGGCAGCCTCTCGAATCGCTCGGAGTTCCGGTCAAAATGATCGACTTGACCATTCCAGAGGCGGGCAAGGCTGTGGGGAAGGCTTCACTCCAGTGATCGGGAGATCGCCCATTTTGTGGGACAGGCTTTCAGCCTGTCAAGGTTTTTGCCGGACCGGTGCCGCCTGGCTCTGCGTGGGCGTCTTGTTCGCCCCCACGCTCGCCCAATCCGCCGAATCCCACGAGGAGCGCGGCAAACGCGTGATCAATGAGGCACTGGAAGCGCTGGGCGGCCAGGCGTTTCTCAATATGGAAGACCGCGTGGAGTCCGGCCGCGCATATTCCTTCTATCGCGAGCAGCTTACCGGGCTCTCGATCGCCAGAATCTATACTCGCTACCTGGCGCCAGTGCCGGGCAAGATTGCCTTACGCGAGCGCCAAGCATTCGGAAAGGACCAATCGAGCGCGGTGCTGTTAACCGACACTGGCGGCTGGGAAATCACCTTTCGCGGCGCGCGCCCACTGGACGACATGCGCTACGAGAACTACCAGGACAGCACGCTGCGCAACATTTTCTACATTCTGCGGCAGCGCCTGCGCGAACCGGGACTGCAGCTTTATTCCCAGGGCGCGGATGTTTTTGAAAATGCTCCGGTTGAAATCGTGGACATCACCGACTCGGACGGCCGCACCGTGACGGTGTACTTCAGCCAGAGCACCAAGCTACCTATTCGCCAGGTCTTCAAACGCCGCAATCCGGAGTACAAGGACTTCGACCAGGAAGTCACCGTTTTTGCCAAGTACCGGGACGTGAGCGGAGTGAAATGGCCTTTCGATGTCCACCGCGACCGGAACGGCGAGAAGATTTACGAGATGTACTCCGATTCGGTCGAGATCAACAAAGACCTCAAGGATGAACTTTTCACCCTGCCTGGCAACCTCAAGGTCTTGCCGAAAGCCAAGTAAATTTTGGTGGGGGCAGGCGCTTCGCCTCCGCATGCCAACTGCGGTTGTGCTAATTAACGCTGTGGCCGCCAGTAACGCCGCGTCAGCGCGATTCGTAAGCAGCGGGGCGTCCAGCCGATGATTCTGCTCAGGACCTTATAGAACAGCCCCGGAATGACGAACAGCTTGCCCGATTCGAGGCCCGCAAGCGATTGCTCCACCACATCCTCGGCACGCATCCATAAACGCGCCGGTACGCGACTCCGGTCCATGCCGATGACGTCCTGAAATTCCGTCGTCGTGAACCCGGGGCAGAGAGCCTGGACTCGCACCGCCGACCGCGCGGTCTTCAATTCCATATCGAGGCCGTCCGTAAAGCTATTCATCCATGCTTTGGTAGCGCCATAGCTGATGCTGCCGGGGTTCTGCCCGAATCCCGCCACGGAAGAAACATTGATGACGCCGCCCTTCCCACGCTTTACCATTCCGAGAAGGGCGGCATGGGTTAAACGCACGGTTGCGATCACGTGCAGACGGTGCATGCGATCCTGGCTATCCACCGGGATTTCGAAAAACCGCCCCATGCTGCCGAAGCCGGCGTTGTTGACGAGCAGTTCCAGATCGGGCGCGGCAAGGATCCGTTCCTCCACAAATTTCAGATTGGGCTCCTCGGTGAGATCCGCTTCGATGACCTCCGCGCCGCCCAATTCGGTCGCGACCGCTTCCAGGCGGTCTCGCCGCCGCGCCACGAGGATCAGGCTATATCCGCGCGCGGCCAGTTTGCGGGCGAATACGGTGCCGATGCCGCTCGAAGCGCCGGTCACCAGCGCCAATGGTCTGCTGTTTTGCATGGCGGTTCCCAGTATACTGAGGGCGAGTGCGTCGAACTGCGGCCTGTATTTTGGCGCTGGTGCCGTTCCAACTTGGTTCGCCATGGGCGGACCGGGTATGTTAAAGGATTCACGGCGCAAGAGGCGGCGATATTTGCCGAAGGTAGTTGGAGCGGCCCTGGCATGTCTGTTGTCGCTGCTGGTTGCGGCGCCGCCGGACGGGTCGTTCCGTTTCGTCCTCCTGGGCGACCGGACCGGAGAAGCCCAGACGGGTGTGTACGAACGTATTTGGCGCCAGATTGCGGCCGAACACCCGGCTTTTGTGGTAAGCGTGGGCGATACCATACAGGGGCTCGATGACGCGGCAGCGGAGGGCGAGTGGCGGCAGGTTCGCGCCACGCTGCAGCCATACCAGCGCATTCCTTTATATCTCACGCCCGGTAACCACGATGTTTGGTCGCCCCTTTCCGAGAAGCTTTTTCAGCAGTATTCTGGGCACCCGCTTCATTACAGCTTCGATTATGCTCAGGCGCACTTCACCATCCTGGACAACAGCCGCTCCGACTTGCTTTCCGTGCAGGAGATGAACTTCCTGGAAAGCGATCTGGCGGCGCACCCCGGCCAGCCGGTGAAGTTTATCGTTTCGCACCGGCCCTCCTGGGTCGTGGATGTGGCCTTAAAGAATACCAGCTCCGCGCTGCACCGCCTCGCCAGGAAATACGGCGTGCGGTACGTCGTTGCAGGCCATATTCACGAGATGCTGCACATGGAGCTCGACGGCATCTCCTATGTCTCGCTGCCCAGCGCGGGCGGGCACCTGCGGCTTTCCGGCCGTTACGAAGATGGCTGGTTCTTCGGCCACACGCTCGCTGACGTGCGCGGCGGCCAGGTTCATTTCGAAGTACGCGAAATCGAGGGGCGGGTTACGAGCCTGAACGATTGGGGCAACGTAGGCCTGGCCAAAGCGCCCAATTTACATTAAACGCCCGATCCGCCGAAGGATAATAGACCATGAGCGACACCCAAGCTTATCCTTACGACACGCATCTCGATCTTCGTTTTCAGCCGCTCGAAGTGATCGACGAGAACGCGCTCTCCGGCGCGGCCACTCATCCCTGGTATAACCAGACGCTCTGCCGCGTAAATAGCTCGGTCGTACGTCTGGGCGTGATTCGCGGCGAGTATCACTGGCACAAACACGCCAACGACGATGAGTTTTTCTATGTCGTCGAAGGGCAGCTCTTGATCGACCTGGAAGACCGGGTCGTGGCGTTGTCCCCACGGCAGGGATTCGTCGTGCCGAAAGGGACCTTGCACCGCACTCGCGCGCCCGAGCGGACGGTGATTCTCATGATGGAGAATGCGGGGATCATTCCGACCGGGGACGCGTAGTTAGGACGACACAATTTCAGCCGCCGATTAACGCGGATAGAACAGATGTCAGGGTCGGCGTTAATCGGTGTTCATCGGCGGGCTTATTTCTCCGCCAGTACGGCCTACTTCTGCCCCGGCATGTGCGATTGATCGCGTTCGTTTTCCGCGCAGATGAATTCCAGGATATCCGTATTAAGCTGCAAATTCATCTTCTGGGCTTTAGTAGTCCAGGGCTTGGTGTAAGCTTTCGGATCGTCGATCGTGGCCACGACTTCCAGTGTTCCGAAACTCCCGCGCCGGAAACGCTCGGTTACGTGCAACGCCTCCGTCGCGGGATGACCTCTTTCCGTATCCAGCCAGGTCTTGTCATTAAATCCTGACGTTTCTACTACTAGGGTGTCGCCGTCCCACCTGCCCGTCGAGTAACCCAGCCACGCCGGGTTAGGATTGCTCGCCAGCCTTCTCCCATCGAGGAAAATTTGCCGGAACAGATACAGTTGCTCGTACAGGATCACGATCTCCTGGGGTGTCTGAATGATCTTGAACGGGAAAAGCCCGTTGGTATTAATCCTGGGCACACCATGGGGCAGGCACCGCGCCAATGGGTCCTCCCCGTGATCTCTTTCGACGCGCTGTCGCTGCAAAGCGCTAGCCCAAGGCTGCATGGATAACTCGCCGTCTTTGAGACCCGAAGCGAGGTTCATGAAGAACTCCTGCGATTCGGCTTGCCAGACGCCGGAGAGATCCGGTTTGCCATCGGCGGTTCGCGGCGCCGGCGCGGTGAGGTTCGGCTTGCCTTCCGGTCCCCGTGGAATTCCTGCCGTCGGATAGTTCACCCATTGGGCAGATGCCGGAATCGCCAGCGCTGCCGCGATAAATACCAAGGGAATTCGCATCATGCTTCGCTTAGTTCGATGCCGCCTTTGCCGATTCGCGGGCGCGCCACAGAATGTAGGCCTGGATCGCCCGAACCTGGCCGGCGGTAAGGATTTTCTGGAAAGAGGGCATTCCGAGCGAGGCGCGGGCGCCCCCCAGAACAATATCCTGGAAGTGCTCGTGTATCGCCTTGCTCGCGTACCTGAGATCGGGCAAGGGGCCCGCCACGGCATTGATGCCGTGACATCCGGCGCACTCGCCATTGAAAAGAAGCCCGCCGTCATTGACCATCTTGGGCGAGGCATTCACAGGAATTGCCGGCACGGGCGGTTCCTTATGGCCGTAAAACGGAGCTTTGAGTGCTGCATTGCCGTCCAGCTTGAAAGTCAGGATGCGTCCGTAACCCGGCTTCACCTTGCCCGACCCGGGAGCATTGAACAATCCCGATGAACCGCCCCAGCCGGCCATGACGGACACATACTGAACACCGCCAACCAGGTAAGTGACCGGCGGCGCCATGATGCCGGTGCCGGCGTCCGCCTGCCAAAGTTGCTTGCCGTCGGTGGCGCGATAGGCCGTCAGCACACCATCCGAGCGTCCTTGAAGTACCAGGTTCCCCGCCGTGGTAAGCACGCCTCCACCTTCCACAACCGGATAGCTCACCCGCCAGGCGGCTCTCTGGTTCACCGGATCCCATGCCAGCAACTCTCCTGTGGGCGGCGGCGATGACCGCAGCTTGGCGTTGAGCGGCCCTTCGTACAACTGGTCGATGCCAAGGTTACTGCGCTCGGCATCGTACTTCCAGTTGGGATCGGGCGCATGCACGAACTGCGTGCCTGTCTTCGCGGGGAGGTAAACAAATCCGGTGCTCGGATTGAACGCCATGGGATTCCAGTTATGCGCCCCGCTGGGATCGGGCGAAACCAGCACCGGCTTGAGAGCCGCGTATCCCTCCGGCGTTTCGGTCGGGCGTCCGGTCTTAGCATCGAGTCCGGAAGCCCATGTGACACCACTGACAAATTGGGAGCCCGAAATAAATTCTCCCGTGACGCGGTCGAGCACGTAAAAGAAGCCGTTCTTATTGGCCTGCATGATGACCTTCCGCGGCCGGCCTCCGATCGTCAGGTCGGCTTGGAGCAGCGGCTGGGTGGCATCATAATCCCAATTGTCGCCGGGCGTGGTCTGGAAATACCAGGCGATCTCGCCGTTGTTGCAGTGTACGGCCATTATCGACGCGGTATACAGGCTGTCACCTTGGCCGTTGCCGCGAAGCGCGCGGTACCAGGCAGTGGCATTGCCTGTACCGAAATACAGCATGTCGAGTTCGGGATCGTAAACAATTCCTTCCCATACGCTGCCGCCACCGCCGGCGGTCCACCATTGGCCGCCCCAGGTTTTCGCGGCGTTCTCCATGGCCTTCGATTCGAAGCCGCGCGAGGGATCTCCCGGCACCGTGTAGGTGCGCCAGGCCATTTTCCCGGTCTCCGCATCGTAAGCGGAGACATACCCCCGAATGCCATACTCCGCGCCCGCGTTGCCGATGACAACCATCCCCTTGGCGATCCGCGGATAGCCGGTAATCGATAACGGCTTGGCGCTATCAGCCGTCATGACGCTCCAAACCGGCACACCCGTACGCTCATCCAGCGCTATCAAGCGTCCATCCAGAGTGCCGACGTATACCTTGCCGTGATACAAGGCCACACCCCGGTTAACCACGTCGCAGCAGATGAAATATCCGCGTTCCCTCGGAACTTTCGGGTCATACGTCCACCGGATGTCGCCGGTGAGGGCATCGATGGCATAAACCACGCTCCAGGAGCCCGTTGTATAAATCACGCCATTCTCCACCAGCGGCGTGGCTTCCAGGCCGCGCGTGGTGTTGAGTTCCCGGCTCCACACCAGGCCAAGCTTTCCGACTGTTTGCTCGTTGATCTGGTTCAGCGGACTGTAGCGGTGATCATCGTACGTTCGCCCATACTGAAGCCAATTGGCCTCATCGCGATCCGCGTCCCTCAGCCGCGTGTCATCGATTGCCGCACTCCGGTTGCAGGCGCTGAAGGTTGCCAAAGTCAGCAAAAGCACGCAGGCCGGGTAGCGATACTCGAGCATAAGCAAATCTCCCCGTAAGGACTGTTACACAGGAATTGGGGCTATGCTATCATCGGCCGGCTAGTCGCCGCAAGGCGAGGTAACCCTCGTAACCTTCCGTTTGACAAGCACGCGAAACTTTGATATTTCTACTCCACCTACCGATCGCTCGGTCGGTGTGGAGAAGCCTGAATCAGGGGGAAGTAGAATGCCGTATTTTATATCGAAATCGTGCGTAGCAGTATGCGCGTTGCTTGCGTTGAGCTTTCTTGTTTATTCGCAAGCGCCCACGGGCACTATTACGGGACTGGTCACCGATCAATCGGGAGCGGCCATGGCCAATGTGACGGTAACGATCACTGACAAAGCCACTGGAACCGCGCGATCTCTGGTGACTAACGCCGCAGGCCTTTACAGCGCGCCCGCTCTTCCTGTCGGAGATTACGAAGTCAGGGCACAGGTGCAGGG
>CAZKVF010000344.1:0-15834 GCA_964556085.1 uncultured Solibacteraceae bacterium
CACCAGAGCGCGATTACCGGATCACAGATGGCGCAGCCGAGCGATGATGTTGCGTAAAAAGGAATAATGGGATGCCCGGTCAAATGATGAACGACATCCCAGGCGGTGTGAAGCAGCCACGCGATTCCTGTGAATCGGTAAGATGCGAGTCCCCGGTATGAGCACACAGCCATGACCACGGTAAACGGTAACTCCCAGGCGCCCGCAGCCCCGCCGCTGATGTAAGCAGCCCCGGCGCCGGCGGCGAGTATGGCCATCAAGGACCGGCGCATCGGCTCATTGACCAGTGACATCAAGGTGATCCACACCATCGCGACGCCGATCGGTGCGAATACATCGGCTACAGAGTAGCCGGCGATAAAAGACAACGTCATACTGGCTTTCTCCTTTCCGTTCTACGGTTGCCTTGCTTACGCGTCTTCCCGGCTGCTGCCGCAGGCTGGGAGCGCCGGACTAGCGACTCGAATGCGATATTGGCCCGTCGGCCGGCGTCGGCCGCCCGCAAGAACCGATGGGCCGCATGATGGCTCAGATAAATCCCGCAAAGTTCCCAAACGAACTGGCTCTTATCGAGGCCGCGGCGCAGATGTCCCAGTGACACGGCCCGTGCCACCAGTCCTGTCAGCAGGCCGCGCCAGTGACTCTCGAGTTCGAGGATCTTGTCTCGCACCGGGCTTTCGACATCATCGAATTCAAACAATCCCGCTGCGACCGGGCATCCACCGGGCAAACCGGCGCGCTCGGCCCATCCGAACCAATTCCGCACCAGCGCCCGCAGGCGCGGCAGGCCCTCGGCAGCCTTCATGGCGGGTTCGACTACGCGCCCGTTTGCCAACCGCGCCATGTGCTCCAGCAGCTGGACCTGGACGTCCTCTTTGGAGCGGAAGTGCGCAAAGAGCCCGCTCTTCGACATCCCGGTCTGTCCGGCAAGCACTCCCAGGGTCACGCCTCCGAGCCCGGACTGGCTCATCAGCGCCAGACCTTCTTCCAGAATCCGCTCGCGCGTGGTCGCCGCGTGTCCCATGGCTCTCCGAAAATAGCACGACCGGTCGGTCCTGTCAAGAAACCGCAGGGTGAGACAGGCGCTTCCGTCGTCAATCGCTGGGGAAAAATCTGTTGGCAGGCGAAAGCGCGTGCCCCACAAGTTGCTAGGGGACCGTGGCCCGCGGCAGCCGCACCGTGAAGGTGCTGCCCGCGCCCGGCCGGCTGGTCAGCTCGACCGCGGCGTGATGCGCGTCCGCGATCCATTTCACAATCGAAAGGCCCAGACCGAATCCGCCGGATAGCGTGTCCGATTTTTGGCGCGATCGCGCCTGGTCCACGCGATAGAAGCGCTCGAAGACGTGCCCGGCCGCTTCGGGAGAAATTCCGACTCCCGTATCGGTCACGCGAACGCGAACTTCCAGCCCATCCGTCTCGATGGCGGCGCTCACTTTCCCTCCCGGCGTCGTGTACCGGATGGCGTTGTCGATCAGGTTGGATATCATGCGGCGCAGCAGTTCTTCGTCGCCTTCCAGGGCCACGTCTTCGCCGGCCTGGCATTCGAGTTGAATTTTCCGGGCAGCGGCCAGCGGCTGCAGCGAACGGCAGCAGTCCGCCAGCAGGTCGTTGATGTAGAGTTGCTGAACCTGGAGCTGAACATGGCCCGCATCGGCGCGGGCGAGATTCAGGAGGTCTTCCACGAGGCGGGAAAGGCGCCGCGACTCCTCCTGGATGACGATGAGCGACTCTTTATATTCGGCGGCGCTGCGGCTGTTTGCCAGAGCCACGTCCGCTTCGCCACGAATCACAGCCAGGGGTGTGCGAATCTCGTGCGAGGCATCCTGCACGAAGCGGCGCATGCTGTCAAAAGAATGGTCGAGTCGCGACAGCAATTCGTTGAAAGAAACCGCGAGCGCGCTCAGTTCTTCGGCGGCGTGGCCTACCTCGAGACGGGTATTCAAGCTTTCACCGGTGATTTTGCGGCTTTGCTCCACCATGGCTTTCAACGGCGCGAGGCCGCGGCGCGTAAGCAGATATCCACCGAGGCCTGCCAGCGCCAGAAGGGGCGGCAGCATGAACCACAGCGCTTTGCGAACCACTCCGAGCTGCTGGATGATGGAATCGCGCGGCTCAATGGCGGCGGCGATATAGGTCCGGCCCGCTCGCGTAAACTGGTGCGCCGCGCCGCGCGCCCCATTATTGCCCCACTCGGAAAGAGCCCAGACAGCGTCGGATGAAGGATCCAGGAGAAACTGCGCGGCTTTCGCCCGCAGTTCATTTCCCGCAATCGGACTGGAGGCAGCCAGCACGTCGGTTTGCTCGAGGATGACAATCGCGGTGGCGCTCGGCTGCATTTCCGAAAGGACGTCGGAGGCCGCGCGCGGTCCATCACCACCCATTTCATCAAGCTCTTCGCGCATGAGAGCCGCGGCAGTAGTGGCTTGGGAAGCCAGCTTTTCGTCCAGGCGTCGCTCGAGGGCGCGAGCCAGGGTCCCGTAGAGCAAGAGGCAGAAGAGGATGAACAGGGCCGAGAAAAAGGCCAGATACCAGGCCGTCAGTTGCAGCCGCAAGCTTTTGAGCAGGACGGGCAGGCGAACGCGTGCCCGCAGACCAGTACGGCTCGCGGACACTGCTACCGGCTGGATCGAAGCCGCGACCGCGTTAGCGCGCTCTCGCGTTAGGGAGCGGTTCTCCTCGCTTTTCGCGGGCTCCAAGCCCTTAGTCATTGGCCAAGTCCCGGGCGGCGCTAAAAAGGTAGCCCTCGCCGCGCCGCGTATGGATCAACCGCCGCGAGGCGCCCGCGTCGAGCTTCGCGCGGAGCCGCTTGATATACACGTCGATCACGTTCGAAAGTGGATCGAAATTTTCATCCCACACGTGTTGCGCGATCTGCTCCCGGCCGACCACGCGATCCTGGTTGAGAATCAGAAACTCCAGGAGCGCGTACTCCTTGGCGGTCAGGCTGATCGGGCGTCCGGCCCGCGCCACGGCATGATTAGCCGTATTCATCGAAAGGTCGCCTACCCGCACCACGGGCGGCCGAAAAACCGCGGAACGCCGCAAAAGGGCGCGCAGCCGGGCGAGCAGTTCCTTGAAGTCGAAGGGCTTCGTCAGGTAATCGTCAGCGCCGCTGTCCAGGCCGGCAACGCGATCGTCCACGCTGCCGCGCGCGGTGAGCATCAGGATGGGGACGCGCGCGCCTCCACCGCGCAGTTCGCGGCAGACAGCGTGGCCATCCTTCACCGGCAGCATCACATCGAGGATGATCAGGTCATACTCATTAACGCTTGCCAGGTACACGGCCGCCTCGCCGTCACGCGCGACATCCACGGCATACGCCTCCTCGCGCAGACCCTTAGCCAGGAAACCGGCGACGCGGGCATCGTCTTCCGCCAGCAGAATTCGCACTCTCTTTATTGTGCGACATTGCGCTCGGGCGAAGAATGGACCGGCAGCGAAAAGCGCCGCAGCGACGATTCACCGGGCTAGCAGCGACAAGATCGCCTGCCCCAGCTACCAGATCGCCCGCAGGCGCTCCAACAATTCGGAGGGATGATACGGCTTTCGCAAAAAACCGGCAGGCCTGAGACCGTCCAGCCGCGCATTCACATCCTGTTCGTTGTACCCGCTGCACAGCACGACTCGAATCTCGGGCGCGAGGCCGGTCATATACTGCAACACTTCCACTCCGTCCATACCCGGCATGCTCAGATCGAGCAACACGGCGTGCACGTCGCGAACATACTTTGTAAAGACGGCCACGGCTTGCCTGCCATCTTCGGCCGTCAGCACCGTAAGCCCCGACCGCTCCAGGATCATACGCGCCAAATCGCGCACCGGAGCCTGATCCTCGACCACCAGGACCGTTCCCTCCCCAGTCCATGGCTCCAAGCCCGCCGGATCCTTAGCCTGATCACTTTCCAAAACCGCAACCGCGGGGAACAAGACGCGGAAGGTAGTTCCTTCCGACGGGCGGCTCTCGACGTGAATACCTGCGTGGTGGCCGCGCACGATGCCGAGAACCGCGGCCAGACCCAGGCCCCGCCCCGTAAACTTGGTCGTGAAGAACGGATCGAAAATGCGGTTCAGTGTTGCGGGGTCCATGCCGCAGCCCGAGTCCTTCACTTCCAAAAACACGTACTCGCCCGGCACCAGGCTCTCGCCCCGTTCGGTCGCCGGCTGCTGGCCGGCATCAACCCATTCCACCCCGGTGGTGACGTCCACCGCGCCATAGCCCTCGACCAGCGACTCGGCGGCGTTAGTGATCAGATTCATGACGACCTGCTGGATCTGGCTGGAATCCGCGTGAATACACGGAAGACCCGCGGCCAGGTGCAGGCGCAGGCTTGCCTTTTTCGGGATAGTGGACTCCAGCAGGCGGGCGACGCGCTCGATCAACTGAGTCACATTCACTGCTTCGAGCACGAAGGTTCCGCGGCCGGAGTAAGCCAGCATCTGCTGGGTGAGGTCCGCCGCGCTGCGCGCCGCCATCAAGACCCGTTCGATACTCTGGCGAGCGGTGGAGTCGTCGGGGAGGTCGGCAGCCACGAGGCTGGCGTATCCCATGATGCTGGCCAGCAGGTTATTAAAATCATGGGCGATTCCGCCCGCCAGCACACCGAGGCTTTCCAGGCGCTGGGTATGTTGGACCTGCGTCTCGAGCCGCCGGCGCTGCTCTTCCGCTTCGCGGCGTTCCTCCATCTCGCGGCGCAGGAACTCGTTCGCCAGCTCGAGTTCCGCAGTCCGTTCGCGAATCCGATTTTCCAGGCTTTCCTGGACCTTCCGCAGCGCATCTTCGGCTTGCTTACGCGCCGTCACATCCAGCAGGAAGGTGCGCAAGCCTAAGATCCGGCCGGCTGTCCCCCGGATCTGGCAGGTGTGGATTTCCAGTGCTATCCGGCTGCCGTCCGGCCGGACCCAGTGCCTTTCAACCGCTCCCACCCATCTATTGCCGTCCAGGTTTCGCAATATCCTTTCACGGCTGACATCGCGCTCTTCCTCCGCCACGAACTCCCAAACATATTGGCCGAGGATCTGATCTTCGGGTAGACCTAACAGCCGGCAGCCCGCCGCATTGATGCGCACGATTCTCCCTTCTTCGTCCAATTCGTGGCACGGGATCGGAGCGTCGGAGAGAACTTCAAAAGCCTGCTGCAAGCGGGCCTGGGTACCTGCGGCCATTCCTGTGTTTTTCCAGTGGGAACCATAGTCTCAAAAATCGCTGGAGGCTTCTGTGCGCCTGTTCACAATTCACCCCTGTTAATAATAATCACGCCACAATCAAGTCATGCCGTTTGAAGGTTTGCTCGTAGCAGCTTTTGAGAGCAGGCGGTCCGCGGAGATGTCCGAATTGATCCGCCGCCAGGGTGGAGAACCGTTCGTAGCCCCTTCCATGCGCGAGGTTCCGCTCGAGGAGAATCGCGAAGCGTTTGCTTTTGGCGAGCAATTGCTTACCGGCGGCTTCGATATGATGATCCTGCTCACCGGGATTGGAACGCGGCAATTGAGCCGCTTGCTGGCCACGCGGCACCCGCCTGCGGCTTTCGCGGAGGCTTTGCGCCGGATAACCGTGGTGGCGCGTGGCCCGAAGCCAGCCGCAGCGCTCCGGGAAATGAACGTCGCACCCGCGCTCAGCGCGCCGGAGCCGCATACCTGGCGCGAGGTATTGGCGGTTACGGAAGGGCGCCCGGAGCGCCGCATCGCGGTACAGGAGTATGGCCGGTCGAGCCCCGAACTACTCGACGGCCTGCGTGCGCGGGGCGCCGCTGTAACGGCCGTGCGCGTCTATCAGTGGGACCTACCGGAAGATCTCGAGCCGCTGCGCGAGAGCGCGCGCCGCCTGGCAGCGGGAGATTTCTCGATCGTGCTGTTTACAACCGCGGTACAGATCGTGCACCTGATGCGCGTGGCAGAGGAGCAGGGAATCGCCCGGGAGCTATTGGACGCTCTGCGGAAAACAATGATCGGCTCCATCGGTCCCACCACGACCGAAGCCTTGGAGGAGTACGGCCTGAAACCGGCCTTCGAGCCATCCCGTCCCAAGATGGGCCTCCTCGTCAGGGAAGCAGCCGAACGCGTGCGCCAATGAGCGCGCCACGATTACGCTGCCAGGAAGGCTTTCCAGGCTTCCAGCCCGTCGCTATTGTGGCGTTCGAGCGCCCGAAGGCCGTCTTCCGGGGCATGCGGGTCGGCCAGCAGATAGCGGGCCACACGCGCCATCTGGTGGACGTCGTCGATGGGCGCCTTCCAGTGATCTGGCGCCCAGTCGATGGCTTCGGATACAACGGACGGGACGCCCTCGGCCACGCCATCGGCAGTCACCATGTTGAAGGACTCGGTGTAGCTGGGCTGTAGCAGCAGGTGCATATGACGGACCGTGGTCCGGAACTTCGGCCAGCTCTGCCAGCCGCATTCGACCAGCCTGACATTGGGGAGGCCGGAGATCATGGCGTTGACTGCTTCGAGGATCCCGCCGCCGCCCTCCGCTCGCCCGGCCGAAACCCAAAGCTCCAGGTTGGCGTGCAACTGGGCAGCGACTTCCACCGCTGCCCCCGCGGCGCTCATGAAATTCTTGAGCGGCCGCGTAGCGCCGAAAGCGCCGATCCGCAGGTGGTTGCCGGAAAACAACGGCCGGCGCGGCGGCGGACCATCGAGGTAATACAGGTTCGGAAGGTACTGGCAGGGTGTCCGATACGCATCCGTAACCCAGCGGCAGAATTTCAGACTGTTGCCGGCCACATGGAAATTCCACGTCCCGCGCTCCACCTCCATGGCTTCGCGAACCAGCCGGACGCCGCTGGCGTCCGCCTGCAGGAATCCGACGTTCGAGTGGCAGTTCACCGCGAAGCGGATATCGGAGTGCTCGGCTACCATGCGCTGCCAGTCCGGCGTAGGAATCCACGGAGCTGACACCACGACGTGGGAAACATTCGGATTCAGCCGCGTGCGCAACTCAGCGGCATTTACGATGGGCAGAACATCCACCGCGAAGTCTTCGCGCCGCAGCACTTTGGCCGTATTCATAGCCGCCACACCCAGACCGATGTGGCTGATATTGCGATTCGCAGCAAAATTCTTGTAGGCGAGAAGGACTCGCCTCGATGAGGAAAGCATGTACCATCCAGTTCCAACTCCACGGTATTACTCCGACAGCCACCACCAAGCCGGAGGGGGCGCAAGCCATTGCAGGGATTCAGGGAAAATTGAGAGGATTGGCGTCACCCGTAGCGTCGAAACCTGCCGCCCGCTGGGGTAAGGCAGCTCGCTTGCGTCTGCGAATTCCGTCGAAACGCTGCTCCGGAGCCTAAGCTGATAAAACGCTGGAATTACGTGGCGCGTGCCGCTGCAGCGATAATTCGAGGCCTATAGGGTCCTCGCGGATTTCAACGGAATCGAACTTCGTTTGTGATAGCAACTGTTCAAATTCGATTCGTGTATAGGCTCGCTGGAGTAGCATGAATCGGAAAGCCAACTTCGCTATAAGCGTGTTGAGCTTGTTCAGGCACATGCGATCAACGGCTTCGTTAACTGATTCTTTAGAGGCATCCTTCCTCAAGTCGATGATGAGAGCGCGGCCACCCGGCTTGAGAACGCGATGCATTTCTTCGAGCGCCCGAACCGGTCGGGTGAAGTTCTTGAAGGCAGCACGGCAAATCAGGAAATCAAACGACCCGGGCTCGAAGGGCATGTTCGCAGCATCACCCTGTCGGAAATCAACTTCAACTCCCGCCTCCATTGCGTTTCGTCGAGCGATTTCAACGAATGTGTGGCTGATATCAATTGCGGTGATCCGGTAGTTCCCGAGCTTCGCTAATTCGATCGCGAAGTACCCCGGCCCGGGCGCGATTTCCAGAACTCGGCTTCCTGGCGGCAGCTTTTCTGCGACGCGTTGCGCCAGGGTGACGAATTCGTTCATCGATTTGCGTGTAACAGCGGCGTACCATCTCGCGGTGACACCCTCCATCCCTAGACCCTTGTATGCTTTTTCTCCAGACGCGCGATTCATTGCCCCTCCCTAAGCGAGAATCTAACAACGTATTGCCGCGCGGCCGAGTGCGAATCGGCAGACACACAGTGGAAATCGGCGAGCGACGGGTTTCGGTCTGCGATCGCCGGTCGCCCCGCCTTCGCCAGTAGGGGGCCACTACTGCCACGCCGTGGTCATAGTTGCCACCGGCACCGGCCTGAATGGCATTGGTCATCACCACCTTCGTGCGCCAGGCTCTACCCGCCGATACGGTTCCAACTCCGGCACACTCTCGTCGTCGCCTACCCTCACCAGCCACACACTGCGATCTCGGTAGTAGTCAAGCAAGGGCGCCATCCGCGGCGGGTCCATTTCTCGCGCCCAGACAACCGCTGAGCGGTCGATATCGGCGGCGTTGTAAATCCACGGATGGTGATAGTTATGGGATTCTGTATAGTCGACCAGCACAAGGTGCTTGCCGCCGCGGGATTTGAGGGTCTGCTCGATCTGGCTGCGGGGGGTTGTGGCTTCGATGGCCACATCCGGCGCCAGCGCGGAACCGGCTATCAAGCTAAGGCAACTGGCGGCGGCCACGACGACCCACCAGGGAAACAGCGCGGCGGGCATGCGCCGCGCGCCTTCGAGCATCAACACCAGCACCAGCCCGTACAGCGGCGCTGCGTAATGCGGAAAGAAGAATGGATACATCGCGAATCCCGCGGCGAGGCCAAACACGGCGGTGCAGAGTGCAAAGCAAACACCGCGGCGGCGGAGTGAAAGAGGGAGGAACAATAGCGGCAGGCTGTAAATCGGCTGCAGAAAGAAATCCCAGAAGATTCCGGCCTTTCCCGGAAGAGACGCCAGCAAGCCTCTCCATGTCGATTGCGCCTGAAAAAGGTCGAGTTGCCATTCGAAGTTTTGCCGAATATCCTTTTGCACAGCTGCACGCGAAGCGGTTAAAACAGGCGCGGTGCCGCGCAGATTCGGCGGAGTGCCATAGATCTTTTGATGCAGTTGGTAGGGCCACAGCCAGGGATCGCCGGTTACGCGCCAATTGTAGTAAAGCGTGCCCCCGGCGATCGCGGCAGCGGAAGTTGTGAGCGCGGCGAGCACGCGCAGGTTCCGGGCCGTGTGGCGCACGAGGCGGTAGAGCAGTAGCCCAGCGACGGGCAGCGTCAGCAGAGCGCCCTCGAAAGGGCGGCTTTGCGAGAGGATCGCAACGCCCAAACCGGCAAGGAAGGCGTCGCACACGCGCGGCTGGCGTAGCAGGCGCGGCCATGCCCCCAGCAGCAGCGCGCCGCCTGACGCACTCATGCCGCCGCCCCAGTAGCTGTTCATCCAATAAGTGGCGATAGCCAATTGGAATCCGGCGATCAGCGCACCCAGAAACGCCCACTTGGGAGGCAGCCACCCCTGGAGCATCCAGGCAAGGGCAGCGCACATCAGGCCCATACTGGCCCAGACTCCCCACCAGGGGCTTACGCTTAGAGCGAGCGGCACCGCCATAACGAGACCTTGCGCTATCGGGTAGAGGGACGTGTAGGTGGGCTGATGAAACACATAAAGCGTTTCAAAGTAAGGCCACATCGGATGGGTCGGATTGGTAATGCGGCCGGAGGCAAAGGTATCGGCCAGCAACAGGTGCCCGAACTCATCCGGCTGATATGGCCGGCTCACCGGAAGAGCCGGTAGCAGTGCCGCACGCACCAGCAACGGAAGAACAGCCGCCACAAAGATCGCCTGCCTGCGATGCGCCGCGAACCGCGCAAACCTCTTTTCCCATGTGGCGAAGTGCCGCCTGCCGAACTGCGGCGCAAGCCAGGCCAGCAGCATGATGATCACCACCGCGATGGCTTCCCCTTTAACCCGGCTGCTGGAATAGACCAGTGTGCCTCCAAGATCGGCCCATACCTCGGAACGCGCAGCGAGCCACTTCAGTGCTACAGCCATCACGGAGAAACCGCCGTACAGGAGACCCAGATAAATGGACCATCGGATCCAGACTGTCGGCGGTTTGATCTGTGGCATACTCGGGATCAAGGGATGCGGCAGCCGCTACCAGCTCGAACGTGGCTTGTAGCTTTCAGCGCCTTCGTCATGCTGGCCGTGGCAACGCGCGCTGGCGAATTTTCCCACCCTGTCACTTTCAACCGTGACGTATTGCCGATCTTACAAAAGAACTGCCAAGCCTGTCATCGCCCGGGCCAGGCAGCTCCCATGTCCTTTCTGACTTATGAGAGCACGCGGCCATGGGCCAAAGCGATTAGAGTCGCGGTCCTGACTGGAAAGATGCCGCCTTGGTCGGCGGACTCCCGCTACGGCCATTTTCGCAATGAACCCGCGCTAACGCAGGGCGAGATCGAAACACTTACGGCGTGGGTGGATGGCGGTGCCTCCGAAGGGGATCCGCATGACCGGCCGGCTCCACTCGAATGGAGCGAGAGTTGGACGATTCCGCCCGATGCCGTGGTTTCCCTGCCACAGCCTGTCGCTGTTCCTGCTAAAGGAACGGTGGAGTTAACGGATATTGTGGTGCCCAGCGGGTTCAAGAAAGACACGTGGGTTACCTCGATCGAGATTCGCCCCGGGAATCGCTCGGTGGTGCATCACGTAATTGTCTCCGTGGTGCCGCATCGCCATGGCGTCCAGTACGGTGTGCCGAAAACGCAGCCGCAGAATCGCGACGTAGCGGGTGTGGCTACTAATCGCATATCGCCCGACGACCGCCTGCGAGGCCTCGTGGGCGTGGAAGCCGTTTACGTGCCCGGAGCGTCACCCATGGATTACCGGCCATACCACGCGGCCAAGCTGATTCCGGCCGGGTCCGACCTGTTCATCCAGGTCCATTACACCCCCAACGGCACAGCTACTACGGATCAGACGCGGATCGGGTTCACGTTGACGAAGGAACTACCGGAGCGCCGCTTTCTGACCGTCGGTCCTACCGCATTGCGCGACCAGGCTAACTTCCGTATTCCCGCGGGGGATCCCAATTGGGCTACCCGCACCGAAGTCGTTTTCGGGGCGGATGCCGAGCTGGTTTGGTTCCTGCCCCACATGCATTTGCGGGGGAAAGATATGACATATCGGTTGACATATCCCGACGGCGGCTCGACGACTCTTCTGAGCATCAGGTGGGATTTCAATTGGCAAATGGCATACGAGACCGCTGAGCCGATTTCTGTGCCGAGGGGCGGCAAACTGGAGGTCACGGCTCATTTCGACAACTCTGCGAATAATCGCCTCAACCCCGACCCGACGAGGGATGTCTGGTGGGGCGATCAAACGTGGGAAGAGATGATGATTCCGTGGTTCGGAGTGATTGTGGGCGCGAGACAGGATCCGAAGACGGTAGTCACTTACCCGCCGCAGTTCTCCGGATGCGCGCCTTCAGTGGGTAAACGACTAAGGAACGCCTGCCGCGAGGCGGGACTTCTGCCCTAAGGCCTTCGCGTTGCAGCGAGTTGTGGTAAGCGGGAACGCGCCACACTCAATGATCATCAGTCGTCTGCGAGGAAGGTTCTGCTAAGGCAGGTCTGTTTCCCGTAACGCCCTTTCCCAACCCGTTGCAGATTTTCTACAGCGGGATGGCCAGCCCGTGACATCAAGTATTACAGACACCAATCGTGTCCCCATCGGAACTCTATACCGCGCGGAAAGGACAACGACATGACGTGTCAAATTGAGAAACGCCGCTCCGGGCAGCATCGAACGCTGCGCATACTGGTTTCCACCGCATGGCTTGCTCTCGTGGCTTGCGAAAAACAGCAGACCTCCGAGGCCTCAAGATCTCTGCTTCCCAACGAATACGGCGCGACAGTGGAGTCAGGGCGTAGAACACTGGTGTTGCCCGCAAACTTTGGAAAGCGCACCGGCGATCTGGACGAGATGGTAAGAGCGCGCGTCATCCGGGCGTTAGTCATCATCGACCCGATTGGCTTCTTCTATCTTTCAGGCCGGCCTCATGGAATTCAATACGAGTCGCTGCTGGAGTTCGACCGCTTCGCTAACCAGAAACTGAAGACCGGAAAACTGCCGGTCCGTGTTGTCTTCCTTCCGATGCGACCGGACCAGCTTGAGGCCGCCTTGACCCAGGGACTTGGCGACTTCATCGCCCACCCGGTCGTGGTTACCTCTGAGCGCGAGCAGCGCATGGCTTTCTCGGTGCCCATTC
Source organism: uncultured Solibacteraceae bacterium (assembly GCA_964556085.1). GTDB lineage: Bacteria > Acidobacteriota > Terriglobia > Bryobacterales > Bryobacteraceae > PSRJ01. Next base: position 12,123 of record CAZKVF010000344.1, read on the forward strand.
AAAAAGACGTTTCGCAGGTTGTGGTGACCGGCGCCGCCTTGGCCGATGTCATGAGTTTTGATAGCGTTGCTGCCGAGCCCATCTACGTCAATCCGCTGACTACATACTATGAAAACCTGGAGAGAATAAGCGACTTGAGGGTAAAGGCGGGCAAGTCGCCCCTGGACATCAGGGCTGCCGATAAGTATCTATTCGAAGATGATCTCATCGAGATGGTAAATGCAGGCCTGATTCCCGCAACAGCGGCGAGAAGAGAACGCGCCGATTTGTGGGCGCAGGTGCTCCCGAATGTCAAGGCGCAGTCGGAATTGGTGATTGCCCGCGAAGGCGCGACGGCCTGGGTGATGCGCAAGAACACGCCTCAGCTCAAGCAGTTAGTAGACGCGTTTCTAAAAGATCATGGCGCGGGAACAACTTTCAGAAACACGCTTCTGCGCCGCTACCTGCAAGACACCAGGTGGATTCAGGATTCCATTTCACCGGAACAGCTCCGGAAGTTTATCGCGTATTCGGAATTCTTCAAGAAATATGCGGCTAAATTCAATTTTGACCATCTTCTGATTGCGGCGCAGGGCTACCAGGAGTCGCAGCTCGATCAAAGCAAGGTAAGTCCCGCCGGTGCTGTCGGTGTGATGCAGGTAATTCCGAAGTTCGCGGCCGCCGACCCAATCAACATTCCGGATGTCTGGAATGCCGATGGCAATATTCACGCCGGGGCGAAAATACTGGACCACATTGCTGGAACCTATTTCAACGATCCAGAAACAGATCGCGTGAACCAGACGCTCTTCACATTTGCCGGCTATGACGCCGGGCCCACGCGTATCGCGCATCTTCGAAACGAGGCGCCGCGTGACGGCCTTGACCCCAACCAATGGTTTAATAATGTCGAGCTGAAGGTGGCCAAAGACGTGGGTGAGGAGACTGTCATCTACGTCGGCAACATTTACAAATATTACGTCGCATACAGGCTGACCGCCATTGAGAGGAAGCGGAGGGGGTTACCGATATCGTTTGAGTTCCAAGGTGAACCGCTGTTCCGCCCTGTAGTCCAGTGACTTGGCCCGGTTCCTCGGGAAACCCCCGGTATGTGGCGGGCCCAAGTTCGGGCGCATCATAAGACTATGTGGGACGCTTGGCGGAGCTAGTCCGCGATTTATTCAGCGTGAAGTGTTCGGAAACGGAAGCGTTAAACCTTCTGTTGCATAACACCCCCACCGCCTCGACTCCGCGGAAACCCGACAGCAGTGAGGCGAGCTTACGACGGAAAACGCTTGCAGGGACATTTTCGGCCATCTGGGGCGCGGTAAATGGGTTAATTGTTCATTGGAAAAGGCGTGCAGACGAGCTCGCGAAGGAATACCGCCCCTTCATACCGGCGAATTGGCGGCAATCGCTCACGCGCGCAGGCGGACGGTTGGGCCTTAGGTAGTGTGGCAGTGGTGCGCGGTTCTTGCCGTCTCGTCATGCCGCCTGTCCTCCTGAGCGCGGTTGGGTCAACTGAGCGCGGTTGGTCAGCCTCAGAAGTCCAACTGGTCGATGTTCGATCGGTTGATAATCAGCGGGTTCCCCAAAATGATCTCGCTACCCTGAATACGCAGCGAGCCGAGGCGGCCGGCTTGGATCGAAGTAGCGCCCGGAGGTATCTTGCCCTCCGCCAGCAGAGAACTCGCGAAAACCGCGAGATATCCGAGGTCCCTCGTACTCCAGAGAACGACGGTCTGCACTACGCCTTCGTGGACATATGGTTTCGTGATACTGGGCAGGGATAGGCCGATCACGTCCACCCCTTTTCGGCCCGCTTGGCGAACGGCCTCCCCGGCTCCGGGAACGGCCGGAGCGGAAATGGCCATTATCAGCTTCACGTTAGGGTAAACGCCGAGAATGGTCTGCGTCTCCGCAAATGCTTTGTCGCGATCATCGTCACTGGGCCGGATTGTCGCCAGTCTCAGGCCTGGGTAGAGCGAGAGCCGTTTCTTGATAAATCGAATCCATTCGTTCTGGTTCGCGGCCGTGAGTGCGCCCGTGATGATGGCGAACTCGCCCTTGGCATTGAGGAGCCGCGCAGCATCGTCGGTAAGCGTGTTGGCGATGCCTTCGGGCGTAGCCTGGTTCGCGAAGAAATCGCGTGCGTCGGGCTCGGCATCGGCGTCCCAAGTGAGCACGTGGATGCCCGCCTGCCGGGCTTTGCGCAGCACGGTTGAAATGGCGGCCTTGTTCTCCACGGCTACGGCGATGGCATCGACCCGCCGGGTGATCCAGTTCTCGACCAGTTCGTTTTGGCGGGCGGCCTCGAGACCCGTTGGGCCATCCCAGATCAGGTCCACCCCGAGTTCTTTGGCAGCCTCCTCTGCGCCGCCGCGTACGCTCACGAAGTACGGGTCCCCTTTGGCTTTCGGCATGACTGCGATTACCAGATGGCGGCCCGCCGGCGTCACCGAGGCGGCCATGCTTGCCGGCGCCACCCGCCCGAGAGAGCGGACCAGCCAGATATTGGTAAGAGAAACGATTAACGAACCGGCGAGAATCGCTCCGCAAAGGACTGCGACCTGGCTGTTCTTCACGGAATTACTCTCCTCCTCCCTGGTATTTCGCCGCCTTGCATTGGTGAGCCGGTCGAACCCGATGATAAGCACCAGCAACACGCCGGTCAAGACGCCAGTGAATTCCGAAGGCAGGGCCGCCAGATGCAGACCGTTTTGAAGAACGGAGAGAAAGAACAAACCTGAGAGAGTCCCCCACAGGGTGCCACGCCCTCCGAATACGGAAGCACCACCGAGCACTACGGCAGTGATGGCGTCCAGTTCATAGCCGCTCCCTGCGTCTGCCTTAGCCTGGCCAAGGTGGGCCACGTAAAGAAGAGCGGCCAGGCTGGACACAACCCCGCACAAAAAATAGACCACCCCAACACGCTGACGAACCGGAATACCGGCGTACCGCGCTCCCGCGGGCGTGAAGCCGATGGCATAGAGCCCACGGCCGAAAACGGACCGGTGCAGCAAAATCCAATATCCGAGAAAAACGAGCAGAAGGACGGTCAACTGAATGGGAATCACTCCAAGCAGGTAACCCTGGCCGGCAAACAAGAAGGATTTCGGAAAATCCGTGTAATTGACGGCTCCTCGCGTGAGGCCTTCCGCGATGCCCCGGAACAGAGAGAGTGTGGCGAGAGTTACCACCAGCGGCGGAAGATTGAGTCGCGAGATCAAGAGAGCGTTCAATGCGCCGCCCGCGCCTCCAACCAGCAGTGCGATTATCGCCGCCAGCCCCAGTGGGACCTGCCAGTCTTGCCAGGCTGCGCCGAAGACAACCCCCGCGAGACCCATCATGGAGCCGATCGAAAGGTCGATGCCGCCCGTGATGATCACCGGCGTCAGAGCTAGTGCGAGCAGACCCAATTCCGTGCTGGCGCGAATGATCTCAAAGAAGTTTCCGAGGGTGAGGAAGTTCTGTGCGATAGCGGAGAACGCGCCGACTTCACAGACGAGAGCGAGAAGCAGGATCCACTCGCCATTCGGCGAAAAGCGCTCGCGCCAGCGCTTAAGCGCGGCTTGCGGCAGGACGGCTTGCATGTTGGCGCTTCCCAGTTACCTCAGTTTGGACGCGAGACGCGTCGGAGACGATGGCGGCGAGAATGACGAAGCCCTGAATGGCCTTCTCCCAATAGGCATTGATGCCCAGGAAAGTGAGTGCCGGCCCGATGGCTCCGAGC
>CAZKVF010000345.1:0-15027 GCA_964556085.1 uncultured Solibacteraceae bacterium
AAAGATGAGTTTTTCTATTACCCGAGCTCCGATTTACTGGCCGATACGCCAGCCACGCAGAGCCAGGCACGCCAACTCCTGAACTGGGGCGTGAGAAGCGACGTGGCGGTGAGTTCCGGCAGGCAAAACATCAAGGCGGGAATCGATCTGAAGCAGACCAGATTGCTGGAGAATTTCAACTTCGGCATCACCGATCCGACCTTCAATTCCCCGTGCATCGACAAGGACGGGAATCCGAGTGACAACACCAAGCTGACCGATCCTTCCCAGTGCGCCGCGGCCGGTTACCAGCCAAACACAGCCGCCAATCCCAATTCGGTGACGCCGTTTTCACCTGGGCTGCTTCCTTTCGATCTGACGCGCGGCGGCCGCCTCTTCGCCTTCCATGCGACCGCCAACATCAACCAGTACGCCTTCTATATCCAGGATGAAATCAAGTTCGGCAACCTTATTCTGACGCCTGGGTTCCGCTTCGACGAGTACGACGGCCTTGTGACCAAGCCGGGGCCGCAGCCTCGCTTGGGCATTGCCTACAACTTGAAAAAGACAGGCACGGTGCTGCGCGCGTCCTACGCTCGGACTTTCGAGACGCCCTTCAACGAGAACCTGCTGCTGTCCAACCAGACTGGCGCCGGAGGCTTGGCACAGAATGTCTTCGGATCGAGTTCCGTGCCGATCGCCCCGGGATTCCGCAATCAGTTTAATACCGGGCTGCAACAGGCGATCAGTAAATGGATGCTCTTCGACGCGGACTACTTCTGGAAATACACGCACAACGCCTACGATTTCAGCGCTCTGCTCAATACCACCATCACTTTCCCTATCGCCTGGCACAACTCCAAGCTGGATGGCGTCACGGGACGCCTGAGCACCACGAACCTGCACGGCTTTCAGGCGTACTGGACTTTCGGGCACACGCGCGCCCGGTACTTTCCTCCCGAGGTCGGCGGCCTCGTGCCGCAGGGCGCTGGACTCGCGGCTGGAGTATTCCGCATCGATCACGACCAGGCCTTCCAATCCACCGGTGTGTTCCGGTACCAGCACAAGAACCGGGAATGGATCGCTTTCACCTGGCGTTACGACAGCGGCCTGGTGGTGAGCGGCGTCCCGGATGCAGCCTTTGCCATTAGCGGCCTTACGCCCAACCAGCAAGTAACCATCGGCTTGGCCTGCGCCGGTGTTTACGCGACGGTTGCCAACCCGATCACTTCCTGCAACGGTCCCGTGACATCAAAGCTACTAACGCTCCCGCAAGCCGGGCAGGAGAACGACGATCATAACCCGGACCGCGTAAAGCCTCGCCACCTGCTGGACCTCGGCTTTGGCAGCGACAACCTGCTGCACACGGAAAAGCGCCAGAAAATAACCGCATCTCTATCCATCACCAACTTGGCCAATAGAGTCGCGGTTTACAACTTCCTTTCGACGTTCAGCGGCACGCACTTCCTTCAACCTCGCACTTTTGTTGCTCGCCTGGGCCTCACGTTTTGAGCGGAACTCGGCACTGTCCGAAATCTCACATAGCTTGGCTTTTGTCTGTCTGATAACATTAAGCGTAATCCGTGAGCGGGGAAGCTTCAGAGGCTTATCTGATTCTGGCCGGAGACAGCCGGACGTTCCCGTTGGACAATGGACGAACCTGGGCCATTGGACGCGGCGAAGGCTGCGCCATCCAGCTCGACAGCCGTTCGGTTTCGCGCCTGCATGCCTTAATTCAGCGGTGGGACGCGGGCGACTACTACCTGATTGACTTGGGCAGCCGGAACGGATCGTTCGTGAATCGCCGCCGCGTCAGTCTTCCGCTGAGGCTGCATGACCAAGACCGCCTTGTGTTCGCGGAACAGGAACTGCAGTTCCGAAATCCCACCGCGACCGGCGCTCATCCTACAGCCCCCGCCAATACGCGAAACCTGCCCACTGAGGCCCTTCATCACGAGAGCCTCACGACGATCCTGGTGGTCGATATCCGCGATTTCACTGCGTTGTCGCGGACGGTTTCCGAGGCACTGCTCTCGCAGACGATCGGCACGTGGTTCCTGCACGTGGGTGAGGCCGCCCAACGCCGGGGAAGCTGGGCGCAGCAGTACATCGGCGATGCCGTCATGGCGGTGTGGGTGCACGAGGACGCCTCGAAGATTGCGCGCGACCTGATACACGTGCTGTACGCTCTTTGTGAGATTTACCGGAGTACCGAAGAGGTGAGCCGCAATCTGCCCTTGCCGAAGCCTTTGCGCATCGGAGCCGGAATCAGTACCGGGATGGCCATTCTCGGCGGAACCGATTACACGGCGCTCGGGGACACGGTCAACGCCGCATTCCGGCTGGAAGCTGCGACCAAAACCATCGGGTTGGGAGTAGCCCTGGGGCAAGGCGCTTTCGAAGCCCTGGACGGACGGCAGCGGCCGCTATTTCAGCACTTCGAAGTGCAGCTGAAAGGATACGAACAACCCGCCGCAGCCTGGGCCATCTCCTTCGATGATCTTGTGGAGCATTTCTCCCTACAATCGCGCGGCGCGTAACGCCGGGCATTACACTGGAAAATATGCGCAGGTTTAGGGAGAGAGGCTTTCAGCCCGTCAATCTTACCTTGCTCCGTCTACTGATCTCGCTGGCGCTGTTCGCCGGCTCTCCTCTGACCCTTCACGGCCAGACACCATGCAATAATACCCCGGCGTATTCTACGTGCGAAATCGTTTTCGAACTGAGTGACGCCGATGCCGCCGTCCACTCTGATCCGTATGCCGATGTCACCTTGCAGGGCGAATTCCGATCGCCGCGCCATCGAACTCTTATCGCACCCGCCTTCGCCGATGGCGGCCGAAAACTGGTGCTCCGTTTCGCACCCACCGAGGCCGGCCAATGGGATTATCTGATCAGCAGCAACATCAAAGCTTGGGACGGTAAGACCGGGTCGTTTACCGCGGCATCCTCGGATGCGCCAGGATTTATTCGCCCGGCCAACGTACATCACTGGGCTTACACGGAGCGTTACGCCTCCGGCATCGAGCATGCTCACTTGTGGATGGGAGCGCGCGGAACCGGCCTCGCTTCGTTGGATGACGCGGCCTTCCACTCAGTAGCCGATGCCCGCGCGGCACAGAAGTTCAATCACATGAGCCTGCTGGTGTTGGGCGAAGGGGCCGAAGCCGCCTTCACCGGTCCCGGCCAGCCGGACCTGGCCCGCTTCCGGCGCCTGGACGAGCGTGTCCGTTACCTCAATCAGAAAGGCATCGCTGCCGACCTGATCCTGGCAACCGACCCGGGCACTTTGGTGAAAGCGTTTCCCAGCTTTGAGGACCGGCGCCGTTTTGTGCGTTACATTGTTGCCCGGTATGGCGCTTTCAATGTCACCTGGCAAATGGTGCAGCGTTTCGAAGATTACCCGGAGGACGCTCGAGCCTTGTTAAAGGAAGCCGGCGGGGTCCTCAAGGAAGCTGACGGATATCCGCATCCGCTTTCGAGCGGCGCCGCCATTACGTCCGCGCCACTGCTCGAAGACAAATGGATGAGCTTCTCCACTCAGGGCACGGTGGACGACACGGTCGGTGCCGTGGAACACCAGCTCTACCCGGTGCCCTTCGTAAACCTCAATCTGGGCGGCGGTAGCGATGAGGCCGCTCTTCGCCGCCGTTTGTGGAACGCCACCATGGACGGGCAGTATGTGACATATACGGGAGCGGCCTCGGGCGCCGAGCCGGGCAATTCGCCTGGAGCGAAACAGATGACCGTCTGGTTCGACATCCTCTCCGACACGCGTCATTGGGAGCTGGAGCCGTACTTCGATATCGACGGTGGGCGCGCAGTGGCTCTGGAGGGCGTCGAATACCTGGCGTATATCGAGAAGCCCGGTCCCCTGGAATTGCGGGTCGAAAAGCATGGCTACGATGCGCTCTGGATCAATCCCGCCGACGGAGAAATCACGCGTAAGAAGTTCAGCGGCGATCATTTCACCGGAGAGCCGCCGGACAAATCCCACGACTGGGTGCTTCACCTGGTGCGCGAAGGCCGCGTGGAAAGCATGAACCGGTCCTACAAGTTCGAATCGCGGGAGATCCTGCTGCAAGAGGTAGAGCAGGTTCCTGACAAGGTGCCGTTTACGATCGAGCAGCCCGCGTTGGCGGCCGATTTACCGGTTGCCAAACCAGTGCCGTATGCGGCCAAGATCACGCGCGATACCCGCGCCACCCGCTCGATAATGTGGCTGTGGACCGGAGAGGTAGCTTCCGATGGGCGCGGCTATCGCGTCCTGGGTACGGGCCCGCAGGGCACCTTCAATATTCCGGCTTCGCTGGCGAAGAGCTATCCGGCCGTTATGAATCTGCGCCTTTACGGGATGAATCTCAACGGCAAGGTATACGCGCTCGATCGCGCGCTCCAGCTCAACCGGTGACCCCGCTCATTCTCGCAATCGATACCACGCATCAGTGGGGCAGCCTGGCATTGGGGCGAGGAAACGAAATTCTCGAGGAAGTGGAACTGGAAGCGCCTGATGGTTTCGCGCATGTGATTTACGGCCATTTAGGAGCGCTGCTCGAGCGGCAAGGGATTGGCCTGCGCGAGGTCGCGTGCTTTGCCTCGGCTGCGGGCCCAGGCTCCTTCACGGGAGTGCGCGTAGGTTTGGCGTGCATAAAAGGATTGGCCGAAGCGTGCGGCACGCCGGCGGTGGCGGTATCGAATCTCCAGGCACTGTCCTGGTTCGGCTCGGCCCCCTTGCGAGCCGTTGTCATGGACGCACGCCGCGGAGAAGTGTACGGCGCGGTCTACGATACGGAAGGGCGGGTCGTTGTGCCGGAGAGCGTCGGCGCTTTTACGACGTGGCTCGAAACGGTGCCGGAACAGGGCGTGGAATTCGTTTACAGCGGATTTCCCACATTCCGCGAGTTGCTGGCAGGTACGCGATGGGAGCAGGTCCCGGTTCTTGCCGCACCCCGCGCGTTGGCACGGGGAATCGCGCGGATCGCCGCATGCCGCATGGCTCGCGGCGAAGCACAGGACCCGGCCGCCCTTGACGCCAACTACGTGCGCCGCTCCGATGCTGAATTGTTGTGGAAGGAGTGAAGAGACGCGCGGCGCCAGGGGGAAGCACCTTGGGCGCTACGCCGCCCGCAAAGCGCGCGCGATGAGTGCCAGCCCGCCTATAAGCAGTACCAGCATTACGAGCGTGCTGAACAGGCTGGTAGGCGCGAAGTAGATGTGGAGGTTCGCGATCACTCCCGCTAGACTGAATAATCCTTGTGCCAGCGTAAGCAGCCACCCGAGCGCGCGTCGGCCATTCCAGAAGAGTATCGCTACACCAATCAGCATGGGAATCAACGTAACCCCGAACGTGTTTGTGCCATAGAAATTCCAATGTGAGCTGGTGACCATCACCTGATCGGTGCGTAGATACCCGCCCACGCACGCGAGGACAAGGCCGATGAGGAAAGACCCCAAGCCGCCAAGCGTACCCCTACATCGCGAAAGCTCCGATCTGCCATTTTTCTTGAGAATATCGCGCCTCGCGATCCGGTGCTTCGAGCGTGGAACCCTATCAGCCCCTTTCCCTGGCGTAACCTGAACTTTGGCGGCGCTCCTCATCTTCCTCGGCGTGTATCTGGTATTGGCCGTCGGTCACCTGCCCGGCTTTCGCGTAGATCGTACGGGGGCGTGCATTATCGGCGCCAGCCTTATGGTCGCTTTTGGCGTTCTGGATTTCAGCCAGGCCTACGCTGCCATCGATTACGACACCATCATCCTGCTATTCGGAGTAATGATCGTGGTCGCCAACCTCCGGTTGTCCGGCCTCTTCAGCGCGGTGGCCGAATTTGTCGTGGAGCATGCGCACCGTCCGATTCTGCTGCTGGCTTCCATCGTTTTCGTGGCCGGATTTTTTTCCGCTTTTTTCGTCAACGACACCATGTGCCTCGTCCTGACGCCATTGGTGCTCGATATCACGCACCAGCTGCGCCGCAACCCGGTGCCTTACCTGCTGGCCGTTGCCATGGCCGCTAACGTTGGCAGCGTCGCTACCATCACGGGAAACCCGCAGAACATGATGATCGGAAGCTTTTCGGGGATCGGCTATCGCACCTTCGCGGCCGTACTGTCGCCCGTAGCTGCCGCCGGCCTGGTGCTCACGGTGGCCATCATCGCTGCCGCATACCATCGGGAGTTCCGGTTTCAGGAGAAAGTCACACTCGAACGGCACCGGGTGCGAGTCAACCGGCCTCTGCTCTGGAAATCACTCGCTGCATCGGCCGGCATGATCATTTTCTTCTTCGCGGGGTGGCCGGTTCCGAAAGTGGCGCTGATTGCCGGCGCCCTGCTCCTGGTTACCAGGCGCGTGAAGCCGGAGAGAATTTACCACGAAATCGATTGGCAACTGCTGGTTCTCTTTATCGGCCTGTTTATCGTAGTTGCCGGATTCGAGAAGACGCCGCTTGCCGCGGATCTGTTCCGCGCCGCGCAGGCATACCACCTTGAGCGCATCTCTGTGCTGAGCGCAGTGGCAGCCATCCTTTCGAATATCGTCAGTAACGTCCCGGCCGTGCTGGTTTTCAAGCCATTCATGGCTCAAATGGGAAACCCGGCGCGCTCATGGCTTGCCCTCGCCATGTCCACTACTTTGGCAGGCAACCTGACCATTCTCGGGTCCGTGGCCAATCTCATCGTCATCCAGAAGTCGCGTCATGCGGTGAAGATCGGTTTTTGGGAGTACTTTCGCGTGGGCGCTCCGCTGACCATATTGACCATCGCCCTGGGAGTCTTGATCCTGCGTTAAGAGTCCCGGCTCGCATGTAGATTCTCGATAGCCATGATACTTACGGATAATAAAGCCTGATAATATGTAATTGAAAAATGCCGGTCCTCGAACACCCGATCGTAGTTGAACCGGTCCCGATACAGGTCGCGACTCCGCCACCTCCCCTCCCGGCAGCCCCTGAAATTAACCCTTGGATCATCGCCCTCACAGTGATGCTGGCGACGTTCATGGAAGTACTGGATACGAGCGTTGCCAATGTCTCGCTGCCGCATATTGCCGGCAACCTGGCGGCCAGCCTGGATGAGAGCACCTGGGTCCTGACGGCGTACCTGGTTTCCAACGCCATCGTGCTGCCGCTGGCCGGCTGGTTTTCCACGCTGTTCGGGCGAAAGCGCTTCTACATGTTTTGTGTGGCCACGTTTACGGTAGCCTCGTGCCTGTGCGGTTTTGCGCCCAGCCTGGACTCACTCGTGGCGTTCCGTGTCTTGCAAGGCTTGGGCGGCGGCGCCATGCAGCCTATCTCGCAAGCCATTCTGGTGGAGAGCTTCCCAAAAAGGAAACATGGCATGGCGATGGCGGTTTACGGCATGGGGGTCGTTCTGGCGCCGATCATCGGCCCTACCCTCGGAGGATGGATCACCGACAGCTATAGCTGGCGCTGGATTTTTTTCATCAACGTTCCGGTCGGCGTTCTCTCGCTATTTTTCACGGCGCTGCTGATTTTCGATCCTCCGTACCTCCAGCGGCGAACCCCCGGCAAATTCCGTATGGACTATATAGGCTTGGGACTGATCGCTGCGGGACTGGGCTTCCTCGAGGTATTTCTGGACGAGGGCCAAAGGAAAGACTGGTTCTCTTCGCCGCTGATTGTCGCCTCCGCCGCGGTCGCCGGCGCGTGTCTGACCATCGCGGTGGTCTGGGAGATCTGGGACGAAGATCCGATTGTCGAATTGCGTCTGCTTCGTGACCGCCGGTTCGCCATCGCCACGTTCACGATGTTCGGCCTGGGATTTGTGCTGTACGCCAGCACTATGCTGCTCCCGGTCTTCCTGCAAACTCTGATGGGCTACGATGCACTCACCAGCGGACTGGCGCTTTCGCCCGGCGGTGTTGCAGTGGTGCTGCTCATGCCTCTTGTTGGCCTACTGCTATCCCGATTCGAGCCGCGCTGGCTGGTGATCTTTGGGCTTGCGGTTTCGTCGGCCGGGCTTTTTCAGATGGCCGGGTTCAACACCGAGATTGATTTCCGCACGGCCGCGACGGCGCGCATCATCCAAAGCGTGGGGATGGCTTTCCTTTTCGTACCGATCAATACTGCGGCCTTCTCCTCGATCGCCAAGGAGAAAGCTAACCGAGCCACCGGGATTATCAACCTGGCGCGTAATATCGGCGGAAGTATGGGTATTGCGATTGTCACGACCATACTGGCGCGGCGAGCGCAGTTCCATCAAGGTGTACTGGTAAGCCATGCCTCGGCAGCGCACTCCGCGTATCTCAATCTTGTGGAGCGGGCCGCGCACCGATTTTTCGCCCAGGGATCCAGTCCCACGCACGCAACTCAACAGGCACAGGGTTTGGTCTATGCCATCATCCAACGTGAAGCCACGGTGAAAGCGTTCCTCGATGACTTCTGGGTGCTGGGCTTGATATTTCTCGGCATGATACCCATCGTGCTTTTTATGAGAAGCACGCGTGGGAAGCGTGTGCTTACGGAATAGAACTGGTCCGCTTCCAAACAGAAACATGATACGATCGCCCGCGGGAAGGTGCTACCACCTGATCCAGCATGATCGAATTCATCTGCAATATTTGCGGCAAGGGCAACCGGTCCGCACGCAGCGAATTTGGACGCGAAGAGCCGAGTTGCGCCGCGTGCGGCTCGAGCGTTCGAATGCGCGCCTTGCTCCATGCTCTCTCCGCCGAGATCTTCGGTTTGAGCCTGCCGGTACCAGAGTTCCCGCGCGTCAAAAGCCTTCGCGGCCTCGGCCTTAGCGATTCGACGCAATATGCGGACCAACTGGCATTGAAGTTCGACTATCGGAATACTTTTTTCGACCGCGAGCCGCGGCTCGACCTCTCGAATCCACCGGGACGGGAATTGGGCGCGTACGATTTTATCGTATCGAGCGAGGTCTTCGAGCACGTCTCGCCTCCTGCCGCAAAAGCCTTCGAAAATGCGTTCGGGCTACTCAAACCTGCCGGTATTCTGCTGTTGACGGTGCCATACTCCATCGGGGGAGACACGAGGGAGCATTTCACCGGACTGAGTGAGTTCGGGCTCGCCCATGTTGGGGACCGGGTGCTGCTTGTCAGTCGGGGGGCGAACGGGGAAATCGAAGTACATGATAATCTCGTGTTTCACCTCGGAACCGGTGGGCCGGCGCTTGAAATGCGCGAATTTTCTGAAGGGGCGCTGAAGGACGAATTGGCTCGTGCCGGCTTTGGCGAGGTTCAAATCTATAGCGACAGCTTTCCCGGTTTTGGCATTGTTAGCTCAGAGTCCTGGTCTTTGCCGATCGTCGCGCGAAAAGGAAATTTTAAGTTCAGCCGGGAGGCTACCCGGGATGTGATTGAGCAGTGGGCTGCGTGCCAGAAGAACTGTCGCGAGTGGGCGGGATCACTCTGGGTACGACTGGGGTCGAAATTAGGGTTGGTTGACCTAGCGCCGCTTCTGGAGAATCTGAGGAACACCGGGGGCAAATGATATTGCGAAGTCGGAGTACTTGGTGCGCGAAAGGAACATTCGCGCTCCGATACAGTACACCTCTGGCTTCCGTGCGAGGACGGTACAGCGAGCGCCCTGCAACTCTAGCCGGTGAGGAGTCTATGTAGCTTGGGGAGCAGCGGATTTCTCCGCACTCAGTCCCCGCTTGGCCGACGACCTTCGACCGGCTCTCTTCTGCCCGCCCTTCTTTGCCGCTTTCGCTGCAGCCCAGCGCTTCCTGTTAGCTTCGATGATCCGCTTGCGGCCGGCCGCACTGAGCTTCCGCCTGGGGGCCTTTGCCTTTGCCGCGGGCGTTGCACCGCCAGCCAATCTCTTAGCCTCCGCCCACCGCTTTCGCTGCGCCGCAGCAATTCGCCTGCGGGCACTGGCACTCATGGTTCTCCGTTTCAGGGGAGCTGAAGACGGCTCTGTTTCCGTGCTGGAACCTGATAAGCTGGCTCGCAGTTCGGCGATCTGCGCATCGATGCGGACCTTTTGAGCCTCAAAGCCTTCGATGGCAGCACTGATAATTTCCTGATTTAGTTTATTGGCCATGTTAGTGTGTCGCACTTGTCAGTGCTTCTACATTCTACCTGAGAAATGTTCTCGCAATCCCGGCTACCGGCACTTTATTCGCCCGACATTAATTGGTTGACGAGCGACCACGGTACTGACGCCGAATGGAATGATAGCACAAAGAATCGTCAGAGTTGCGCTTATTTGTTTACTGGGTCAAGCAAACGTTCGCATGTCAGAACTCTCGCAGCTTGCGACGACTTTGTACCTAGTCCCGTGACCAATGAACGCTTACCAACTGACCGATTTTCCCGGCTCTGCGATGTGATTCAAAGACGCATCCAACCAAGCGGGCACGGCATCAGTACGGTACACATTAATCCATTTTCGGGAACAGCGATAAGAGGTAGAACAAGGGCCTGTAACTGCAGCTTGGGATTCGTTTCCGTTTCAGGCAGAGGTCTCGCGATTTTTCAGCCGATTCCGCCGGCGGATTCACTGACAGGCTGCCTCACAAAAGGACGGTAGCAACTGAGGCGACTGGCTGATCACTTTAGGAAGCCCTTATAATAAGTCGATGTTTCGCAATTTTACGGTTGGAGCGGGCCATTGTGCGTAACCCCGGGCTGCGCTCCAAAACACTTCTCGCCGCCGCAGTGGCGGTTCTTTCTAATGTATTGGGCAACTTCGCGCTGAGCCAAGGCATGCGGCATGTGGGCACCTCTTCGATTTCCCTATTGTCTCTACCTGCCCTGTTGCTGAACACCTGGGTCGTTGCCGGCATCTGCCTATTAGCGATCTGGATGGTCACACAGCTTTCGCTGTTGAGTTGGGCCGATCTCAGCTATGTCATGCCCGTAACAGCGAGTTCCTATGTCCTCACAGCCGCACTGGGCGCGATTGCGCTCGGTGAAACGATATCGGCCGCGCACTGGATCGGCATCGCTCTCATCTTCCTGGGGGTGGCCGTAGTCGGCCGAACCGCGCCGCGGAGCGCCAATCTTCGTGCGGGGTTTGCCCGACGAAGTGGCTCCTGGTGCTCTTGATTGCCAGCTGCAACACGGCGAGCGATCTATTCAACACGGTGGGAATGAGGCTGCACGGAGAAGTAAGCGATTTTAGGCCGCGTGGCATGCACCGCCTGATCGCCGCGCTGGCGCGCAACCGCTATGTCGCCGTCGGAATTGCGATGGGCGCGATCGCCTTCTTCTCACTGCTGAAATTGCTCGCCATCGCGCCTTTAAGCTTTGCCATTCCGGCCACGGCTGCCGGCTACCTTACCGAGACGATCCTAGCCAAGTATCTGTTGCGCGAACAGGTCACCTGGAGGCGCTGGGCCGGAGCGACACTGGTGGCCAGCGGCGTGACCTTGCTGGCATTCCGATAGGCTCTTGCCGCCCAACCTGGATGTGGTCTAATAAGAGAGAGCGCCACCCTAGCTCAGTTGGTAGAGCAGCGGTTTCGTAAACCGCAGGTCGTCGGTTCAAGTCCGACGGGTGGCTCCACCCCCCAATTTTCCGGACAAGTCACCCCCGCAACCCGAATAGCAACCAGAGCGCCCGGCGCATTCGCGTGATACGATTTTCTTACGCTGAAAGGACATGGGCAATGAAACACGGACGCTTTTCGCTGCGATTATTCGCGGGAATGACGGTTCTGTGCGCGAGCGGCTGGGGGCAGAGCGCAGGCTATCCCATCACTCTCATCCCTCCGGGGAAGGGCCCGTACGAGTTTCCGCAGGGGTACCGGACACCCTGGGACAAAATCCAAATTTTGATCACGGAGAAGATGGCGCCGAATCTCTTTATTCTGCATGGTTCGGAGGGTCTTGACCCGGCGCACCCGGAAGCATCCGGAGGCAGGATCGCTGTACTCTTCGGTTCTGATGGCGTCCTCATGGTGGATACAGGGAATCAACCAGTGGCCGAAAAGGCCATGAAAACGATCCGAACATTCACCAATGCGCCCATCAAAATTGTCGTTAACTCGCATATTCACGGCGACCATACCGGCGGTAATGAATTCTTTGGGAAGCAGGGCGCCTTGATTTACGCGCAGGAAAACCTGCGCGAAGAAATGATCCATCCGCCGGGTCGCGGCGGTAACGGCTCCGGTCCCGATCCAGCCGGCCTTCCGGTTGTGACCTACCGCTACGGCGCGCCGGGCGTTCCGGCGGTTACGATCCACATGAACGGCGAAACAGTGGACTTTATTCCGATGATGCCGTCCCACACCGCAGGGGATACGATCGTGCGCTTCCATAACGCCAACACCATTTATATCGAGGATTTCTACCGGAACTTCGGGTATCCGTTCGCCGATCAGGCCAATGGCGGGTCCATCAAAGGCATGCTCGAAGCGATCGACCTGATTGAGGAGCTTGCCGGTCCCGACACGACCCTGATACCGGGGCACGGCACCCTGGTCAAGAAGAATGATCTGCTTGGCTACCGCGCGATGCTGATTGACATTCTGAGCAAAGTTCAAAAGATGAGGGACCAGGGGAAGTCGTTGGAGGAGGTTTTGGCAGCGAAGTTGACCGCTCCATACGACGCGACGACTCAGGGCGACACGCAGCAAAGTAAGGACAGGTTCATCACCGAAGTGTACGACGAGCTGAAGGACTTTCCGCCCGTGGTTGACGGGAAACGGAATATGCCAAGGCGAGCGGCCCCGGGGCGGTAGACAGCGGTTTTGCGCTTATCGCAATACTGCTTATTTCATGGAGACTATGCTAGAGTGAAACGAACTAGGAGGGCCCATGAGAACCGCACTATGGACGCTGCTGGCTTGCCTTTTTGCGATCGGTTTGCAAGCCGAAAGCAACAACTCAGACACATGGAACAGCAAGAGCGCCGCCGGCTATCTTGACCAAAGGTCGAGCTGGTGGATGACGTGGAAATCGGCTGAGCGCGACCATAACACCTTCTGTACCTCTTGCCACACGGTGCTTCCGTATACGCTTGGCCGGCCGGCTCTTCGGGCCGCACTCAAGGAGGACGGCCCCTCGGCCAACGAACGGCAGATCCTGGACAACATAACGAAACGTGTCAAGCTTTGGGGCGAAGTGCTGCCGTTCTATGATGACGCCAAAAATGGCGTGCCCAAGACGGCGGAGGCGCGTGGGACCGAATCGGTGCTGAATGCCCTCGTTCTGACCAGCTATGAAGCTGGGAAAAGCAAACTCAGCGACGAGGCGCGGCTTGCCCTTGATAATATGTGGGCGCTGCAACTGAAAGACGGAGGCAAGAACGGCGCATGGACATGGCTTAATTTTCACAACGAGCCGTGGGAGGCGGATGACTCGCAGTTTTGGGGGGCGACGCTGGGCGCCTTGGCGCTTGGAAACACGCCGAAGGATTACCGGTCGGAAGCCGGCGTGCGCGAAAATGCGAAGCTGCTTACCGCTTATTTGCAGCGGGAACAGACCGAGCAATCACTGTTGAACCGGATTTTCCTGCTTTGGGCCTCTACGAAGGTGCCGGAGCTATTAACGGCCAAGCAGCAGCAGGCTATCGTGGACGAAGTCCTGAGTAAGCAGGGCGAAGACGGCGGCTGGTCTGCTTCCTCGCTGGTTATCAAGACGTGGAAGCGGCGGGACGGAACACCGCTCGAAACAAAGAGCGACGGTTACGGCACGGGGTTGGCCACTTTCGTGCTGCAGCGGGCCGGAATCTCGAATGCGCGCCCCCAGCTAAAAAACGGGCTGGCGTGGCTGGCCAAAAACCAGGACCCCCAAGGTTTCTGGCCGGCTTATTCGCTGAACAAGCAGCGGGACCCGGCATCCGATCCGGGCCGCTTCATGAGCGACGCGGCTACAGCGTACGCGGTGATGGCGCTTAGTCAGGCTAAGTAAGGTGAGCCTCGGCTCTTTGGCCTAAGAGCTATCAGCATTCAGTTCTAACAGGGCTGGCTGATCGCTGACAACTTTAGGTTAATTCAGCACAATCATGCCGGCGCCGGTAATGTCGTTGTTCAGATCCCAGGTGCGCTCGAGTTTCAGCGTCGCCGCGTCGTACACCTCAATTTCGAAGCCGGCTCCGTAGAAATAAAGCTTCTTTCCATCGCCCGCCATGCCAAAACTAAAGCGGGAGCGACAAGGCACCTCGGCTGTGTGGGCCAAGCGATTCGACACCAAGTCGAAATCCCAAAACTCGCATCGCTTGTTGCCCAAGGCACCATTCGTAATGACCGTATAGGCATGCTTCTTGTCTGGGGCGACCTGAAGGCCTGCCATTCCGGCAGGAGCGGGACCGATCGGGGTGAAGTTTACTTTGCGCGTAGTCAGGTCGAACCGGGCAATGCCGAATGTGCGGTTATGGACAATCGGATCAGCTGAATTAAACAGTGAAATATGCTGGCCAGGCTCACTGATCGAATCGAGCAGGCCTCCGAAGCCAACGTTCTCCATTTCAGGAAAATCGGGCTTGGCGAGATCGATGCGTTCCACGACCTTGAAATCGTCCGTGCCGAGAATCACGACTTTGTCCCGAAACTGATAGAGATATTTCCCGTCGGGCGAGACTTCAAAGCCGGCCCGGCCGTAATATCCAGCGTTAGCATTCTCGTCCTCGCGGGGGACATCCACCGTCTTCACCACTTTCTGCTGGCCGAGATCGATCACAGTGTACTTAGGCTTGCCGATTTCGTATCGGTCATTCAATTTGTTCATTTCCGTGGTGACGGCATAAAAGAGTTTGTCCTGTGGGTCTGGCACACCGCCATTGAAGCGAAAGCGCTTGGTCGGTGTATTAAGGACAAAGTGATTCGTCACCTTGTGCGTGGCGGCGTCGATCACCTCCAGACCGCTGGCATCGTTGGTTGTCACGTAGATCTTTTTGTGGTCCAGGGAAAGCCGCATGCTGATCGGCAAGCCTGTGGTGAGGTTGATCTTGTCAACAACCTGCCCTTTGCTTTCGTCGAATACGATAACCGAATCCGGATACGCACCCATGAACAGGGTCGCTCCAGATGCCGCAGCGCAAAAGAGAGTGAACAGGAAAATCGGTTTCTGAATGTTCATAGGCGATTTACGGGAAAACCAAATCGAGATTACGCCAGTCTT
>CAZKVF010000346.1:0-8238 GCA_964556085.1 uncultured Solibacteraceae bacterium
CTTGGACGAGGCCGCCAGGCTTTATATCAATGCGGTGCATCAAAACCGCCAGGAAGAGTACGACCCCGAGGCGCTCGGGTTCGAATTTACGCTCGAGCAAATCGAGGTGCGCGCCATCGACATCGAACCCGACCTGTTCCAGGATTGGGCTGCCAAACAGGAGAGCGGCGAACAAGGACTTGAAATCGTCTCGGAGTGATCGGCAGGCCTTGTGGGGCGGGCCCCTTGACCTGCGCGGGGCGCCCTCGCCCCGCCAGGTTAGAAGCTCTATTTCCCCGCCGCTCGAATCCTGGCGGCTGTGGCGCAGTCTTCCACGACAGTGAAATAGTCGGCCACGCCACCCGCGCCCACATCGAACGGATTCGCCTCGCCTGGTTTGCGGTTTGCGGCGCTGTGGGCTTTGAACAAGGCGTTGTCGAACTCGGAATGATTGGAAATTAGGGCTGTGGCCCCATACTCGGCGGCGGCTTTCGCCATCTTTTTCGTAGATGCGATGTAGCCATCGTAGTAGGCGGCAGCGGCGTTAAAGGGAATCGCCGTCCCGCCGGGATAAGCAACGCGAAGCGGTTTGCCGTTGTCCCGCACTTCAAACAAATAGGAGAGCGTTCCGGGAGTGTGGCCGGGCATGGTGACGATCTGAACCGAGGCATCTCCCACGGAAATCTTCATCCCGTCCGCGCCCACCATGTCGTGCTTCGGCTTGCCGCCGGCGTGATTCGCCGCTTTGTCGACGGCCTCCCAATCTTCTGCGCCGTAGACGAGGTGCACGCCCGGAATTTCGTCCTGAAGCAGTTTGGCGCCCCCGTCGTGGTCGGCGTGAGCGTGTGAAAGGATGACGTATTTTACGTTGTTCTTTTCCAACCCGAGCTTCTTAAGACCGCCTAAGATCTCTTCCTCGGCGGCGTAGTCGAAGAGCGCTTCGATGACGATAGCGCCCTGACTGCCTGTGATCGCCCATGCGTTGTGGATCTTGGTGCCGATGAAATAGAGGTTGTCGGCGACTTTGGCCGGCTCGGCGTACCACGTTTCCCTGGCGGGCGGACGGCGCACACCGCCTCCCGCTGCCGGTTGGCCCGCCGGCGGAGGAATGCAGAGCCGAAGGAATGTTCCTGCCCAATTCGTGCCGGCGGCAAGCTTGGCCGCGCCGATGTAGCCGTCAATTGTGGGCGCAGGCGTCTGTGCCGTGGCGATCCCAATGGTTGCGGCCAGGACCGAGGTGAGGATGCTAACGCAGAGTGACTTCATGGCTAGTCCTCGCTCACTTCAGCTGATCCGCTACTTTGGCAATGCCGGCCTTGGCGCAAGCCTCCTCCTGTGCCTGTCCCATTGGGGCGCCGCTCAGGCCGACACCGCCGATGGTTTCGTCGCCCACCTTAATAGGAACTCCGCCGCCAAGCGGAATGACGTCGGCGAGCATTCGCTGGCCGGTATTGGTTGTTTCGGTCAGCTTTGCCCACTCGGCCGATGTCCGCTGGAAAGTGCGGGCCGTATAGGCTTTGCGTCGAGCCAGTTCGAGATTGTGTGGCGCCGCCTTATCGCCCTGAAGGAAAACACGGAGGCGCCCGGCGCGATCGACCACAGCAACCGATGTGTTGACTCCGCATTCAGCCAGCGCGGCTTCCGCAATGGTTAAGGCCATGCGGAGCGAAACGTCACGTTGCATCAGAACCTGCGCCACCCCGGTGGAAGGAACCATGAGGAGCGCGGCAAGTGCGGCTGTACTGGCAAATCGAAACGGCATAGCGACCTCCTATCGCTGCGGCATACCCAGCAATTCGTCGGACCGATCGCCTGGTGCGGCCGGTACCGACCGAACTACGATACCACCGCCCTCCGTCGTAAGGTGCTACGGCCTTTGCCCCGCCCAGTCTGGCGAAGTGGAAGGGGAATTTGCTGGGGTGTACACTCGACTGTGCTGGAGGCGCTCGAAACTGCGCCCAGCGCCAAGGAGTCCGCCTGTGAAAATCTCTCGGCGCCACCTCATCCAATTGGGAGCCGCCTTCGCATCCGCGAGCGCGGCCCCCGCGCAATCCCCAATCCCCACCGCAGCCGAAGCCGGTCTTGCCCCGGCTAAGCCGAACGGCACCCGGCGAATCCTGCTCAAGGGGGGCACTGTCGTCAGCATGGACGCTTCGGTAGGCGATTTGGCCCAAGGTGACATTCTCATTGATGGCAAGAAGATCGCGGCGATTGGCGCGAACCTGAAAGTGACCGGCCCGCCTGCGCGTGTCATCGACGCGTCCAATGCCATCCTGATTCCCGGCTTCGTCGACTGCCACCGCCACTCTTGGGAGGGCGTGCTGCGCCGAATCATCCCCAACGGCGACATCGCCAAGTACACCGCCACCACGCACGCGGGCTTTGCGCCGTACTACCGTCCGCGCGACATGTACGTCGGCAACCTGATCACCGCGCTGGGCTGCATCGACGCCGGGATCACCTGCATCATCGACAATTCGCACAATTCCCGATCTGCCGCGCACTCCGACGCCGCCATTCAGGCCTTATTCGATTCCGGCATACGAGCCGTGCACGCTTCAGGCGCCCCGCAAAGAGATCCCTGGGACCACCAGTGGCCGGGCGATCTCGAGCGTTTGCAGAAGCGTTTCTTTTCTTCCGACGACCAGTTAGTCACCCTGCGCATGTTTTCGGGGCTGGACCGGAAGAACTACGCGGCGGCTCGCAAACTCGGACTGCGCATCACCACCGAATTCCAGGGAGCCGCAGCTGCGGCGACCCTGGAAGAGTTCTGGAATGAAAAGCTCCTGGGCCCGGACATTACCTATAATCACTGCGGCGGCCTCACCGATCTTGCGTGGCAGCGAATTCGGGAATCGGGTGGAACCGTCGACGTGTGTCCCCGCTCCGATCCGCAATACGCCCTGGGCGACGGCGTTCCGGCCTTTCAAAAAGCGCTGGACCACGGCATCCGCCCCGGCCTGAGCGTGGACAATGAGGTCTCCTATGGAACCGACATGTTCACCGAAATGCGCGTGGTCTTCAACATCCAGCGAGCCTTCGCCACTAACCGCAAGGTGAACGGCGATGCCAACCCACCTTCGTTGGTGAATGTGCGGGATGTACTCGAGTGCGCTACGGTTAACGGCGCGGCCTGCGCCGGGCTCAGCGCCAGGTGCGGCTCCCTCGCGCCCGGCAAAGAGGCCGATATCGTCATGATACGCACCGACGATATCAACCTCTACCCGTCGAACAACGCGCTCGGCACGGTGGTCGCCGCGGCTGATATCAAGAATATCGATACGGTGATCATAGGCGGCGTGATTCGCAAATCGGGCGGAAAGTTGATCGGGGTCAACTGGCCCACACTACGTACTCAGATCGACGAATCGCGGAATTACCTGTTTCAAAAGGCCGGCTACAAGCTGGATATCTTCTCCGCTTAGCGCCGCGACCCGGGACCAGGCGTCCCCCGGCTCCTACTCCCCGCTGCTCTGGGCCTCCTCGCCCCAGATGTACTTACTGAACCACTCGTAGTTCTGGTCCATCAGCGCGCGCTGCTGCTTGGGCTTGTTAATCTGGTGTCCGAATCCTTTGAAGAAGACGAGTTTCACCGGCACGTTGCGGTCTTTGAGCGCCTGGTATAGCTCGTAGGAATTGGGCGGCGGCACTCGCTTGTCCTGATCGCCCTGCTGGATCAGCGTTGGCGTCTTGGCCTTGTTCACGTAGGTGATCGGCGAGGTCTTGCGGTAGATCTCGGTATCTTCCCAGGGTGTCGACTTCAAGTATTGCCGGGTGAACGGATGAATGTCGGTGTTCACGTAATACGTCATCCAGTCCGAAATCCCGGCCCCCACCGAAACGGCCTTGAAGCGGTCGCTGTATGTGGTAATGAAAGCGGAAATGTAGCCACCCTGGCTCCAGCCCATGGCGGCCACGCGGTCCTTGTCCACCAACCCTTTGGCGATCAGGTAATCCACGCCGGAAATCACGTCCTGGTAATCACCAAGCCCGAGATTGCGCACGTTCAACGAGCGGAACTTTTCGCCGTAGCCCGCGGAGCCGCGGTAGTTTGGCCGCAGAATCAGCGCGCCCTTGGCGGCAAAGCGCTCGATCGGGTAGTAACGATCGGGGCTCAGGAACGGCAGATCAATTCCGGTGGGCCCACCATGTATCACTACCAGCAACGGGTATTTTCTCGCGGGATCGTAATCGGCCGGCTTAATCAGAATGCCTTCGATCGGCGTTCCATCGCTCGATTTCCACTCGACCACTTCGCGCGTCGCGATCCGGAAATCCTTCCACTGTTCGGCCATGTTTGTGAGGGGCCTGGGCGCAAACTCCGAAACCGGACTTACGAAAACCTCGGCAAATCGGTTCGGAGCGGCGCCCACTCCCGCAACCGTGCGGTGGTCCCTGGTGAAGGACGCGCCTGCCATATAGAACTTCTCCGGCCCACTGATCCTCATGGCAACCCCCGTTGCGGGGTTCAGCTGGAATACGTGTCCGCTGGTCTTTTGCAAAGCGGTAAAGTAAATGCCGTCTTCGCCCCAGTCGATCAGGTTGGCGTTCTCGTCGAACTCCTTCGTCAGGATGCGGGCAGCGCCGCCGTCAGCCGGCACTACTGCAATCCGCGAGTTGGCGTAATAGAAGTAGGCCTGACCGCCGGCCGTTTCGAAGGCGATCTGCTGACCGTCTGGCGACCAAATCGGGCTGCCGTTCGGGCCATCAAACGTCGCGAGTTTGCGCACATGCAGGTCATCGAGGTCCAGAACATAGAGTTGCTCGGTGTCCCGTGATCCGAGATCGGGGTCGCGCGTGGCGCTGAACGCCATGCGGCGGCCATCTGGCGACCATACGAAATCCACCACGTTTGACTCACCGTTTTCGGTGAGCAATCGCGGCTTGGGCAGCTCCTTTATGTTGGCGGGAATCTCCGCCGGAACTTTGACCTGCCACAGGCGCGCCATCGCGTAATCACCGCCGATGATGTCGAACTCGCCGTATTTCTCCTTCCGATCCTTGCGTGCTTTCGATTCAGGGCCGGTCGAAGTGAACGCGATCGAAGCGCCATCCGGCGACCAGTCGAACTGGCTTACGCCGTTATCCTCATTGGTAAGCTGCGCGGCTTCTCCGCCCGACGGCGCGATCACATAAATCTGGCGCTTGCCATCCCTTTCGGAGGTGAAGGCCAGCCGGTGCGAGTCTTGCGACCAGCGCGGATCGACGCTCGATTTCCGGGCACTCGTGAGTGCGTAGTGCTCGCCCGTAGCTGGGACCGCGATCCAGATCTGCTGCACGAATTCGTTATCGTCCCAGTTCGGTTCCTGAACCACGTACGCGACGAACCGGCCGTCGGGTGAGATGCGCGCACCGGTTACGGTCTTCATGCCGAGCGATTGATCAATTGTGGGAGCCGCGGCACCCGCCGCACTCGCCACCGCATGCCAAAGCAATGCCGCGAGGAGCGTTCGGATCATTTCCGAATTATAGACCGAGACATTCGTCGGACGCGCGGGCTTTAGAGGGTGTGAGGAAACAAGGCAGGCGGAAGCGCCTGCCCCACCTAAACGATCTGTTTATCTCAGGAGCGCAGTCTGAGCCGCGGCCGGGTGATCCACGAAGTAAGTTATACCGGAATACTGCATCTCGTCCCAGGTCTGCTCGCCCCAGCGCACATCGATCTTCGGGTCGGGATTCCACTTATTGTTAACGGAATTGTCGTAGTGGGCAGTGGCTTCCAGCCGGGATCCCTTGGGCACGACCAGCGGAGTGGTGAAAACATAATAGGTCTGCCAGTTGAAATCGTATTTCGGAACCGACAGCACCACGCGCGACTGTCCATCAGGGTAAACCAGACGATACTCCCAGCTTTTGCCGCGCAGATGGGTGTGCGGGAACAGCGCCGTGATATGCGTGTCCTCGCTAAACTCGATGGCGGTGTCGACAGCTTGGTCTGTCGCACCCGCGGGGACTTTCAGCAAAACGTTGTAGAAGGAGCCGGTACGGATCTCGCGCTGCGGTGTCCCTTTTGCGAAGATTAGCCCGATACTCGACTGATCGGTGGCTGCCTTGCCGTTGGCCGTGTAGTGCATCTGGAAAACGATGGTGGCGCCGGCTGGAATTTTGAGTGCGGAACCAGGCTCGAAGGTCATTGCATTGGTACCCGGAGCCGTGGTGGCGATGAGCGTGTCTGGACGTTGAGTTTGACCCTGACCGCCGGCTTGACCCTGCTGAGGCGCATTGCCGTCGCGCGCAGCAGCGGGACGCGGCATTCTCGGAAGGACGAGCGTATATGCGGGCTGCTCCGCCGGCTTGCCGGGCTCGCGCACAAAAGCCAGAATGTGATGCACCACGCTGCGATTCCCGGGCCGCAGTTCGATAGCTTGCACCCATTTGTCTTCGGTGAAATTGGTCGGGATGGTAACGAACTGATACGCGATCGTTCCATTAGCCGGCACTTCGTACGGCTTTTCCATCGAAAGAACCAGATCGGGTTTGCCGATCTCCCATCCTTCGGCGAACTGGGGAGCGGGCGGCAGATCCTTGGGGTCGCCTTGTGGCGCCCCCGCGTCGACCCAGGCGGTCAAAGTATTCTTCTCGGCATCGGTCAGGCGGCGGTCGTTCAGGAAGGTCCCGTGCGGTTCGCTGGCGTGCCACGGTGGCATTTGGCCGGCCAGGACTTTTTCGCGAATCGATTTGGCCCATGGCCTGGCCTGTTCATACGTAAGCAGCGACATCGGGGCGATTTCGCCCGGGCGGTGGCA
Organism: uncultured Solibacteraceae bacterium; assembly: GCA_964556085.1. Taxonomy (GTDB): domain Bacteria; phylum Acidobacteriota; class Terriglobia; order Bryobacterales; family Bryobacteraceae; genus PSRJ01. Next base: position 6,726 of record CAZKVF010000346.1, read on the forward strand.
GCTTACGCAATTTTTAAAAAGAATCGGCGCAACCTCTTTGGAGAAGGTCGGTGTGTCGGCAGCCGCGGCCGGCATGGCGCTCATGGCGCTCCAAATCAATAGTGCGGCTCCCACTGATGTTGCGGATATCCGTCGGCCCTTCATTCGAATCTCCTTCCCGTTAGGATCCAGGTCTTGCTCTCTATCCTAAAACAGTAATCGCTCGACCGCCCCAACCGGGTAGATACAGTATGAAATTAAGACGGATGGTTTACGCCATCAGTAGCGATTCTTGGCGGGAATATTTCGCGTTTGGGGCGAGATTCGCCCGAGGGGTCTACGGGTCAGGAAGACGGAGCACGGCAGTCTGAGAAGTGGATTGCACTGCGGGGCGAGGTTCGCCGGTCGCAGTCGGACTTGGCGCCGGGGCGTGCGGTACAGTCTGTCGGCCGGCTGGGGCGCTGCCGGTAGAAGTGGCGCCGGTGGTGACCGGGGCCGCCAATTCTGCGATACCCGGGTTTGCGGCGATATCCCTCTCACGGAATGCGCGCGACTGCGGAACATTGGCAGTCACAGCTGGCGCCTGTGGCCGGGGGACCGCGGCAGGAGCCGCCGGGGTGGCGGCCGGGGTTTGCGGGCTGGCTGGAGCAATCATCGCTGGCCGGGCTGCGGCAGGACCCGCCGGAGCAACAGCTGGCGCCTGTAGGCTGGCTGGAGCTGCCGCCGCGGGCCTGGGAACCCTAGCAGGAGCCGCCGGGTTGGCGGCCGGCGTCTGCGGGTTAGCTGGAGCTGCCGCCGCGGGCCGTGGTGTGCTGTTGGCGGGCACGGCAGGGGTCTGCGCGGCTGGCTGGGTACCGGCCGGAGCTGCAGCCGCGGGTTTTCCGGCCCCGCCAGTCCCTGCGGGAGATGGCTTTGCCGCCTCTTGCTGTTTCACCGGCGCCTTCCTGCGCAGTTCGGTCGCGGTGCCGGTGCCTACATCGATGGCGCGCAGGTTGTCTTCCGTCAATACGTTCGCCCGAATAATATGCGGTGTAATGGCGAACACAATCTCGTCTTCACGCTTCTCCCGGTTGTCCTGTGCGAACAGGTATTTAAGGATGGGGATCCTGCTGACCCAGGGATACCCGCTCATGGATTGTGTGTCGGTATCCTCAAGGATACCGCCGATCAGGTTGACCTCGCCATCCATAAGCCTTGTCTCGTGGTCAATCCGGCGTTGGCCAATGATCGGCTGCGTGATTCCCCCGATACTCTCCGAGCCCGTTACCGAGGATATCTCCAATGACGTTTTCAAAGTGACTTCACGATCGGAATGAATGTGAGGTGTAATGTCGACGTTTACGCCGACATCCAGGTATTGGAACTGAGTGCTCACGAGCGGGCTCACAGTGCCGCCAGTGATGCCCGGCTGGAATGAGCCGGTAGCGATCGGCACCCGATCTCCAATCCGCAGGGTGGCCTTTTCGTTATTCAAGACGCGGATCTGCGGGTTTTGGAGAACCTTGCTGTTGCTATCACTCGCCAGAAAAGTGAA
>CAZKVF010000347.1:0-16175 GCA_964556085.1 uncultured Solibacteraceae bacterium
TTCCAGCCTTGCCTAAGTGGCGCCGAAACGCTGCCAGACCCTCTTGTCTGGATCTACTTACTGTCCTCAGACAGGAAATCGTCCACAACCGATGGTCCCAATCCTCTCAAGGTATCGATATCGACTGGAAAACCTTGGTCCTCGCCGCCGCCGCATAGCTGCGGAATGTCCAAACTCCAGGGGCAGGCGCTTTCGCCTGCCAATCCTGGCAGGGTGACACAAGCCTCCTGACCTGTTGAATTTCGGCGTCGCGCAGCCCTTGATCACCCTTCAGCTTTCGAAGGGGCACGGGCGCTAATGCTGAACGCCGAGTGCTGAGCGCTGGCCGCTTTCTTCGGCGCTAGTTTGCTCACCGGCTTGTAGCGGAACCAGCTCGCAATATACTCATCATCCACACGCCGCCGTTCCTGGATCCAGCGGCGCTTCGCCAGCACGCGCTTCCAATTCCGCGCCACATACCAGAAAGCCCTGATAGAGGTGTGCTCCCAAAGGAGGCATGAGCAAACCACCATAACGTCTCGCGCCGTAATCGACAGCCAGTTGCGCCGGTAAAGATCCGCCGAGATATTTTTCAGGCGCATCAGAAAACGGTTCTTCACCGAGTGCATGTTGATTTCGGGCGGCAAGGCGCGCCGGTTTCCAGGGAGAACTTTCCGCACGTGGTAACCGCGCGCATAAGGCACGTACAGGCACTTCCAGTTCATCAATTGGGCGCGCCAGGCGACGTCGGCATCTTCGCGATAGACGAAGAAATCGGAATCGAAGAACTCACCATGAACGGCAACATCACGAATCATCGCGCTGCGGTAAAGCGCCGCCGCCGCGGTAGCACCGAAAACATATTCGTAGTGCAGGTAATGCCCGTTGTCTACTTCCTGGCTGCCACGGTCGAGGTGCCGAAGCATCGGGTTGAAATAAATACCGGTCGAATCTACTACCGGCTTTGCCGGAATCTCGAATTGCGATGTCATCGTCAGCAGCTTGCCGCAGACGGTTCCGATACGCGGGTCCAGCCGGCCTCCGTTTACCAGAGCCTGAATGAAGCCCGGCAACAGCAGGACATCGGGATTCAACGTAAGAATCCATGCGCCCCGCGCTAACTCGATCGCCTGGTTCTGGGCGGCCGCGAAGCCGATATTCTCCTGGTTGTAACAAACCTTGCAGCGATCCTCGAACTGTTCCAAAATATCTGCCGTGCCGTCGGTCGAAGCATTATCTATGACGATAACCTCGCACTCGGGATACCGCTGGTCAAGTACTGAATCGAGGCAACGCCGGATAAAGCGCCCGCTGTTATACGTGACTATAGTTACAGAAACTGATTCGTCGTCTTTAGCCATTAACTCGAACCTGAGAAGCCGACTACTTTGTGCTTATGACTTTAAGCCGTACTTGTGCTCGAACTTCCGCTTAACTAATCCCCGTTTGCCGCACTTTGCCGATCAGCAATCGGCTGGCAAGCAGGACGACTTTCCTATATGTTGCGAAGGGCCGAAGGCTCCGTTCGAGAACGGCCTCCACGACCGCTCGAAGAAAAGAGCCGATGATTACCGCCAGGCATACCGTCCGCACACCCTCCGGGCGGAAGTGCTTGGCTGCATAACCAAGTACACTACGATACCAGTAAACGCGCCGCATCTCCAGGGTTAATGCTGGAATCGAGTGCGCCCCTGTATGTATGGCCACAGCCGCAGGCACAAAATAGAAGCTATATCCTCGGTCGACCGCCCTGCGGCAAAAATCCACATCCTCGAACCACAATGGCCAGAACCGCTCGTCGAAGCCCCCTAACTCTTCCCAGACCGCGCGGCGGATCAGTAAGAACGCGCCTGCTGGTTGCTCCACGCGCTGTTGGACGGCATAATCCAGATTTAAACAGCGGTACGCCGCATTAATTGGGTTTCCAGGCCACAGCCGGTTAAGCAAGAGAGATTCCATAACAAGCACAGCCGGGTTCGGTAACTTCCGAACCATGAAGCCGGCTTGGCATCTCCCTTTGGCATCCAGAAGCATGCCGCCCGCTCCTGCCGCGCCGGGGAGGTCGCAAGCCTCTCGCAAAGGTTCCAGGCTACTGCTCAACACCGCGTCGGGATTGAGCAGCAGAATATACGGGTAATCTAATGCGGCAAGTCCCTGATTGACAGCCTTTGCGAAACCCAGGTTCGACTTATTAGCAAGCAGACGAACACCGCGCTGCGCTACGGCTGCTGTCGTGCTGTCGCCCGAGGCGTTATCGACCACCACGATTTCAGCCCCGCATTCGAGTGCGGCATCCAGGCAGCCGCCGATCACGGCCTCGGAATTGTATGTGACGATAACAATACCGATCAGCGGCATGTGTCACTTTGTCACAGCAATGGAGAAAATGGCACCGGTTAGTGGGGCGGGCGCTTTCGCCTGCCTACCCGCGTCCGAATGCAATTTTCGGCGGCGGATAATCATTTTAGCGGACGGCCGGTAAGCAGGAAATATATCTTCCAAAATGGATCGAACGCGGTCGCCTTTTGAACTTCGTAAATGGTGCGCTCGTTCTCCCGAAGTACCGCTTCGATAAGCGGCGCGCCAGTCTGCCGCAGCTCGCCGGCGTGGCAGATTCCCTCGGCTTTTCCCTTCAACCAGGCGCCCCCCGCCCCGTGCCGCAGCGCGACCAAACCCCAGAGCCCTTGTGCCCAAAAGATAGGCCACGCGTTGCGACGCGAATAGTGGAGTGCCGCGAGATAGCATTGGTTCCGGGCCGTGAGCCGCACGACCTCGGGATGCCAGCGCCCCAACGCCGCGCTGCCGCGATGCCAGGCGATGGCGTCCGGTATGTACAATCCCGAAATGCCGTGTGATGCGCAACGCATGCCGAACTCGACATCTTCGTAGTACGAACCAAAGCGCTCATCGAGCAACCCGACTCTATCGAAAATGTCGCGCCGGAAAAGCGCGGCTGTCCACGGAACAGACCAGATTTCGCGGCGCTCTCCAAAAATAGGACCATCGGCCCGGCCATGTCCCACGCGCCAGGCCACCGCGCCCCGGCACACGGCGTCAAAGGTTCCATCGATCAGTTTATTGTTGCCGGCCATCAGGATCTTGCCCGTCGCGAATGGTGCTCCGGCACATTGGAGCCTCGCCAGATAATCGGGCGCCAGCTCCACGTCGCTGTTGAGCACTGCGACCCAGTCCGAGCGACTCTCGCGGATGCCGCGGTTCACCGCTGCCGCAAAACCCGCGTTCCGGCCCATCGTCATAACTCGCGCGCCCCGCCGCCGCGCAAGATCCGGCGCGCCATCGGTAGAGCCGTTATCCACGATCAGTAATTCCGAGGCTGGCTGAGTCTGCGCCTCGAGGGTGATTAGTAGCCGCTCCAGCACCTCGCGTCCGTTCCATACAGGCACGAGGGCGGCGAGACTCATCGCCGTCAGGTTACTACACCGTGCGGCCAGGCCTCCTAGGGGGACTGGCTCGGCCGGTCCCTCCTCGATTCACTGACAGAGGCGAACCACGGGTGCCAGGGGGGCTACCCTGGCTTCCATTCCTTCCCGGAATTGCATACAATCCCTGCCATGCCCAAGCACTCGATTCTTCTCGTCGCCGCGCTGTTCCTGCTGGCAGGTGTTGGACGTGCTGATTGGCAGCAGGTGGAAGCGGTTCAGGCCGGGGAGCCGATTATGGTGCGCTCAGGCTTCGTGACGAACGCCGGGAAATTTGTTCGCGCCAGTGCGGACGCGGTCACCGTGGAAACACAAAGCGGCCAGGCGACGGTGCAGAAGGCCGACGTGGATGACGTTTATGTTTTCCGTTCACACGCCGAACGTGTCCACAGGGGCCTGCTCTTCGGCGGCGTCGCGGCCGGAGCTGCGGCAGCAGCCTTTTTTCCGTTGACGGCGACCTTGGCTCGTCCCAGCTATGTTATTTCCTCCGTGATCACAGCCAGTGATGGCATCACTTTCGGACTTATCGGATCTCAAAACCGCGTCAAGCGCATCTACCGCCGCGATTGACCGCCGGATTTATTCATAGACCCGCCGCTTCCGAGCCGAGCAGTTCCACTTCCCGGCCGAGCCTCACCAGCGCTGCCTCGCACTCCGGGAAGTTGCGCTCCGCGGCCTTCTTCTCGATCTCCTTCAAGATCGCCGCTGCGCCACACGCCCCCACGTTGGCGCAAGCTCCCTTGGAGTAGTGCGCCAGACGCGTGCACCGTGTAACGTCCTGCTCCCGGATGGCGGAATCCAACAACAGCATCTGGCGCCTGGTGTCGTCAACCAGCGCCGCCAGGATTTCGCGCATCAACGCATCGTCATCGAGCGTCACCTCGCGCAGTTGGTCACGGTCGAGAACAGCCGTTTGCTCCTTGAGTTCCACACCTCGATTCTGGCCTGCGCAGGCGAAATCGGGAATCGGCGAAACAGCTTAGTTCAGAGGGGGAAAGCAACTAGCGCGGCTGCGGTCTCCCGAACTGGAATTCAGCGCCGGATACCAAGCCCCGCTGATCCACGAGGGCATTCACGTGGAACCCCGGCTCGGCCGGTGTCCCAAAGCGCATGTCCAGCGCCTCCACATTACGACCCGTTTCCGGCGCCGCCGCCGGCGTGACCCTCCATAACAGGAATTGCGAGAATTGCAGAAATATTCGGAATGTCGCGTTTTGGCGCGCCGCTTCGATTGCCGGATCGGGCTGAGGTTTGAAGAAGACCTGGCCGGCCGTTGGGTCGAACTGTCTGCTCAAATCCACGTTTTCCAAGGCGTAAAAACTGGTGGTTTCCACCAGCCCGCGCCACAGGAACGGGTTCTGCGAAGGAAAAGCGGCCAATCGCACGGGGGCCGTCCCGGAGTACAGACGCGCGTTCAGAATCGCCAGCGCGCGGTCATGAAGGACCGCTCGACCCCCGTTATACGCCAGAACGAACAATAGCGCCAGCCACGCGAACCCTGCGCCGGACCGCCCCTGTCCCGGCTTGCCCGAAGTGATCTCGGAGGTCACCAGGCGCCCCAGGAAAGGACCGGCAAATGCCACAAACAGGGCTGTCCAGATCCAGACATCAATCACCGGGGTCAGGTCGAGCCGCAGCCATGATGCCGAAAACGGCAGGAACAGGCGAATGCCGTAAACATTTGTCCAATCGAGCAGCAGGTGTGAAAACACCGCAGCCAATGACGCGGCGAAGGCGCCCGCCCATCGTACCCGTTTCCCTCCCGCGGCACGCACCATGGCCACTGTCAGAATCGCCAGCACGGGGGCGGCTATTAGCGAGTGAGTCAAATGGCGGTGGTAATGCAGGTAGTTCAAGGAGCCACCCGCCGCGGTCACGACGTCGATATCCGGAGCGTTGGCCGCCAATACCAGGATCACCGCGGCCCGCGGCGTCCATCGGTTCATCCCCGCCCGGCCCAGCAGCAAGCCGGTCGCGGTGTGTGTCAGCGGATCCATGGCAACGAGTTCTTAAATTGTAGAAGGAAGGCGCCGCGAGGCGGGAAAAACCACGTTTCCCTGAGCTAACAGGTTGGCGAAGGAATTGGGCCACGGATGCACACGGATGAACGCAGATGAATCTTCGCCTTTGATCCGTGTTCATCAGTGTTCATCCGTGGCTGACGAAAGGCCGCTAGGCGGCCAGCGGTATTTGGAAATAAGGCACTTTCGAGGGACGCACCGCTACTGGCGGCGGAAGCGGTTGTACCGGCTCGCGGCGTATGGGCCCGCCGAAGTACTCGTCTACCGGATAGAGCCCGTATGGCTCCAGTTCCGCGAAAACGCGCCCGAGCTTTTGCTCGATCCGGTATATGGCATGAAAGAAATTGCCCCGGTCCATGCCGAGTTGCCGGCAGCACAGCTTCCAGTCTGCGCCCAGCAGGAAGTGATAGCGGAACACGCGAAACTCCAGTGCATCCAGCTCACGCCGGCTGACCAGATAGAAGTCCGCCATATATTCTTCTTTTTTACGAGAATAAGATCTGCGGCCCTCCTTGCCGCGAAAGAATTCCAGCGACACCGTGCTGGCATGAGCCCCATTGGCGACGCAATCGCGAAAGCGGTTATAGCAGGCGCGAAAAATCGCCCGAAATACGCAATGGCATGGCAGCTCCTTTTTTTTGTGGACAATACGCAGGCCGTATCCGTGGCAGGTACAGCAGTTGAGTTTTGCAAGCCCAAGTACGTTGGATCGGTTCCACTGCATCTAGAGAATGTCCTCCTGGCTTAGCCACTATTCCTAAATTCTGGCCTCGCCGGCAACTTGATTTCATGCTATCCCGACCCGAAAATCTGTCAACATTCAAATGGCAAAATAAGAAAGAGAAAATTGCTTTTGGGCGTACTATAACTCACTTAACCCACTTAGGTATAATCTCTTATCACCATGCATGACACCGGAAAAAAGTTTTGAGAATTTTGCAATCCCCCATTAGAATATAAGAAGATCTAGTACTCCTCTATTTCTCCGAGAAATATACCTGTGGCCACGTTTGTAACCTTCGAGCGCCTGCAGTTGCATCTGATCCAACACCTCCGCGACCGCATCCATAAGGGAGAGATTACCGAGCGGAGCCTCGCCAGGATTACGGGTATTTCCCAGCCTCACCTACATAACGTCTTGAAAGGCAAACGCCTGCTTTCTATTCAAAAACTCGACCAGGTCCTTTCCTACCTGGAACTGGATCTTAAAGATCTGATTCAGCAAGTCGAACGGGACGATCACGACTAAACGGCATGACCGCCGCCGCGGGATATATACTGGTGGGTCAAGCTTTCAGCCGTCAGCTTTCAGCCATCGGCTCACTCCTCTAGCAGCTGAAAGCTGATTGCTGATCGCCGAAAGCATAAGTTAATGCCCCCACCCCAAGAAAAGGAACAAACCCCGGTTTCCCACCACCCCTTCGTGCCCGAGCACGTCAAGATGCGCGAGCTCACGCTGCGCGCCGTGCTCCTCGGACTGGTGATGACCGTTGTCCTCGGCGCCGCCAACGCCTATCTTGGCCTGCGTGCCGGACAGACCATCGCCGCCACCTACCCCGCCGCTGTCATCGGCATGGCGGCCCTGCGGTTGGGCAAGGGATCCATTCTCGAAGAAAACATCGCGCGCACGGCGGGGACCATCGGCGAGTCCGTAGCCGCCGGCGCGGTGTTCACGCTCCCGGCGTTCGTGATCGCCAAAGCCTGGCCGTCCTTTGGCGTGGCCGACGCGTACTGGAAATCCACCGCCTTGATGCTGGTCGGCTCGGTGCTCGGTGTTCTCTTCATTTCTCTCATCCGCCGAGTGCTCGTGGAAGACCGAGAGCTGCCCTTTCCGGAATCGTTGGCCGCATCGGAAATCCATAAGGCCGGCCAGCACGGCGCCACTGCCGCCAAGTACCTCTTCTATAACATCGGCTTCGGCGCCGCCACGTTTCTAGGAGGCGCATTCAACCTGTTCGCGCCCGATCACGATTTCTTTTTCCCCGTCGGGCAGTTGGGCAGAAGCCGGCTGACACTCGGCGGCACAGGGTCCAACCAGGTGCTGGGAGCGGGCGGCGTTTCCACCTGCGCCGCGCCCAGCGTTAGCCCTGCCTTGATCGGAGTCGGTTACATCATCGGGCCCGAACTCGCAGCCTTGAACTTCTCCGGGAGCGTGATCGCGTGGGGATTGCTCATCCCCGTGCTTATTTTCTTCCTTGGACCGCAGTTGCAAAACTACCTGCCTGCAGGAGCCAGCGCGGATGCGGGTTGGCTCGGCTTGGCCAACGGCGTCTGGCGTTACATCGTGCGGCCGATCGCGGTCGGCGGCATGATGACCGGGACATGTTACACCCTATTCCGCATGCGCAAAAATCTGATGGCCGGCCTGGGAAGAGCCTTCGCTGAACTGCGCCCTGGTGCTGTTGCGGTGCAGTCTGTTCGCACCGAGCGGTATATGAGCTTCCGCACGGTCTTCGCCATGATCGCGGCCACATTCCTGGTGATGTGCGTTCTCTACGTGTACCTCTCCGGCCTGGTTTCCGGAGGTATTGCCGCTGCGCTCGTAATGCTGATCGTCGGCTTTTTCTTTGCCACGGTTTCCGGCTATCTCGTGGGCGTCATCGGCTCGTCCAACAACCCCATCTCCGGCCTGACCCTCTCCACGCTGGTCATCGCGGCGCTGCTGATGGTGTCCATGGGCGTTTCGGGAATCGGCGGCGTCGCCGTGGTGCTTGGCGTAGCGGCCGTCGTCTGCGTGTCATCGGCCGTCGCCGGCGAACTGCTCCAGGATTTCAAAGTCGGCTATATCCTGGGGGGCACGCCGCGTTCCATTCAGATTGTGGAATTGATCGCCGTGGTTGTAGCCAGCCTGGTCATGTACTTCCCACTGATGGTCCTCCACCAGGGCAACATCAATCGGGGGGGCATTGGCTTCGGCGACCGCGCGCTCTCCGCACCTCAAGCCGGTCTCATGGCTTCGCTTGCCCAAGGTATCGTCGGCGGCGACATGGCCTGGCCTCTGGTGATCGCGGGCATCCTGATGGGCTTCGCCATGATTCTGTTCAAAGTGAAGAGCCCCATGCTGGTGGCCATTGGCATGTACCTGCCTTTCGCCACCACAGCGGCCATCTTCGTGGGCGGCTTGATCCGTTGGGTCACCGACACGCGCGCCAGGAGCCGCGGCCTGAACCAGGCCCAGAGGACCCGAGTGGAGAACATCGGCATCCTGGTCGCTTCCGGGTTGATTGCCGGCGAGGCGCTCGCAGGCCTGGTCACGGCAACGTTCAACTTCAAGCAGTGGCCGCTCCCCGTGATCTTCGCCAATCCTTCTTATTGGGCTGGCCTCGTAGTGATGGCGCTTATCGCCTGGGTGCTGATTCGCGTGCCTCTGGCCAACGCCGGCAGGCCGGAGGAGCCGGCGCCCCCGTCCGCAATGATGTAACAGGAGGAAGACTGATGCTTGGACTCTGGAAAACCGTGGGGCAGGCGATCTTGTCGCCTGCCATATTCCTCGTAGCAACTATTGCGGCGCTTTGCCGTTTGGCCGCGGCGGCCGATACGCCGGTACCCGTGCCTATGTCGGTTGCCCTGCCTATGACCACTCCCACCGGCAATGGTCCGTACTCGTCGTATCCGGCCTTTCCGTTCCTGCGCTCCAGCCGCCTGCTCGTGCCGCAGGACCTCTCCAAATCCGGCTACACCGAAGACGAGTTCCTCATCAGCGGTAAGGCCAACGTGTATGATTGGGCCGCCGACGGCACCCTTAGCGTCAAAACGCCGGAAGCCAATTACGCCACGCGCATCCTGGTCCGTCATCCCTCCGACCCCGCCAGATTCAGCGGCGCCGTCGTCGTGGAGATCATGAACGCCGCGCGCACCTGGGACTGGTCCATGATGTGGGGCTATCTTTGGCCCCAAATAACTGAGCACGGCGATGCCTGGGTGGGTGTGACCATGCCCGGCGGCGTACCGGGGCTGAAGAAATACGACCATGCCCGCTACGGGACAGTCTCATTCCAGAACCCGGTGAAGGGCGCCTGTCCTAACGGCAACCCCATGGCGGAAACCGAAGACGGCCTGAAATGGGACATGCTGAGTCAAGTGGCCGCGGCTTTAAAGAGCGACGCTGCCGCGAAACCGCTCGCCGGCTTCAAGGTCGAGTACATCTATATGACCACACAGGGCGGCGACGTGGTCACCTACATAACCGCCATTCATCCGCATGCCAAACTGGCTAATGGCAAGCCGGCCTACGACGGCTTCCTGATCAAGAGCGTCACCGGCCCCGGCCGCATCAATCAATGCGCGGCGCCGCTCGCCAAGAGCGATCCCCGCTACACTATCCACAACGCGGGCGTTCCGGTGATTACCGTGCAGGCCCAGAGCGAAGTGCTGGGTGGCCTGGCCGCCCGCCGTCCGGATAGCGACGACCCGGCCGACCGCTACCGCCTCTATGAGATAGCGGGAGCCGAGCACCTGGATATCTACCCCTACCAGGCCTTCCCCAGCTTCGTCGATCAAACCGTGGCGGGTAACGCGCAAGGAACTCCGGAATGGCCCTTCGGCGTGCGCTGCACTCCCGAAATCGAGCTGAACGAAACGCCCTTGCTGAATTACTCGTTCCACGCGGCGCTCGCCAATCTGGATCAATGGGTGCGCAAAGGCGTCGCGCCGCCCAAAGCGAACCGTGTCCAGGTGAAGGACCAGGATACCGATCATCCCGCCGTTGTGCTCGATCAGCATGGCAATGGCGTCGGCGGCGTGCGCACGTTCTTCGTCGATTTTCCCGTCGCCACTTACATCATGAGCAGCCCCGGCCCCGGAGTCTGCGCCGAGATGGGGCGCACGGTACCCTTCGATTGGCCGCGGCTCGATTCCCTCTACGGCAGCTACAAGAGCTATTCGGGCAAGGTGTCACAATCCGTGGACCGGTCGGTCAAGGAGCGCTGGTTCACCGATTACGATGCGCGCCGAATCAAGTCCGAGTTAAAAGTGAAGACCGAGACGACAGTCTCTCCGACGGCCGCCCGCGCTGGCGCGAGCCAATAGGCGTGTGGGAACCTAGGTGGGGCAGACCCCCTGGTCTGCGCGGGTCCCCCTGGACTCGCCAAGCGCCGGGAGTATTGGTTCTGCTCGCGGCGGTCGCCGCCACCGCTTGCCGCCCCGCACCAAAGCCGCAGGCCATGAGCGTCGGCTGGCGGCCGCTCGGGACCTGGTCCGGCCGCGGCGACGAGCAGACCGATTCCTTCAACATTGAAACCGGCCAGTGGCGCATCAAGTGGGAAGCGAGCAACGAAACTGCCCCCGGCGCCGGCCGCTTACGGATCGAGGTACACAGCTCGGTGAGCGGCCGGCCGCTCGGTGAGGCGATCGAGCACCAGGGCATCGGCCGCGACGTCGCTTACGTCAATGAAGACCCGCGCCTCTTCCATCTGGTAATCGAATCGGCCAACGAGGATTGGACCATCAGCGTAGAGGAGGGCGTCGTCGGAATCCCCCGGAACAGCCCATGAAAGTGCTCCTGGGGCCATTCAGCGCTCAGTTAATCACACTCGTGCCGGCCTGCTCGGCTTTGGCGGATTTGGGCGAAGCCTGTGCCTCTGCCGTGAGCGTACGGGCCATTTGAAGATCGGCCTTCGCTCCTTGTGCATCGCCCGTAAGTTTCCGAGCGACTCCGCGGTTGAGGTAGGCGTTCGCGTACTTGGCATTGAGGCGGATCGCGGATGTGAAATCGGCTATCGCCTGGCCGTACTCGTGCTCCCTGAGATACGCATAACCTCTGGAATTGTAGGCCTCGGCGCTATTAGGATCGAGTTCAATCGCCTTGCCCAGCTCGGAAATGGCCTCCCGGTAGTGATCCTGCCCGATCTGGCTGCGGCCTTTTTTGATGTAGGAGGCGGCCTCCGTCTCCTGTGACTGGCCGGCTTCCGCCACCGGCGGCGCGGCTTCCGGGGCCGGCTGATGCGAAACCGGTCGGACCGGCGCAGGGACGGCAACCGCGGCGGGGCGCTCGGGCGCAACGCTTGCGGTGGTAACCCGATCTGCCGTGGCTGCCGGTATCTCGGCAAGGTGTGGCTGCGCCGCCCGGTCCGTCACTGTGCTTGCCTGTTGTGCCACTTCACGAAGCTGCATCTCGCGCCACAACGCCGAGATCACGGGCCCCGCCTCCAGCGCGAGCGGGTTCAGCCGCATAGCCTGGTCGAGATCGCCTATCGCCGGCTGCAAGTGGCTTTGACGCAAATTCATTTCCGCCCTGCAGATATAGCCCGCCGCGTTGGATGGTTCCAGTTCGATCGCACCGGTGCAGTCCTTTAGAGATTCGTCGAACAATTTTCCCTTTGCGAGTGCCGACGCGCGCTTAAGACGAATCTCCATTGAAGAAGGGTACTTCGCCAATGCCTGAGAGTAGAGTCCGATAGCGGCCTGAACATCACCGCGTTCCTCCGCGATAGCCGCCTGCGCCAGCACGTAAGCGCCGTTGTTCGGATCCAGCTTGGCTGCTGCCTGCAAGTCCATAAGCGCCTGATCGTAAGCCTTGAGAGCCCGAAGGACCCGAGCGCGCAGCTCGTGGGCATGAGAACTGTTTGGTTGCACGGCCAGGGATCGGTTCAGGTCGGCCAGCGCCAAATCCAACTTGCCCAGCTCGAGGTACGCGTGTCCCCGATGGAGGAGCGCCGAGTCATTCGAAGGATCCATCTGAATTGCCGTAACAAACGCGTCAATCGCCGTTTCGTACTGGCGATTTTCTTCGGCGAGCCGGCCGCGCTGGTACGCTTCCTGTGCGGTGAGCAGGTTCAGCGCCGCCTCGGCCCTTTGCACGGACGATGCGGCATCGCCCGATTTCATCATCGGCGCGAGTTCTTTGATCAGCGCCTCCATGCGGCGCAGTTCATTGTCCAGATCTGCAAGGGTCCTCTCGATTTTCGTAGGACCGCCCGCCGCTTCCTCGGAACGGACTAGGGGGCAGATCAGGGCCGTTAAAAGGGCAAACTGAAGTATCCGGTGCACGAACGCAACCAAGTATACCCCGAAGTCCCGTATATCGAGAGTTAATCCTAACTTTGGGGTCCGTCAGGAACCGCACGTATGAGTGCCGGTACCCCTTGCCCGTGCCGCGGGCTATGGCGCGATTCATCGCCAGCGTGCAACCCTTGCACAGCCTCGTCAATCGTTTCATCATCATGACCCAGGGCATCGATATCGACGCATCAATCCCACATCGAGAAGCATGCTCAACCTATTGACGAGCTTCAGTTAGGTGTCTTCGCCAGCCGTGTGTCGGATGCCACAGGCCACACCGCTCAAACGGCACCCTAGGTGCAGTTCCCTAGCTGACTATCCTCTGATCCTTCGCAAGTTGGCCCCCGGTGTCGGCCGGGGGCTTTTTTTATCCTCAGAGCACCATGTTTGCGCTGGCCCGGGCCACCGTTTAGGCGCGCCGCACCGAATTGACATAACAGAACGTTCTCTACTGGAGGGCGCTTGCGCCTGACGAAGCTCTTTTTACGTCGAACGGCGGTCGTCGACGTGCTCTGCCGAAATCTCGCGAACGCCTAAGCACTGGGATTTGTGCCTTCGAAATCGTGCAACGGACGACACCAGAAACTCGGCCCAGTACTGCAGGCCAACCCTCTCGATGTCGGGCACGAGCGGCGGCCGGCGAGTGCGGAAATCGTACGTCATGATTCGCGCCTCCGTAACACCGTCCTCGCTGTCGGTAATAGTTGCCTCAAGCACCAATTGCAGGTGGGTTCGTTCCTCCAGAAGAAAGGGCCAAGCGAGTGCGATCTCCGCCTCCATGCCCGGCTTGAGTCCGTTGGCTGCGGCGAAGATGATGTCTTGACTGCTTATCATTCTGGCTTGGCCGAAGCCGTGCAACGTTCCGTGTTTGGGCGTGGTTCTGTAACGTAGTGGCAGCGGTAGCGGGTACCGGCGCGGCAAGGCGAGCAACTCTGAGCGCATGGGTTGACGTTCAGGTTGACGATATCGAGCGTTCATGGGACCTCTAATCGGCGGCTTCGTGGAGAACTTTAGTCCCGAAAGTCCAATTTTCCGAGGAAAGGTCCGGGGCCGGAGCGCCTGCGAAAAAAATCGGCACCCTGAAGTCCCAACCGGTTCAACAACTTCGATCTCTGCAGGATTCCGAAATTGCAATCGGCGTGGCAATTATTCAATCGCTATCAGAATCAGAGGCAGGGTTGTGAAGCTGAACGCATTTCATCTGTAATGCCGGCGATGCGGGAGGAAGTGGCCGTGAAGATGAATTGATATCCTCACGCCGGCAAGAGAGAGGGGCCGTGGCGCGGTTCCGGCAGCCGAAATGAGGAACCAGAACGAGGTGGCTACCTCGATAGGCTACTCCAGCCCACTCTGGATCGGTTAATTAGAACTGGAAGTTCTCTGAAATCAGTGGTGAGCGCGGAAGGAATCGAACCTTCAACCTAGTGATTAAGAGTCACTTGCTCTGCCAATTGAGCTACGCGCCCCTGCCTTTTAATTCAACGACATGCGGAGATTTAGGCTTTCCAGCTTTGGGGCTGTGCCCAAATTTGTGCCCACCCCACACATTCCCGCCACTTCTGCCTTTTCCGCCTCCGCTTGCGCGTACTTCACTGCGTTCAGTTTTTCCAGCCGTTCAAATGCCCGCTCCTTACCCTCGGGAGTCGGATGAACGTACCGCTGCGAGACGCTAACGCTGCTGTGCCCTACAATTTGCATGATGGTGAAGGCGTCGGCTCCAGCTTCCCCAAGCCGGGTCAACATGGTGTGCCTTACCGAGTGTACCACGAAGACCTTGGACAACTTTAGCTCGGTTCGCACGTCGTCATGCTGGTGATAACTGGCGAGGAATGATGCCTCTGGCGAATCTCCAGGGAAGACCCAGGCGGATCTAACGATCGCCTTTCTCGCCTTCAGCATTTCGGCGGCACGATAACAAGCCGGCCATCGAAGGACTCTACCTGGTGTTCAGCGCGAAGCCGGTGGCGGAGCTGGAGCGGGCGGCTGGCGGACCGGGAATGCTGTCGAAATCGGAGTTCGACAGCCTGATGGGATCGAATGGCCGCACCTCGTCGATGGTATTCGATGAACCGGAAGACTACGATTCCGGGATCGTTCCCGCGACGTTTTACGTGGAAAGGCGCGCGGCCAACCGCGAATTCCTGGTGCGCAAGATCGACCTGGTTCACCGCAATTCACCCAGGCAGAAGGATGCCGACCGATGAGACTGCGCCGCGGTTCCATTGCTATTCTCGCTGTTGTTCTACTGGTGGGATGCTCCCGAGTGAAGGAGTCGGATAAGAGGGATTCCAGTCCGGCTCCGCGGGAGAGAAGCGATGCCGCGGCGGAGTTGCAGCTTGACTACAGGATTCTGCTGGACGACAACGGCGAAGCGAAACGGGTCACGGAGAAGTACCACTTTCACGGCGGCGACCGCTTCCGGATCGAGCTGCGGCCCGCGTTCAGCGCGGATGTTTATATGGTGAATCGCGGTCCCAGGCAGGCGAACTATTCCTTTCTTTTTCCCACGCGCAAGATCTCTCTCGAAAATCCCCTTCCCGAAAAGCAGGCTGTCACACTGCCCGGCGGCAGCGAGTGGTACGTGCTGGATAACCGGCCGGGCATCGAGAACGTGGTGCTGATCGCTTCCACCATGCCGCTGGTGGAGTTCAACACGCCGGAGCAGACCATCCCGCGTGACGAATGCGAAGACCGCATCGCCCTTCTGGAGCGCGACTACCGGCCCGCCTCGTCACGCCGCTTCGAGGACCGGGACTGGACGAAATTGTTCGCAGCGAAGGGCGAACGCACCGCGATCTTATTAAGGCTGCCGTTGGATCACCGGTGATTTGAGGTTTTTGATGTACCTTGCGGGCGGAACGCCTCCCCCCGCCTGCCGCTTCGCGGATTGGGGCTTGATGCCTTGCTCATTCCAAGCTTGCCAAATAGGCCGTTAGGTTTGAGGCTTCGTCGGCGGAAAGATTTTCCAGCAGAATGCGGTGTTCGAGACGTGCCATTTGCGGCTTCTGATCGTGCAACTGGTTGACACTGTACGATGGAATCTGTTCCATCATCTTCGGTTTCAGAAACGCCGCCTTCAGTGCCGGGCCGCTGTATTTCCTCGCAATGCCCGCCAAGTCGCCAGTGGCGGAGTGGCACGAACCGCACTTGTCCCGGAACAAGGACTTGCCTGCATCAGCGCTGCCGGGCGGCGGATCCTTGCCCTCTGTCAACTCTTTGAAGCGGCCCTGTGCGCGAGCGTAGTGGATCCAGGTCGCGATCGCGTTCAGTTGCTGGTCGCTTAAATCGGAAAACTGCGGCATCGGCGAAAGTTTCGCGGTTTGCGGAATTCCGGATTTGAGCAGGGCGACAATGATTTTGCCGTCTGTGTCGCGGCCGACTAGTTTCGAATGCATCAGGTCTGTGGCTTCACCCCGCGATTCCAGGTTCAATCCGTGGCAATAAGCGCAGCCGAACAGAACGAAGGTCTCTTTGGCGTGTTGCAGTGCAGGGTTTCGAAGCGGCTGACCGATAAAGTCGAAATCGTACGATTCCTTCGGGACCGATTGCGCCGCGAGGGTTCCAGCGGCCAAGGCAAGGGCTCCCACTGTTGAACAGAGTTGATTCCTCATTGCAGTATTCCCAATTCAACTGTCATCCCAAGGCCATCTTGCAGTAGTCAAACATTAGTTTCAATTCCTATAATTCTTTTCGAAGCGTACCGTGTTAGAACTCCAGGTGAGCCAAAATCGGCCAT
>CAZKVF010000348.1:0-17310 GCA_964556085.1 uncultured Solibacteraceae bacterium
GGGGTTCATCATTGGCGTAGATTTTCCAGTCGGCAGTATCGTAGGTGTCGGTCGGCCAGCCTGCTGCTGAAATGGTCTCCTTATCCGCTGGAGTGTTGAGGCGGTTGAGAAGATTCAAGTGGCTTACGATACCGGCCGCGGAACGCTGCTGGTTCGCCGATGTCAGCATAAAGAAGCCTCCCTTGGCCAGATTTTCGTTGCCGCCGGTATGATCCCGATCGATGGCCGTGTTAATAATGTAGCCGACGGGCTTGCGAGAAATTTTGCGGATCGCCGCCATTACTTCCTGGCTGTATTGCGGCAGCCCCGAATCGACCAGCACCACGGCCTCCTCGCCGGCCTGCATGGTGATGTTCCCGCCCGCGCCTGCAATGAGATAGACGTCGCCTTTGACGTGCAGAACTTCGACTTGCGGCGGTCGCCCGGCGGCCGCATCTTCTTGCGCCCTGGCGGATATCAAAGAGGTCGCTAGAAGCACCGCGAGTCGCCGCCGGTTCATTTCCGGCTCTCCGGTTTCGGCGGTATCGGCAAGGTGGCGAGCTTCTGCTGATATTCGGGGTACATGGTTTCGGCCCCGCCGCGAACAGCCTCTGCCGGAAATCCATTTTTGCCGGCGTAATCGTAGAGCCACGGATTCGTGCCAGGCAGATGCTGCGGCACCCAACCGGCCGGATGGTCGATCTCGCGGCTGGGAACGCAATATTGAGGAGTGGGCGCATAACCGGGATTCAAGATCCAGTTGGACGTGCGGATCAGCGGCTCGGTCATGAAAATCGGGTCTTTCACAATGGTCACTACGGTCAGGGCGTCGCCATGACGGATGAAGTATTCGGTCATCTCGGCTTTCTCACTGCGTGGGAGGCCGTTGCGCCGCAGCCAGCCCTCTTTCAGATGAGTCGTCGTGACCTTAAGCATGTCGGCCACCCATTCTCCCGTGGAAAAGCCTCCCCAGGTATGGGCCGCATATTGCGAGGGGTGCGGCCGGCCATCCATATAGATAGTGCGCTCCGGACTCATCCACATGATCATGGTGTGCCAGGCCGTGACTTCCTTGGTCAACGGATCCATATCCGCCCAGATGCGCATGCTCCCCGGGCCACGCACCGCATAGTCGGCTGGATGCGGCTCGCACTGATGTTCGAGCAAAGTCCACTTATCGGCATCCCAGGAATCGGCCTGCATGCGCGCCCGATCATTGATCGGCAAGCCAGTGTAATCGCCGATCTCAGGTCCGCCTCCGCGCTCCGGAGCGTCTTCGTGAATCTTTTGTCCCCATTCGCCGGAGAGATCGACCTGGGCGGGAAGTAGAAATGCGCAGCTCAAACCTACTGTAACCAGCCGCAGACAAACGCCGCTGAACGCCGATAATTGACTTGTTCTTAACCTGCCTTCATCGATGTTCATCGGCGGCCAATTGGTTTTCGGTATTTTCAGCATCCTCCTAAAACACATACTTGAGTCCGAACTGGATGAGCCTCGGATTCACCGATGTGCCGGTGATCTGACCGAAACTGGCCGGTGAATCCACGGCCACAGCCGGATTGCTGAACTGCGTGTGATTGAAGACATTGAAAAACTCGGTGCGAAACTGCAAGGTAGCACCCTCGCTGAGTCCTCCTACGCGCGTTACCTTAGCGAGTGAGAGATCCCAGTTGAACTGTCCAGGCCCCAGGATCACGCCGATTCCGCTGTTGCCGAACCCCGTGCCATCTCCGATCTGCGGCAATTGGTTGGTGCAGAAGGCCGCGGCGTTCAGATAACCGGGGCCGCCGCTGATCCCTCCGAGGCGTGAGGTCAGCCCGCCGGCAGTCGGAATGCTCGCGTAAGTATCCCCGGCGCAGATCTGGGCGCGGGAGAAACCTTGCAGGCCAAAGATCGACGCGCCGTTCTTGTCGGTAATGGTCAGAGGCGTGCCATCCTGGACCGTGGTAATACCCGAGAGGTTCCAGCCGCTGAGGAGTCTTTGCGATACGCCCTTGAGGTTGCCGTAGGGAATGTCCCAGCTATAATTCACCGTGAATCGCTGCGGCCGGTACTGAGGATTGAGTCCATACTGATCGGCGTAATTGTGCTGGTCGCCAAGAGCGAGATTTCCGGTGCTGAAAGCTCGTGCGAACGTATAGGCGGCTTGGAGCGCGAGGCCTTTGGAAAACTGTTTCCGCAGCGTGGCCTGAAAGCTATTAAATTTGAAGTCGCCGTTAGTCGCTTCCTGCGTGAAATTCTGAGACAGTCCGAGGTAGGGAACGCGCAGCAGGTAGTTAGACGTGGAATTGGTAGTCACGCCATTAATCGGGTTGGACGGGCTCGCGAGATAGGGCGCGTTGGGAGCCGACCCCGATGTCCACTGATGGATTCCGTGCGAGCCTACGTAACCCAGTTCCGCCACCCATGAGGGCGCGATCTCGTATTGGAAGTTCAAATTATAGGAATAGACCAGCGGGGTGAAGAATTGCTCGGCCAAAATCGTCTGATTGATTTGCGAACTCGCCCCGGTGGAGAAGTTCACCCAGCGACTTGGGAATCCAGCTCCCGGATCGCGAAAGGGCTGCGCCAGCGTTGCGGCAGTCTGCGCGGCTGCATTGCCCGCATAGGGAGGCATCAACTGCACCGATTCGATCATGCTGTCGCCGGGGATACGGTCGTAAAAGAAGCCATAACCTCCGCGCACGACCAAGCGGTTCATCGCGTGCCATGCAAAACCGATGCGCGGGGCAAAGTTAGTTAGCGAGGGATCGCTCTTACTGGCAATATCGTGGCTGCTTTTCAGAACTCCCGCCGGGACGGTCCCCTGATAATTTGCGGGCACAACCCATCCGGCAAGCGTGCCGTTTGCCGCCGAGGTTCCGGGCGCCGCTGACGCCACTTGACTAAGCCAGATGTTTGTCAGATTGCCGTATTTGTCGCTAGGCATGCCATCGTACTCCCAGCGGAGGCCGAAGTTTAGGGTGAGACGGGTACTGACCTTGAAGTCATCCTGGACAAAGGCGTCCGCGTTGCTGGCGCGATAGCCGTTCACAAGACCTTCAGGAGAGCCGGCGCGCGTGGGAAGGATCTCCGCGATAATGTTGCTTACCGGAAGCCCGGTAGTGTTTCCCGGGTTCCCGGGATTACAGGACACCGGGAACGTGCCCGGTGCGCATGCCGAGTGGCCGAGCAGGAAGTCATTGAAGTTGACGAAGACCAGGGCGCCTTTGGCGATGCTGATGAAGTCCCAGTTCCACTGAATACGCTGGAATTCACCGCCTACACGAACCGTGTGCTTGCCTCGAACCCAGGAAAGCTGATCGCTGAACACCCACGTGTTCACCGCCATCTGCTGGTTGTCGAAGGATCCTCCGCCCAGTTGGAAGAGGCCGCCGATGAGCATGGGTGAGAACGCGCCGATGCCGGGAGTCGTCGGTGTGATCCCCACACTCGGGTTCGTGTTGGTCGTGTTTACCGGCGTGTCATTGGTGTAGTTTCGCTGGAATGAGACCAGCGCTTCATTTACAAAACTGCTGGAGAGAACCGAGGTGTATTTCGCCGTGCTGTATAAGTTAGTGAATGCCTGGTTCGCGGCAAACCCATCCAGGCAATTGCCGCTGCAAATGGGAGTGAATGCCAGTGTTTGAGGATCTGTGGATTTGAAGAAGCGCCCACCGAGAGTATTCTTGGCATTTACAAGATAATCCATGTTGGCGATGTACTGGTCTTCCGCGTAGGTGCCCGGAACGCTTAGAGGTGAATTCTGAAACGTTCCATTGGTAGAACTCGGGATCATATAATTCCCATTGGGAAGCTTCGCCTGAAGAATATTGATCGCCACCGGATTGATGTTCGACCCATCGCAACTGACTGGCACGCCCAATGAAGCATAGCGAGGATCGCCGGGGTGATTGGCGGGGCAGAAGACGCTCCCGAGTGCGGAACGAAAGGCGGCCGTATTCGAACGTTCACCCTGAGGAATCGGTGGAAGAATTACGCCAGGCTGAAAAGTCGTGCTCGATGCCCCGTTTTTCTGCCGGGTTCCCTGGTAGGAACCAAAGAAAAAGAGTCTGTCTTTTTTCACGGGCCCACCCAGCACCCCTCCGAACTGGTTCTGGTTAATGACCGGCCGGGAAGCGCCGGAGCGATTCAGAAAAAAGTCGTTGGCGTTTAGATCCGTGTTGCGGAAGAATTCAAACGCTGTTCCGTGAAACTCGTTCGTGCCGGACTTAGTCACGACGTTTACATTCGCGCCCGGGTTGCGCCCGTAGCCGGCATCGTACTGGGAGGTCTGAATCTTGAATTCCTGAATCGCGTCAGGGCTCGGAATACCGAACGACGTGTACGAGCCGCCTTCGTGCGTCGTGCCTTGGCCGCCGTAGTTTTGTATGGAGACGCCGTCCATGGCAAAGTTGTTCTGGGCATTGCTCGATCCGTTGACCGCAAAATCCTGGGAACCCTTACCGATGGCTGTCGCGTTGTTCACCGTGGAATTGACACCGGCCGAGAGGGCGAGGAGATTGGTGTAGTTTCTGGTGTTCAGCGGCAGGTCGGTAACTGTCCGAGTGGAAACGACCGTGCCGAGGGTTGCATTGCTGGCTTGAACGACTTCGGCGTTCGCCTGAACCGTTACCTGCTCGGTCTGCGAACCGATCTCCAGAACGCGGTTTAGCACCGGTGTTTCCGTCACGGTGATGGTGACCGGGCCCACCTCGGCCGTCTTGAAGCCGGTAGCAGAAAACCGAACCTTATACGTTCCGGGCGGCAACAAGCTGACGGTATAGCTTCCGTCGCCGCCGGTCATGACCGTCCGCTCCTGGCCGCTGCCGGTATTCGTGACCGCGACCGTCACGTTGGGTACGGCTGCGCCGCCGGGATCGAGAACCGTGCCGGTGAGCGCTCCGGTGCCGGCCGTCTGGCTCGATAAAAGCTTTATCGCGAAAATCCCTACTATGGCGCATTTCCACTTCGGGTGTCCCACTCCAATCCCCCTGATACAAAGTCCCGGCCCGGCCAGACGCGCTACTCGCGGCATATCGTTTGAAGGGCCGCCGGTACTGTGATATGATGCCGCCAATCGGTGGGAAATGAAGGCAGAAAGGGGTTCTGTAACGGTTGCGGCTAAGGTTACTTTCAGCCCGTAAGTGGCAGAGGGGACGAGAGTTCCATGGGAGCTTCTCTTGAGACGGGGCGCCGCTTAAAATCCGGCGTCGAACCGGCGAATCCTCGGCCTAACTCGTCTCAGCCTGCGGAGGCAGTCCGCTCGGAACTGGAGAGCATCCTCGCCAGCCAGACATTCCGCACCACGCGCGCCCACGCAAGCTTTCTGCGCTATGTCGTCGAGGAGACACTTGCCGGCCGGGGCGATCAGATCAAAGAATATTCGATCGGCGTTGAGGTCTTCGGACGGGGCGAGTCGTTCGACCCGCGCGTGAACAATATTGTTCGGGCCGAGGCAAACCGTCTGCGGGCCAGGCTGGCGAAGTACTATGGGACGGAAGGTTCTCAAAACAGGCTTCGCATTGAACTGCCGAAAGGCGGCTACACTCCGGCATTCGTCGAAGCATCCGCTCTGCCCGCGCCCCCCGTGCCGCCGGCCGACTCCGGCGCGACGCCATCGCGCGTTCGGTTCCTCAGTTTCAAGTTGCTTGCACTTCTGTTTGTGGCCTTGGTTGCAGCAGGTCTTTGGGCCGGATTCTGGCGGTTGCGGGCGGCGAAGACGGGCGTCGGCGCCAAAGCCTCCATTGCGGTCTTGCCGTTCTCGAATCTGGGCGGCAACAAAGACGACGAATTCTTCAGCGACGGCCTGACCGATGAATTGATCGACTCGCTCGGGCGGGTTCCCCGCCTTCAGGTCGTTGCTCGCACTTCGGCTTTCCAATTCAAGGGCAAGACGCTGGACGTGCGCGAAATCGGCCGTAGGCTGAACGTGCACACCGTCCTTGAGGGCACGGTGCGGAAATATGGCGATCGCCTCCGCATTACCGCGCAGCTTGATGATACCAGCACCGGTTACCGGCTGTGGTCGGGCAGCTACGATCGCCAGGCCAGCGATGCTTTAGCCATCCAACGAGACATCTCCCAGGCAATTACCAGCGAAATGGGTATCGCACTGAACGGTAGCACCGGGTCTTCGCCCGCCAATGCTTCCGCCAGTTTGGCCGGGAGCGTCCATCCGCAGGCTTATGAGAACTATCTCAAAGGGGTTTACTTCTGGAACAAAAATACGCCCGGAGATATTACCACCGCGATCGGTTACTTGAAGCAAGCCATCGATGAGGAGCCGGGGTTCGCGTTGCCCTAGTTGGGGCTTGCCCGTTGCTATACAGGCTTGTCAATTATGACGGCGATCCCGGCGCGAGAGGTGATCCCGCAACTGAGGGCATCCTCGCAAAAGGCCTTGGATCTGGATCCCGGCCTGGGAGAAGCACACGTTGATCTCGCCGAAGCGCACACATTTAACTTTGAGTGGAGCGCGGCCGAGCAGGAATTCAAGAAAGCACTAACCCTCAGCCCGGGCAGTACGGTTGCTCATCGCTGGTATGGCTATTATTTGAGCAAGATGGGCCGCCTCGAAGAGGCCATGGCTGAAAACAAACGCGCGCTGGAACTGGATCCTGTCTCCCCTTACATGGCGCAAGGCATTGCGGACTCTTTCTATGCCATGCGGCGCTACGCGGAAGCTATCGAGCAATCGCAAAAAGTGCTGGCGCTCGATCCGAATTTCGCGATGACGCGGCAGGCGTTGGGAATGAGTTTGATTGCCAATGGACAGTACTCGGACGGTATTTCTCAGTTGAAACTGGCTCGGCAGCTGATGGGCAGCGATCCGTGGCTCGATGGACAGCTTGCCTATTCCTACGCGTTATCGGGGCAAACGGTAGCCGCACGTCAAATCCTGAACGAACTTCTTCGGTCGGCTCAGAGTGGCACCGTTCCGGCCCTCGCGATTGCGGAGGCCTATATCGGACTGAACGACCGCGACCGCGCGTTTCAATGGCTCGAAAGGGCGGCCAATAACCGCGAGCTTCACCTCAGTCTGAAGGTGGATCCGATTTACGAGCCTTTGCGAACGGACCGGCGGTTCGAAAGCTTGCTGCACAAAATGAAGCTTTCCTGAGATCTGGCATGTGACAGATCGCCTTGCGCCTCGCACCCGCCGGCTGACGATTCCACGCGGATGATATAATCCCTCCCCAGGAGAGGGTCGGGGTACGTCAAGTCCAATTGTTGACTCGAACCGGTCTACCAATCACCTTTGGGTGCCCGAGACCGAGGCCGAACGGAAGGCCATCCGCGAGCAGTTGGACCGGATCCTCAGCAGTCCACTATTCCGGAACAGCAAGCGCTACCCTAGCCTGTTGCGCTTCGTCGTGGAGCGTTCGCTCGACGGTCATTCGGGCCACCTGAAAGAGCGCACCCTTGGAGTTGAAGTCTTCGGACGCGAGCCGGATTACGATACTAATCTGGATCCGGTTGTTCGAACTTCGGCCGTCGAGATCCGAAAGAGAATCGCGCAGTATTACCAGGAACCGGGCCACGAAACCGAAATCCGGATCGATTTTCCCGCCGGAACCTATTTGCCCGAGTTTCGGCACCCGCAAAAACCGGTTGTGGAGCCGCCGCCTCCGCGGAAACGAACGTATTTAGCCGGGGCAGTTGGCGCGGCTGTCCTGGCCCTTGTTGGCTTGCTGTTAGTGCGCCCGTGGGAACCGAAACCATCCCTGGAGAAATTCTGGGCGCCTGTGCTCGATTCTTCGGACCCGGTTTTGCTCTACATCGGCGGCTACAACGAGGTTGTACCCCCGCAACCCCTGACTCTTACGGAACTGCAGAATTCCGAGAAGGTGGCCTATGCGGACGCCACGGCATTGGCTCGGATCGCGTCGCTGCTGAGCACGCACCACAAATCGTACCGGACTCGCCTGCAAATTTCCGCGAAGATCGATGACCTCAAGGACGGTCCCGCTGTCCTCATCGGTGCGTTCAACAATAGCTGGACCCTGCGGTTGACCGGCCAGTTGCGCTTCAGTTTTACACGAAACGCGGAAACCCATGTCAGCTGGATATCGGATCGGGAGAATCCCAGTGCTGTTAAGTGGTTCCACCGGATGACCGCCCCATTTGCCACCGTCCAGGAAGACTACGCAATTGTTTCACGCGTGGTGGATCCCACTACCGGGCGGATAGTGGTCACGGCCTCCGGGCTGGCGAAGTTCGGAACTGAAGCGGCGGGGGAATTTCTGACAAATCCCGCTTACATGGAACAGATCTCCCGGTACGCGCCCAAAGGTTGGGAGCGGAGAAACATGCAGATCGTCATTCGCGCCAACGTGATCGGAAGGAGTTCCGGGCCGCCGCAGATCGTATCCTCCTATTTTTGGTAGCTCGGCGGCTATTTTTAGTAGCTCGGCAGCTCTAAAACGACGTATCGCTACGGCTTGATACGGCCTGATTTGATGACTGCAATCAACTGAAAAATAACCGCATTCCTCGTTTTCTCGTAGCGCAACAGTACCCGGCTTGCAAATCCCGAGAATACCCTGTACTTACTAAAAAACCGGGACGTCTGGGGGTCTGCTCGCACGCGCGAACGACCCAAGCGTACGCTAGGAGGGGTTGCCATGTTGCAGTCATACGAGCGGAAGAGCTTCAGGCTGGCGCTGTTTTGGATGGCGATGTTGGCCGGAAACGGCCTGCTGTTCGCTCAGGGGACAGCGGACATTGTGGGAACGGTTACGGACAACACCGGAGCGGTCGTCGCTGCGGCTAAAGTCACGGCCAGGAATTTGAACACGGGCCTTACCCGCACCGAGGCGACCAATGCCGCCGGTGACTTCTCTTTTACGTCTTTGCCGGTTGGGAATTACGCGGTGACCGTGGAGGCCACCGGCTTCAAAATGTTCACCAACCGGAATCTGACTCTGGCTACTGGCGACCGGGCTCGCGTGGATGCCCAGATGCAGTTGGGAGATATCACCCAGACACTGGAAGTTGAGGCCGAGGCGGCAGCCCTACAGACGGATAGTTCTACCGTCGGCGCACTGGTGACAACCAAGGCCGTCCAGGACCTGCCGGTCAACGGCCGGAACGCCATCCGGCTGATTCAGCTTGCGCCAGGGGCCACGGAGAGCGTGCAAAGCTCGCTGGGCGGCGGAACCCGCCCGGACGACCGCCGCCAGACGTCCGTAGTCTCGGCCAACGGGCAGACGGATTCGGCGAACAATTTCCTGCTTGATGGCATGGACAACAACGAGCGCGCCATTGCGACCATCATCGTGAAGCCCTCGATTGACGCCTTGCAGGAAGTCAAGGTCGATACGAACATGTACTCGGCGGAAGTCGGCCGTGCCGGAGGCGCCGTGGTCAATATGATTACGAAATCGGGAACCAACAGCTTGCACGGCACGCTGTTCGAGTTTCTTCGCAATGACAAACTCGACGCCAAAAACTTCTTCAATGTGCCCCAGGCCGGCAATCCCCTGGCCGGAGTCAAACCGGAGTTCCGCCAGAACCAGTTTGGCGGCAGCGTCGGTGGGGCGCTTCGCAAGGACAAAACCTTCTTCTTCGCCGACTACGAAGGCTTTCGCAGAATCCAGGGACAGACGCAGCAGGCCGCCATACCCACAGCCTGTGAATTAGGCCGGGCGGCTTGCAACGGTGTTACCCAGCTCGGGAATTTCTCCGACACGACGGCGCCGATCTACAACCCTCAGACTCATACGCCCTACCAGAACAACGTTATCCCCATCAGCGCCATCAGCGCCATCTCGCAAAATTATGCGGCGCTCTATCCGGCTTTGCCGGCAGCAGCCTGCCAGGGCACCAGTTGCAACTTCATTTCCAGCTTCAACGCAACCCAGTTTGCGCACGTGGCGGACCTGCGGATCGACCAGCATTTCAGCGCCAACGATAGTTTTTATGCCCGCTACTCGATCAACAATACCGACACCCTCACGCCCGATGCTCTGCCTGTCGTAAACGTGGCCGGACTGAATGTGCACCCCAACGGATTAAACTTCAACGCGGGCTTTCCCGGAACCGCGTACCAGCGGCAACAAAGCATCTCTCTGAGCGACGTCCACATTTTCAAGCCGACGCTGCTGTTGCAAGTGCATGCGCAACTGGCCCGCTATGTCACCGATTCCGAAAGCCCGAATGCTAGTTCGAATGTGAATACCGCGTTTGGCGGGCCGGGGAACGTCAATACAGGCCTGCCGGGTACCAGCGGGCTGGCCTTCCTCAACTTCAACGGCGCGTATGCGGGGATTGGCGATGCTTTCGCGCTTCCCACCGCGTATTGGGACACGAACTACCAGTACAGCGGTTCGCTAACCTGGACGCGGGGGGCTCATACCGTAAAATTTGGCGCGAATTTATTGCGGCGCGACTGGAGCACCTTCCAGGCTCTTTTCAAGGCGGAATTCGTCTTTTCCGCCGCGCAAACCAACTCCACGGCCGGAGCGGCCGGCGGCAGCGGAGGGAACGCCTTCGCGTCGCTACTTACCGGATACCCTGCTCAGGATGTGCGCAACCTCTCGCTGGTGGCTCCGCAGTATCGCGATTGGGAGATCGGTGAATTTGTTCAGGATGACTGGCGCGCAACGCGCTGGCTCACATTGAACCTCGGCCTGCGCTATGACATCTTCACTCCTTTTACGGAGAAGCACAATCATCTTTCCAACTTCGATCCAACCAATGCCGCAATGCTGGCGAACGGGACGATACAGGTAGCCGGGATGAACGGGTTCAGCAATACGCTGAACATCGGCACGCAGTTCCACGATCTCCAGCCCCGCATCGGCTTTGCCGCGACACTGGGGCATGGCATGGTGCTGCGTGGAGGGTTCGGATTGAGCTACTGGCCCAACAATGTGGCCTCGCCGTTTAATCTCAAGAACGCGCCGTTCACCGCAAACTACACGCTCAACCAGACGCCAGGCACCCCAACCCTGCTGTTTGCGAATCCAGTGCCCGCCGTGGCTCCGGCCGCCAGATGCCTGGTTGCCGCCTGCGGAAATGCCGCCATTCAGAGCGTTCCGGACGGGACCATCACCGCTTACAACTACACTAAGATTTACATGTTCAACGTGATGCTCGAGAAGGAAATCGCGGGCAACGTGCTCACGGTCGGATATGTCGGCGAACCCGTCCGCAATCTGCCCCGGGTGATTCCCAATGCCGATATTCCGGTGCCGCCCCTCGGCCCAGGCGGATGCGGCGCAACAGCCGCCATCAGTCTGCCCAACCGCTGCCAGCCGTATTATTCCCAACTGCCGCTGGTGAGCAGCATGCAATTGGCTGAGACCAATGGCATCAGTAACTACAATGCCCTGCAGGTGCAGTTTCAACGAAGGTTCAGCGCGGGCTTGACGTTTGCGGCCAACTATACCCATGCCAGCGCTCTTTCTGATGTCGGCGGCCCCGGCGGCGCCTGTACAGGCTGCGCGCAGGTGCTGAATGATTTCGGCCGCGACTACGGCCCCAGCGACTACATGGTGCGCAACCGGTTTACCATCACTGCCAACTATGAGCTTCCCTTCGGAAAATCACTCAAAGGTTTCGTGGGGCAAATAGGCAAGGGCTGGCAGGTAAACGGGATTTACGCATATGCCACCGGCCAGCCGTTTACCGTCCTCAATCAGGCGGCACCCCAGCAGAACACCGGCATTACCGCCGACCGGCCCAATGCTCTTCCGCAAGGAAGCTTTCACTCGACCCTGAATCAATGGTTCAATATTGCAAGCTTCGGCGAGCAACCGTTCGGGACGGAAGGCAACGAAGGGCATAACGCGTTCTTTATGCCGTCTAACCAACATTTCGATTTCTCTCTGTTCAAAAACTTCCCGATCACCGAATCGAAGCGCCTGGAGTTCCGGGCGGAGGCTTTCAATTTGACTAACACGCCGTCCTTTGGTATGCCTGGGACCAATATAGTAGCGTGGTCTGGCACCGGCACGAGCGCCGTCCCAACCGCGGCCGGCAATTTCGGAAAGATCACCAGTACCAATGTCTTCTATACACCGCGCGATATTCAGTTGGCGCTGAAATTCGTATTCTAGGGGTATTGGATATGCGACGTCTTATCACTGCATGCGCTGTTCTAATCTGGGCGGGCGCGGCGTTCGGCCAAGGCCCGCAAGGGCGTTCCGTCCCGGATCTCTCCGGTTTCTGGGAGCGGAAAGACGATAAGGGCAGTGGCAGCTTTGGCGGCACGTTGGAAGGCATCCCGAAGGCCGCGCTGAAGCCGGAAATCGTCGCCGCGAATCGCGAGCAGGCCGCCCGCCAGGCCCGCGGGGAGGTAGTATCGCTCGCCTCGAAGTGGTGTGCCACCAACCAATACCCGTTTTTCATGCAGCACTCCGCCGCGTGGGACATCGTTCAGGCCTCGGATGAAATCGTTCAGGTCCCCGAAGTGCACACCTTTCCGCGCCATATCTTTTTGGATGACCGCCGGCATCCTGATCGGGATCATCTCCAGCCGTCCGTCAACGGCCACGCAATCGGGCACTGGGAGGGAGACACTCTGGTGGTCGATACGATTGGCTTTGCAGGCGGGGCAGGCACACCCGGCGGCGGACGTGTCGGGCCAAACACGCATCTCGCGGAGCGGTTCCACCTGTTGGATGGCGGAAAGGTACTCTCAGTGACATTTACCTGGGAAGATCCGGCAATTTACTTAAAGCCGCACACGTATGAGCTGACTTATCACAAGTCCGAACCCGGAACATACGCATTTGAGGAGTATTGTCACGCAGATGATCCGGTGCAGAGCGGCTCGGTGGTCGAGCCACCGCAAAAATAATGCGCATGCGAGTTCTGCAAATCATGATTCGCGCCGGAGTGGTACTGACAACCTTCGTTTTTTCCCTGCAGCTTGCCCTCGGACAGACATCCGGCGGCGGAACGCGCCAGATCGCGTCACATGCGGCGCCCAGTCTTTCAGGATACTGGGAGCTGCATTTCGATAGTAAGAATGTCCCGCCGGCATCGCTGCGGCCCGACATCGCGGCCGAAGACAAAACTGCCCAGTATAAGAGCGACATGATCGAGATTCGGTGGTGTCACTTCATGGGTGTGCCATATTCCATGGAAGGTTCGCCGATCGACATACTCCAGAACACAAACGGAAAAGAAATCGTCATTATGTCTGCCTTACGGACCCCCGCTCGCCATATTTACACCGACGGTCGAAGTCACGTTAACCCGGATATCTTCGACCCGGTCTCCAATGGGCATTCGATCGGACATTGGGAAGGTGATACTTTGGTGGTGGATACCGTCGGCTTCTCGAACGAAGGGCTGACAGCTATCCCGGGAGGCGGCCGCCGGACGCCTGATTCTCATTTGGTCGAGCGCTTCCGCTTACTGGACGGAGGCAACCGGCTTTCAGTGATCTCTACTTGGGAAGATGCAAAGGTCTTCGCCAAGCCCCATACTTATGAGTTCCGCTACTATCGGTCGCCGAAAGGTGCCGAGTTGCGGGAATTCGATTGCAACGCAAATGACGAGGAGCGGGCAAAGTTTCTGCTCCAGGTTCCGGGTAATTAGGCGCGATACCGTGCCCGGGGTGTTAGCGAATAAGACAACGTTCAACTGTGGAGTCTACAAAATGAAAGCACTTGCATGCATCGGTTTGTTGGCGATCGCCATACCTGCTTTTGGCCATCACTCGTTCGCCATGTTCGAGTTGACAAAGGATGTGACTTATGAAGGAACCGTGTTGGAATACCGCTGGGAGAACCCTCATACGCATATCATTGTGAAGGTCGATCCCGGAGCCGCGGATGCCTCAACGGTCGGCACCTGGGATGTCGAAGGCGGCGCCACCAATATCATGGGCAGGCAGGGTTGGACGCGAGCGACCTTCAAAGCGGGCGATCATGTCAAGGTAGTAGCGCACCCCATGAAGGATGGGACGAAAGGCGCATCGTTGTTTTATGTGATTCTGCCCGACGGGAAAAGGCTCTATCACGATATCGCCCGGCCGAAAGGGGAAGGCTCCGCTAACCCATAGGCTCGCGGCCGTCTCATGTCCATCCTGAGTTGGTGCCACTGGCTCCAAAACACCCCTTTTGCCACAGGCATCCGCCAGTCGGATCTGTTGTTTCCTCTGATTGAAGGCAGCCATATCATGGCGCTTTCGCTCTCGGTCGGATTGATCCTGGTGTTCGATCTTCGCCTTCTGCGGCTCGCGTTCCCTAGTGAGGCCGTATCTAAAGTCATGCGGCAGTTTGTACCTTTGTCCTTGCCGGGCTTTCTAGCGATGTTCGTCACGGGCATTCTGCTGTTTATCGCCCAGGCAGAGAAGGTTTATTCAAATACCTTCTTCCGATTCAAGCTGCTTCTGCTTGTGCTGGCCGGCTTGAACGCGCTCCTTTACCAGCTAAAGTTTTATCCAAAGATGGGGGAATGGGATAAGAGCGGCCTGGTGCCATGGGGAGCGCGGCTTTCCGGCGCTCTGTCGTTGATCATCTGGGCCTGCGTGATTGCCTTGGGGCGCACCATGGCTTACGAGCTATAGGCCCTTTGAGAGAAGCGGAATGGATCTTCAGCATATATGGGAATGGTCTTATAGTTCTAAATTAATCGACATATTGCGCAATGCAAAGTACGCCATACCCTTGATTCAGTCTTTTCACCTGTTTGGACTGACCTTGGTGCTAGGCACCACAGTAATCTTCAACCTAAGGTTGCTGAGATTCGGCTTTCGCCAGTTGGAATTGCCTTCCATTTCGACCCAGCTCTGGCGTGTGGCAATAGGCGGTCTTTTGCTGTCGATCGCAACAGGGACGCTCGTTTTCATCCCCGACCCGGCGCGCTACGCGGCTAATACCGCGTTCAAGACCAAGCTCGTGATTCTGATCTTCGCGATTCTGTTCCATTTCACCGTCTTCCGCAAGGTAGTCCAGGCCAAAACTCTTCCCGCGCCGCGGCAGGCCGTCTGGATCGCGGCCGTCTCGCTGACTCTTTGGTTCTCCGTGGGCTGGGCCGGCCGCGCGATCGCATTCTTGGGATGATTCCGGGCGCTCCAGTTATGTGAGCCTTCGCCAATCGACCGGGTGAAGCGCTTATAGGGACGCCCCGAGTATCATACTCTCTCCACCATAGCTTGGCGGAGTTGGGGGTGCTGGTCTTTCACTCGAAGCAGCGCCTGGCACAGTGGTTCGGCAGCATCCACGGATCGGGCCATGCGCTCCAGAGTAAATAGGGCGTGTACGCGCCAGCTCGCTGCTTCGCTGGTATAGCCACGGCGGCCGGCGACTTCGGAGGCCGTAGCGAACACGCGCCACTCGGCCAGCGGCGCCTCCACATTCTTCAGTTCGGCAATCGCCCGCGCTATGTGCGCCGCGGCTTCATCGCCTTTATCTTGCCTCAGCGCCACCCGGGCCAGCAGGCTGCTGCCAATCGCCAAATAGGTTCGCTCGCCGGGTAGCGCGGCTAGCTCGCATAACCGGTTCGCCTCAGTGCGAGCACGCTCAAAGTCATCACCCGCCAGGGCCAGCTCCGCCAGCGCACGATACAGCGGTAAATGAAAAATCCAATCGAGCCGGAAAGGCCCTTCGCGCGAGCGCCGCAGAACGTCATGCAAGCCATTCCATGCAGCGTCGGATTCCCCCAGGCCGGCTTGCGCTTCGGCGAGCGCAATGGAGGTGACAAACCATGGAAACCCGGGACGCGCCAGGGGAAGCGTTTCCAGGGTCAAGTCGCGGGCGCGCGCAAAGTCCTGAGCTTCCAGATGCAGCCGCACCTCGATCAGCCGCAGGACCGCTTCGCCCGTTGTGTGTCCGTTTTCCCGCGACAGCCGGAGGCCTTCGCGCGTCAGTCTCAACGCTTCTCCCCATTCGCCCAAATGCAGCAGGGCCCAGGCCTTGAAATATTGGCACGACATATACAGGAACGCATCGCCGGTTTCGATACCGATCTGCATCCCTTCGTCGGCAGATCGGCAAGCTTCCCTGCCCTCGGAACGGTAGGAGTAGAAGAACGCGCACGACATGGCGTGCCACCCGTAAAAGCCGGAGTCGCCCGCCTTCTTAGCAGCGTCGCGGGCGGCAACGCAGTCGGCGAAATCTTCATCAGTCCACCCGCGCAAGCGGATCCGCCGGCTTGCGCAGTGACCCCTGGCCTGCAGGTGCAGCCATTCTTCAGGCAATCGACTGCTGAGTTCGACGGCAGCTTCAGCCGCCTCCAGGCAGCGCTGGTGATCGCTCCAAAAGAGCACGCTGCTGAGCTTCAGCAGTGCTTTGACTTCCCAGTCAGTCTGGCCCGCTTCGGCCGCGCAGGCAACCACCCGCTCCAGGTCCAGAGCAGCGGCGGCGTTATCGTCCATGGCGCGGTGCGCGGCGGCACGCTCCTCGCGGATGGCGCCCTCCAACTCCGCCCGTTGAAGCCCGGAAACACGCTCCAACAGCTTCAAGGCGCGGTCGAGCTGTTCAATGGCTTCCCGGTTGGCGTATCTGCGGACGGCGTTGCCGGCGGACAAGCGGCGATATTGGATCGCTTTCGCATAGTCGCGCCCCTCCTCGAAATGCATGGCCAGTTCGGCCGCAATCTCGTCCAGGTGCCGCGAGTAAGCGCTCTCCTGAAATTCCCCCAGGGCGCGATGGAGCAGTACGCGGCGCGCTTCCGGCACACGGCGGTAAAGCGCGTGCTGGTAGAGGCTGTGGATAAAGCCGTAACGCTCCAAAAGCGAGTCATCATGCAGTTGAATCGTGGCGGCAGGCCGGAGAAACTGGCGGCGCCGCACCAGCGCATGGCATAGCACGCCCAGCTCCGCCGCGCTTCCGCCGCCCGCGCCGGCCAGCGTCCTGGTCGAGAATTCCAGGCCCGCCACGCTGGCGATCAAAAGCATCTCCTGCTCCCGTTCCGAAAGCAGTTCGAGCTGCCGCTCGATCATCTGCAGCAAGCTGTCCGGAATTCCGATCTCGATTTCGGCAATCGGCACACCGAGCGTCCATCGCTCTGCGGCGTTCCCCCGCGCCTTACGGCGCTCGACCTGCCGCTGGGCCATCAGATAATCGACGACACTGACCATGAACAGCGGATTCCCCTCGGTGCGCTGGTGAATGAGGTGAGCCAGCTCCGGAGGGAATTGTCCGCCCGGGAAGCGCAAAGCCAGGTATTCTCCAACCGCGCGCTCCGATAGAAACTCAATAGCGGCTTCGAAGCAATGGCCGCGCACCTGCAGTTCGCGCTTCAGGGAAGCAAGAGGGTGCTGCTTGACGATGACCTCGGCGGGCCGGTACGTCCCGAGAACCATCAGGCGGGCGCTCCCGCGGCGGCGCGCCAGGTAGCTCATGACATCGACCGTCGCATTGTCGGACCAGTGCAGGTCTTCGAGCA
>CAZKVF010000349.1:0-8821 GCA_964556085.1 uncultured Solibacteraceae bacterium
ATGCTCAAAATCGAGAAACTGGGATTCTTTGATCTGAACTTTAGCAACGTCAGAACCTTCCAGCAACTCTGTAACTGGATCGCTGCGGCCCACGAAAACGCCGTTCGCTACCAGGCCGCGTGTTCCGATGCGGTGGTGAATAGCGCCACGGAGTTGTTCGCTTTCGGCTTTCTGTCCAGACAGCTGGCAATGCTTCGGGTGTTGGCGGAACGCATCGGGTTCGATGTTTCGATGATCGTTGTGCGCATTGGCAACGTGGAGGAGCTTACCGCCGAGCAGCGTTCGGTTGTGCCCGTGGTATTCGGACGCACCGTCCAAAAGGCGTTACGCAGAACCGACCTGGCATTCGACTATCAGCGGACAGGTTCCGAGTTTGCGCTCGTGCTGCCTGCCACAGCCGTCGAAGGCGCGCAGGCGGTCATCGCGAAACTGCAAGATGCTTTGCAACTGGAACTGGCGGCGGAAAGTATCCAGGCGCGCTTCTCCTTCGCCGTGCAGGTGATTCACGAGACTCGAAAGGTCGAAACCCCTATTGAGGAGCTGGTCAGTGTCTGAAGAGCGGACCTTTGGAAACATGCGCCAAACCCTGCTCATGGCAGGCGCATCCGGTGCCGCCGAGTGCGGAATCGCCTGTTCTTGGCTAATCGGAGGAATGCCCGTGTGGGCAGCGCTTCTCGGCCATACCGTGGTTAGCACATGCGTCGCCGCCTGGTGTTGTCGATCGGAGAAAGCGCGCGCGGATATCCGCTTGCCGTTCCTGCTGGCCCTGAGCACTGCTGCGCTGGGGCCCATTGGAGTCGCGGGTACGATTCTCGCCGCGCTCCTGGCGCGGCGAAGCCTGCGCCGCGGACACTCGTTCGAAGAATGGTACCAGTCCATTTTTCCGGAAGCGGAGGAAATTCCGAACATCAGGCTTGTCGATCGGATAGAGGGCGAGGACCCCGCCGGTGCGGATAAGGTTGCTTCATTCCCGGACGTCCTGTCGTTCGGAAGCCTGCGGCAAAAGCAGGATCTGATTGCGTTCATCAGCCGGAATTTCCGGCCGGTGTTCGGTCCCATCCTGAAGCGCGCGCTCAACGATCCCGAGAGCGTCATTCGCGTTCAAGCTGCCACGGCCATGAGCAAGCTGGAAAGCTCCATCGCCGCGCGCACTCTGGCCCTCAAAGAGCGCGTGCGCCGGAATCCGGAAGATACCGCAACCCTGCGAGCCCTGGCGCTGCATTACGACACGTGGCTGTTCTCGGGTATTCTGGACCCTAAACGCGAGCAGGACATACTCGCGGCGGCTCTCGGACTTTATGAGAAGTGCCGGGCGGCTGAGCCTGGTAATTCCGAAACACAGCTCATGGCCGGGCGCCTCTTTCTGCGATGCAAACGCTATCGGGAAGCCTCGGAATGCTTCCACGAGATTTTGGACGCGCCCGTCACGGCATCTCGCGCCGCCTTATGGCAGATGGAAACCCTGTTCCACAGCGGAAATTTCGAGGAGGTCCGGCGGCTTGCACACGCGGCGCAACCTCGTCTGGAGCCCGCCGGCGGTTATTCTCCAGAAGCCCTGGACGCCATCCGCCTCTGGGCTGAGCCGGTCTCCAGCCCCCCAGGAGAATCATGAGCACCGGACACCAAGCCGATGTCTGTCTCGTTCTGGAGGGCACATACCCGTATGTCGCCGGCGGTGTCTCTATCTGGACGCACCAACTGATCCTGGCGCAGTCGCATCTATCGTTTGCTCTGGTGTGTCTGGTCTCGGAGCACGCCGAGCTGATATCACGCTACGAGATCCCGCCCAATGTGACGGAAATTCGTACCATTCGGGTTGGCAGACCTCCCGCAGGCGCCCGGCGGCTACCTGAAACCGGGGCGCTGTTGAAGCGCCTGGAAACCCCGCTTTTGAGGCTGCTCGGAGGCGGCGGCTTGGCCGAGCTTGCGGCCATCCGCAGAGAATTGGCGTCACTCCGCAGAGTAGGCCGGCGCTCGCTATTAAACTCGCCCGAAGCTTGGGATCTAGTGTTGCGGATGTACCACGCTACTCGCCCCGGCAGCGCCTTCCTCGACTATTTCTGGACTTGGCGCGCAATTCTTGGCGGCATCTATTCCATACTCCTTGGGGACTTGCCGGAAGCTCGTGTTTACCACGCGCTCTCGACCGGTTACGCCGGTCTTTATGCCGCCCGTACCCACCTCGAGACCGGAAGGCCGGTGCTGCTGACGGAACACGGTATCTATACCAACGAACGGCAGATCGAGATCGCAATGGCGGACTGGCTGCACACACCAGCCGGCTCCGGGCTCAGCCTTAAGCGCTCGCCGCAAGACTTGCGGACCATGTGGTCCGAGGCCTTCGCTGCATATTCCCGCGCCTCTTATCAGGCTGCCAGCCGCATCATCACGCTTCATGCCGGCAATCAGCAATTCCAACTTGCCGATGGCGCGGACTCGGCGAAGCTCGCAATCATTCCCAACGCCGTAGACTATCATCGGTTTTCCGCGTTGCCCCCCAGACACGCTGCACACCCGCCGACGATTGCCCTGATCGGCCGCGTGGTTCCCATCAAGGACATCAAAACATTTGTCCGAGCCACAGCCATTCTGCGTGAAATCCTGCCGGAACTCCAAGCCCTGGTGCTTGGACCGCCTGACGAAGATCCGAGCTATTCCGCCGAATGCCAGGACCTGGTCCACGACCTGGGATTGGACGGGTGCCTGCGATTCACCGGGCCGGTTGCCGTAGAAGAGTATCTTCCCCTGCTCGATGTTGTTGTGCTCACCAGTATCAGTGAGGCGCAGCCGCTGGTGATCCTGGAGGCAGGAGCCGCCGGCATTCCGTCCGTGGCCACAGACGTTGGAGCTTGCCGCGAAATGATCTACGGGAGTCCCACAGAAAACCCACCGCTGGGGCCTGGCGGCGAGGTGACGCCGCTCGCCAATCCCACGGCCACCGCGCAGGCTGTGGCTCGTCTTTTGGCTGACCGTGAGTATTGGCAGCGGGCCAGTCATGCCATCTCGGAACGCGTCCGCCGGTATTACGATCGAACCACTCTCGATCGCTCATATCGCGAGCTCTATGAATACTGGCGTGCCGTGCCTGCGGGGAAAGAGGCAGCCTGATGGCCGGGATCGGATTCGAACTGCGTAAACTGATCGAGCGAGACGATCTTCTGGGCATCACCGAAAGTTACGGTTATGCAACCCTGGCGGCCGCCGGCCCGTGGCTGTTCACGATTGTTTCCCTGGCCGCGATTTTTTTCCTCGCTTCCCCTGCCAACTCACCCCGTGAGCTGGCCGTCTTCCGAACCGTGATCGTCTACAATTTCTCGTTCTCCCTGGTCCTGACCGCGCCGGGAGCTATCGTGATCACGCGTTACGTGGCGGATTCGATCTACGCCAGAGACGTCCGGGAGGTTTCCGGGAGTATGTTAGGCGGCCTCTTATTGACTTATGGTGTAACTGCTCCCTTTGCTGCATTCCTCTATGTCCGCGCTCATCTGGATGCTCCCACGCGCGCCGCCGCTTTACTGAACTTACTGCTGCTTGCCGGAATCTGGCTCGTCAGCGTATTTCTTACCGCGCTCAAAGACTATCGGGCGTTAGTCGTGTCGTTCGGTGGTGGAATGCTCCTGGCTACGGCCGGCGCGGCGATTTTCTCGATTCCTTGGGGCGTGGCAGGTACGCTGCATGGCTTTAATCTCGGGCTGGCCCTGATTCTTTTCACCCTCGCCGCGCGAATTTTCGCGGAATATTCGACGCGTCCCGGCCGGCCATTTGCTTTTCTGCCCTATTTTCGAACCCATTGGGACCTCGCTCTGGCTGCCCTCACGTACAATCTAGCGATCTGGGCGGATAAGTGGCTCATGTGGATGGCGCCCGAGCGTGAACACCTGAGTATTGGCTTCGTCTCCTACCCGGATTACGAGAGCGCCATGTTCCTGGCCTATCTGTCGGTGGTGCCGTCCATGGCCGCCTTCGTCCTATCGATTGAGACCGGATTTTTTGAACAATATAGACGGTTTTACGGCGACATCCAGCGCCATGCCGCTTACGGCAGCATCGAAAGCAATCTGCGGGAGCTGATTCAGGAGTTTTTGGGCGGCGCCCGGACTTTCGTGGTCCTTCAGGGCTCCGTGTGCGTGGCGGGCATACTGGTTCTTCCGCAATTCCTCGCTGGGATCGGAATCAGTTTCTCCCAGCTCGGCATGATCCGCCTGGGATTGCTCGGGGCATTCTTTCACAGCGGATTTCTCTTTCTCATGATTCTGTTGGCGTATTTCGATGCGCGCCGGGCCGCGCTCGCGCTGGCGGCTCTGTTTCTCGCCGCGAACGCAGTGCTGACCTGGGTCTCTCTGAAGCTTGGGTTCCGATTCTATGGTTATGGCTACTTTCTATCCGCGCTGATCGCTTTTGCGGCTGCTTTCATTACCACAGACTATTTCCTCCGCCGCTTGCCGTACCAGACGTTCATTCGGAATAACGCGTCCGTCGCGCGTTGACCTGAAGTGCGGCGACGTTCTCCGGCAGACACACACAAAAAAAGCCGCGCCCGTGTGAGGCGCGGCTGAAGAAGCAAAACTTGCTTGTATCTCGAATCAGCTCCGGCGGTCCATCTCGTTCAACGCTGACCGCTGATGGCTGATCCCCGAAAGCTCAGGTTAGTAGTCCATGTCGGGGCCGCCGTGCGGCGGGCCGGCCGGGGCCGCTTTCTTCTCCGGAATCTCGGCGACCATGGCTTCAGTGGTCAACATCAACGAAGCGATGGAAGCCGCATTCTGGAGGGCCGTGCGCGTCACCTTTGTAGGATCGATTACGCCCGCGCTAACCAGGTCTTCATACGTGTCGGTTGCCGCATTGAAGCCGAAGTTGGCGTTGCTGTGCTCGCGGACCTTCTCTACCACGATCGCGCCCTCGGTGCCGGAGTTGACGACGATCTGCCGGATCGGCTCTTCGGCCGCTTTCCGCACGATATCCACGCCGATCTGCTCGTCGCCATCGGCCTTAAATCCGGTCAGCGCCTTGGAAGCGCGCAGCAGGGCCACGCCACCGCCCGGAACGATCCCTTCTTCCACCGCGGCGCGAGTGGCATGCAGCGCATCCTCGACACGCGCCTTCTTTTCCTTCATTTCGGTCTCGGTGGCCGCGCCGACCTTGATCACCGCCACGCCGCCGGCCAGCTTCGCCAGCCGCTCTTGCAGTTTCTCGCGATCGTAATCGGAGGTCGTTTCATCGATCTGGGCGCGCAGCTGCTTGATCCGGCCTTGAATGTCCTTCTCTTTGCCGTTGCCATCCACGATCGTGGTGTTGTCCTTATCCACCGTCACGCGCTTCGCCCGACCCAGATCTTCGAGGCGGACGCCTTCCAACTTGATGCCCGTCTCTTCCATGATCGCCTTGCCGCCCGTCAGGATGGCAATATCCTCGAGCATTGCTTTGCGGCGATCGCCGAATCCGGGCGCCTTAACCCCGCAGGCGTTCAGCGTGCCGCGGAGTTTGTTCACCACCAGCGTGGCCAAAGCCTCGCCTTCCACTTCCTCGGCGATGATCAGCAGCGGCTTGCCCGACCGAGCGATCTGCTCGAGCAGCGGCAGCAGGTCCTTCATGTTGCTGATCTTCTTTTCGTGGATCAGGATGTACGGATCTTCGAGCACCACTTCCATGCGCTCGGCGTCGGTCACGAAATACGGTGAAAGATAGCCGCGGTCGAACTGCATACCTTCCACGGTCTCCAACTCGGTGGACAGTGTTTTCGACTCTTCCACCGTGATCACGCCATCCTTGCCGACCTTCTTCATGGCATCAGCAATGATGTTGCCGATCGTCTGAACGCTGTTGGCCGAAATTGTGCCCACCTGCGCGATCATGTCGCCGGATACCGACTTGGATAGCTTCGTGACTTCTTTCGTGGCCACTTCGACGGCCTTTTCGATTCCGCGCTTCAGCGCCATCGGGTTCGCGCCAGCGGCCACGGCCTTCACGCCTTCGCGGAAGATCGCCTGGGCCAGGATCGTGGCGGTCGTCGTGCCGTCGCCGGCAACGTCGCTGGTCTTGGACGCCACTTCGCGCACCATCTGCGCGCCCATGTTCTCCAGCGGATCTTTCAATTCGATCTCTTTCGCAACCGTGACACCGTCCTTGGTGATGTTCGGTCCGCCGAACTTCTTTTCCAGGACTACATTGCGGCCCTTGGGGCCGAGCGTCACTTTCACGGCGTCCGCCAGCTGGTTGACACCGCGCAAAATCGCCTGACGGGATTGTTCGGAATAGATGATCTGCTTTGCCATTGTTTCTCGACTCCTTAGGAAGCCTTCTTCGCCACTTTGGGCTGTGCTTCAAGAACTCCGAGGACTTCATCCTCGCGCATAATCAGGAACTCGTCGTTATCCAATTTGATATCGCTGCCCGAATACTTTCCAAACAGAATTCGGTCTCCGACCTGCACATCAAGCGGCACGACCTTGCCGTCTTCCAGCCGCTTGCCTTTCCCGACAGACACTACCTCGCCCTCCTGGGGCTTTTCTTTCGCTGAGTCGGGAATGTACAGCCCGCCTTGCATCTGCTCCTTTTGCTCAATCCGTTTGACCACAATGCGGTCATAGAGCGGACGGATCGTCATGGATTCCTCCTATAGGGAAAATTCGCTATTTGGATTGCGGAACCCACTCCGAGATCGGCCGGGTTCCGAGTTCTATTATTAGCACACTCCGCGCTTGAGTGCCAATTTTTCCCGCTAAGTAAT
Organism: uncultured Solibacteraceae bacterium; assembly: GCA_964556085.1. GTDB lineage: Bacteria > Acidobacteriota > Terriglobia > Bryobacterales > Bryobacteraceae > PSRJ01. The sequence goes on from CAZKVF010000349.1 coordinate 6,728, forward strand.
TGCATATTTAGTTACATATTTTTCTTGACAAGGCGGGACTCAGGGCTTCGCGTGGGGCATCCGCCTCGGCGTTTCGCCGCCTACAGCCGGCCCCGCATCGGAACGAAACCCCACACCGCGGCAGCAGAGGCCTTATCCGCCGAAATACGGTGCTTACGGTGCTCGCCCGATTGACACTGGCGTCTGATCTTGATAATTTTCGCGGGCATTGGTGCCTCGTGAATAGGAAAGATCTGATCTGCAAAATTGCATTAGACGCGGAGCTGACGCGGTCGCAGGCAGCGCGCGCCCTCAATGCCTGCCTGGAGGGGATTCAGGCGGGCCTGGTCCGCGGCGACCGGGTTACCATCTCGGGTTTCGGTACTTTCGGTGTGCTGCATCGCAAGGCCCGCACCTTACGTATTCCCAAAACCGACAAACCCATCCACATCGCGGCGAAGCGCGTCCCACGTTTCGCTCCGGGTGCTGACCTGAAGTTGGCAATACAAAAGACAGGCTGAACCTGTGAACGCGAGCAGCCGGCCTCGCATCCACCTTCGGGGATAGGGCGATCGCGCTCGCGCATCGGGCAAAATAGAGTCAGTGCCTCCCGAAAAAAGCGCCAAGCCTGCGTCCGCCGGTCTCGGTACGTTCCGAATATTCGGGACACCCGTGCGCTTTCACTTCACTTTCGTGCTGCTCCTGGTTTTCCTGTTGTTCATCGGTGTGGGCGAGCGGCAATCCGGTTTTTCCACGGTTCTGTATATCCTCGCCTTGTTTGCTTCGGTGCTTCTGCACGAACTGGGGCACACTCTGGTGGCGCGGCGCTACGCAATCCGCACCATCGAGATCGTGATGTTTCCCATCGGTGGGGTCTCGCGGCCCGAGCGCGCGCCCAAACCGAGCGAAGAGCTGTGGATCGCTTTGGCGGGTCCGATAGTAAACCTGGTGATCGGAGTCGGCCTGTGGGTATGGATCAACTCTCAGCATGGTTGGGTCGGTCTCGATCAGCTGCGCGAGCCCACAGACGCTAACTTGCCCGAGCGCGTTGCGATTGGCAACCTGGTGCTGTGCGCGTTCAATCTGTTGCCGGCCTTGCCCATGGATGGCGGGCGCATTCTGCGTTCCGTGCTGGCCCGGCGCCGCACAGAGGAGGAAGCCACACGCGTCGCCGCCCGGACCGGCCGGGCGCTGGCTGTCGGCATGGGTCTCGCCGGGCTGCTGACCAGCAATTTCCTCCTGGTCTTCGTGGCGCTGTTCGTGTATCTCGGAGCGGCTCAGGAAGGCGCCGCCGCGCGCGGCCGAATCCTGGCCACCGGTTTTCCCGTGCGTGCCGCCATGGTTACCGATTTCCGTACTCTCCAGCACGGCGACACCATTCGCGATGCCGGCAACCTGCTTCTGGCCACCTCGCAGCACGATTTTCCTGTAATGCACGGCCAGACCGTCACCGGCCTGTTGACCCGGTCGCGCCTGGTTCGCGCCATGATGTCTCAGGGCCCCGAAGCCTATGTCGCGGGCGCCATGGAACGCGATTTCCCCCGACTCTCTCCGGACGCGCCTCTGACCGAAGTGCTGCCCCAGGTCTCGCCAACCGGAGCCTGCGCCCTGGTGATGGATGCCGAAGGCTGCCTGCTCGGAATGGTGACCTCGGAAAACGTTTCCGAATTCCTGCTCCTGCGCCAGGCCAGCGTGGTCCCGGCTATAGAGCAATCCCGATGAAGCCTGTCTACCTCGCTACCTGTGGGGCAGCTTTCAGGCTGCGCAGGACGTCAGTCCTGCTGCGGTTGCCCGGCACAATTGGAACAAACAAGAAATGCAGGTGAGAAGATGCTGGAACCTACGCGCATCCGTGTTCTCGGAATCGTGCTGGCCGGAGGTAAGGGAACGCGTCTCTATCCCTTAACCAAGGAACGGGCCAAACCGGCCGTCCCATTCGGCGGCAAGTACCGCATCGTTGATTTCGTATTGAGCAATTTCATCAACTCGGGAATCTATTCCGTCTACGTCTTGACCCAGTTCCGCAGCCAGTCTCTGCTGCAGCATCTCAGCGAGGGCTGGCAGTTCGGCGGGCTGCTCAAGACGCAGTTCATCATTCCCGTCCCCGCGCAAATG
>CAZKVF010000350.1:0-13170 GCA_964556085.1 uncultured Solibacteraceae bacterium
TTGAGAATGGGGCGGGCATCCGCGACCGTTCTCGGCGAGCGGCGAGGCGATCACTACGTTACCCTGGCGACCACGACCGTGGAGGACCTGAACATTCTGGACATAATCAAGGCCGATGCCCTGGTAAGCAGGGTTACTGCCGTCTTTCCGGCAGACGGTAAGCGGCTCGAAGGTTGCGGCGCCAACGATCACAAGGCTTTGTTTCACCTTACTGGCTCGCGTTTTGAGAACCTGAAAATCGACCAGGAGCTTATCGATTGCAAGTTGAACCCCGAGTTTCCAAAGAAGGATGACGATTTTTTCACGAGAGGGAAGGACGGCGGCTTTTTCATAAAAGAGTGCGGCGCCCAACATGCTTCGCTCTTTGCCGCGGGTTGCCAGAGCAAGCCGATCGCGCAGTTTGGCACGATCCGCCTCGGTCAGGTCGACGCTAATGGCGGGAAAGTCACTTTAACGCTACTCGAGGTCAAGCTCGGCTGCCCGTTCGTCGGCGTAGTGGCGGCGGCAGGCTCGGGCTCAAATGGCGGAGACGGCTAAACTCGCGAAGGCTCGCGGCATGATGGATAGTCGCGGCGGTGCTGGCCGCTGATCATGGTGGATTTCCGCTTTACCGCAATTGCCCTCAGTGCCGGGCTTGTGGTCTCTTGTGCGCCAAAACCAAGAGGGGAACCGCCGCCGCTCCCGTCCGATCCGGAGGGTTTGCAGACTCTCATATACAGAGTCCGGCACTCCGATCGATCGCTTGCCACGAAACTGGCTGAACAAGCTTACACGAAGCCGAGAGCCAGGATCCCGTCAATCTGGCAGTGGCGCTTCCGTCTGCTACACGCGGATTTGCTTCTGGATCGAGCCGGCGGTTCCAATGCGCCTATTCCCGCAGTATTGGAACTGCTGAATTCTCCGACACCGCCCGGTGTGTCCTCTGTTGAGGCGTCCGCTCGGATCGCTTCGATCCGCGGGTATGTTGCTCAGGTACAGTCTCAATGGCAAGTTGCCGAGAAATTTTATGAGGAGGCGTCTGGTGGACTGTCGGACGTAAATGACCCCTGTTGGAGGGCCGAGTTGTTCGTACATCATCGCGCGCAAACCTTGCGGCATATGGCGAGGTACGCCGATGTGGAAATCTCGCTCAAACAGGCAGCCTCCGACACAAATTCATGTGCGGACAAGTACTGGGAAGCGCTGGTTCCATTAGCGGAAGGGAACTCTTTTAACGACCAATTCTATTATGAGAACGCCGTTGCCTCCTTTGAGCGCAGCAGAGGCCTTGCCACACTTTTTAAATTCCCCCAACTGGTAGCGCTCTCCCTGGGAAATTTGGGGCTGTGTTACTACAACCTCGGAGACTGGGACAACGCAATACGTACGTTCGATCGTACGGACGATTTCTATAAAAGCCTGGCTCACCCGAGCGGCAAAGAGCTGAAAGACTGGGGAGTGCAGATGGGGCATCGCGCCCGGACGTACCTAGCGCGTGGACAACACGACGATGCGGCGGGTGCATACAAACAAGCGATCGAGATCGCGATCCAGATAGGCGATAGGTCCTTCCTCGCTCGCTGGCGTACCGAACTGACGTCACTGTATATCGAAACAGGCGATTACAACTCCGCAAAATCGCTAAACCAAAAGGCCCTAGAAGATACGGATTTTGAAACAGAGTTCCCGGCGGCGGTCACAGCCCGGTTGAACGCGGCTCGTTTAGACAGGCTCGAGGGCAGGTTGCCGGAGGCGCAAGAGCTATTAAGCGGACTGCAGAACGAAATCGAAAATGACCAGGCGCAAGCAGATCCGAAGCTCATCTGGCAGCTTCATAGTGAACTTGCCCAGATCCTGGCCGGCATGAAGCGCGCTCCCCAGGCACGGCGCGAATTTGAGGCCGCACTGGCCACGGCGGACGCAGCGCGCAGTTCGATTCACGATGATGATTACAGGTTGACGTTCTTTCAGCCCCTGCGCAGCATTTACCAGAGCTACGTGGCGTTCTTGGCCGCGCAAAACCAGGGGATCGAGGCTTTGAAGGTGGCGGAATCGGGCCACGCACGGCTTTTGGCCGAAAAGCTAAACGAAACATCCAGGCCAGGCCCGGCATCCGATTTCGCGCACATCGCCCGCGCGAAAAATGCCGTCATACTGTCCTATTTGACATCCCCGGGCGGCTCGTACATGTGGGTTACGACAGCCAATTTCACCAGGATGTTCCGCCTGCCGCCTGAGGGCACGCTCCGGGAACTGATCCGGCGCCATAACGAACCGATTCTGGAGGAACGGCCACTGAGTGAAGATCAGGAAGGCCGCGCTCTTTATGAGGTGCTGGTTGCACCGGCCGCCAGTCTGATACCCCAAGGGAGCAACGTGATCGTTGTTCCCGACGGGCCTCTGTCGGATCTGAATTTCGAAACCTTGATCCCACCCGGTCCCACGGCTCACTATTGGGTGGAATCCGCGGTAATCAGTGTAGCCCCGTCGCTGACACTACTGCTGGCTGAAAACCCGGGCGCCTTTCATCCGAAGTCCGTTCTGGCTGCGGGAAGCGCGGTTCAGGCCGAGCCCAATCTGCCCCAGCTCGGAGACGAGGAGCTGCAAATCCTCAACAGAACCTACGGCAGCAGGTGTACGTTACTTAAGGGCGCCGGCGCGACTCCAGCCAACTTTCTCCAAGCGCACCCCGAACAGTACTCCCTGATTCACCTCTCGGCGCACGCGATTCCGAATCCGGAAAGCCCTCTGAATTCGTATTTTGTGCTTTCGCCGGGCACGGATGAGGGATATAAGCTTTACGCCCACGACCTCGCCAAACTGAAGCTGGGAGCGAATCTGGTGATTCTGTCGGCTTGCCAGAGCACCGGGAAGAACGTTCCCGGTGAAGGTCTCGTGGGCCTGTCCTGGGCGGTGCTCAGGGCCGGAGCGCATAACGTTATCGCCAGTCTGTGGCCGGTGGCGGCATCGGCGACTGCCGGTCTTATGGGCAAATTTTATTCCCACCTTAACGCGGGGGAGTCTCCCAGCCGGGCGTTGCATTCCGCAAAGCTGGAGTTAGCGAGAAAACCCGGCTCGACGCCCTACGAGTGGGCGGCGTTTCAAGTCTATTCGCGGTGAAGGCAGCCGGGCTCGGTCGATCAAATCGCGGCTCGATGGCCTGAATGGGGCTGCTAAGATTGTTGAGCAGACCAGCGTGATACCGATTTCAATTGGGGCCAGAATGGACGGAAGGCCGATGGTGAAGCCGTGGTGCCTGGGTGAGAATTGGCAGGCGGAAGCACCTGCCCCACCAGCCCATGGCCGCCTGGGAAGTAGAGCGGTACGTTGGTAACGTTACTGACTTCCCCGGCCTATCACCCGGTACCGGTCCGGTTACACGTTTCCACGGCATAAGGCGTCTAACGTTTATGGGGTTAATCTGGTTGTGTGCCTTAATCCTGGCGGGGCCGGCGTTTGCGGCGGATCCCGGGCTGGATCGGCTGCTGGATCGCGTCGAAGAGCGTTACAATCAGGCCAAAACTCTGCAAGTGTCATTTATTGAGCAATATACGCCACCTGGAAGTATTCGGAGAACGGAAAGCGGAGTGTTGATGCTGCGCAAACCGGGACGTATGCGCGGCGAATACTCGCTGCCGAAAGGCAAGCTGTTCGTTTCCGACGGCAAAGTCTTCTGGATTTACAATGCTTCCGAAAACCGGGTGGCGAAAATGCCTCTCAAGGCCAGCGAAGATATGCGCGCTCCGCTCGCCTTCCTGCTTGGTAAATTGAACTTCAGTAAAGAGTTTCGGAATTTGAGGGAGCAGCCGGAAGGAGCCTCGAGGCGGGTTTTCGCCGAGCCTAAAACCGAGGAGTTGCCGTATTCGGCGGTGGAGTTCCTCGTGTCATCGGAGAACCGCATTTCCGAATTAAAAGTGACCGGCTTCGACCGCTCCATTCTGGATTTCATCTTTACGGACGAGAAAGTCGATCCACCCCTCGATTCCAAGCTATTCCAGTTCCAGGTCCCGGCAGGAGCCGTGGTAGAGGAGACCGAGCAGTAGGCGGCGCCGGGCGAGAAAATGGCCGAATTTGTCCTGAAATATGCCGATGGCCGGGGGCAGATCCACCAGCAAGTGGCCAGCGCTGCCTCGGAAAAAGAGCTGCGGGAGCGCTATTCCCAGCAGGGATTCCTGATTTATTCGATCAAGTCCCGAACGCTCGCGGCGCCTACGTTCACGCGGCGCAAGAAGCTGGACCTCGAAAAATTCCTCATCTTCAACCAGCAATTTGTGACCTTGATCCGGGCCGGCCTGCCGATTCTGAAATCACTCGACCTTCTGGCCGAGCGTCTGACGGATGCCAAGCTGGGTCCCTACGTTAAGGCTGTCCGGGACGAAGTCCGCAACGGGACGCTGCTTTCCGATGCTTTCCGGCAGCAGCGTGTATTTCCGAAGATTTACGTCACTTCGGTGATGGCCGGTGAAAAGAGCGGCAGCTTAACTGAAGTGCTGGACCGGTATATCAGCTACCAGAAGCTGTCTCTGGCGGTGCGGAAGAAGGTGCTGGTTTCATTGATGTACCCCAGTGTGCTGATCGTCCTGGTGGTGCTATTGATGGTGTTTCTCGTAACTTACGTTGTTCCGACCTTCGCCACGCTGTATGCCAGCATGAACGCCCAGTTGCCCAGCATGACGGTGCTGTTGATCGCCATCGGCACCACGGCTCGCAACTACATCGTACTGTTCGCGGCGGCGCTGGTGGGCGCGATATTTCTGTTTCGCTGGTGGGCGCGCAAAGATGCCTCGCGGGAGGCCATCGACCGCTTTAAGATGAAGGTGCCCATTTTCGGTGAGATGTGGTTGAAGTACCAGGTGGCGCAACTGGGCCGGATCCTGAGCACGCTGCTGACGGGCGGTATCCCGCTGGTACAGGCGATGGAAACGGCGGCCGAATCGCTGGGGACGCCGCTGCTGGAACGCGCCATATCGATCGCCGGCAGAAACGTGCGCGAGGGGCAGCCCCTCTCAGGCTCGCTGCGCTCCTCGGGCTTGGTTCCACCGCTGGCGGTCGATATGATTGAAGTTGGCGAATCCACGGGCGCCCTTCCCGCCATGCTCAACAGCGTGGCCGAGTTTTTTGAAGAGGATGTGAATACGGGCATGCAGGCGACGCTGTCGCTCATCGAGCCGGCCATCATGATTTTCATGGGTGGGTTCGTGGCATTTGTGCTGATTTCGCTGTATCTGCCGATATTCTCGTTGGCGGATTCGATCAGGTGAGTATGAGCTATCAGCTATCGGCTACCAGCTATCAGGCCGGCCGCTCCCTCAGGGTCGCGGCTCCGAAAGCGAGCGCTTCTTATGGCCACTGCTGAGAAGCCCCGCCCGGCCGACACCACCGCGGAAGCGGCGCAGGCGCGGGCCATTGCCAGCCGCTATCGCTGCGAGTTCGTGGATCTGCGCGAGGGCGCCATCGACCACGAGTTGTTCCGGTCGATTCCCGTCGACCTGATGTTCCGCTACAATTTCGTCCCGCTGCGGTTCGAGGATGGAACGCTCGACATCGCCCTTGCCGACCCGCGCAACCTCAACCTGATTGACGAACTGACGCTCCTGCTCAATAAAAAGCTACGCGTCAAGGTGGCGACGCTATCGCAGATCTCCGAACTGCTCAAGAAAACGGAGCAGTCACAGCGCGTGTTGGAAGAGGTGACCGAGGGCTTCACCCTTGACGTGGTAGCCGACGAGGGCGACACCGACGAGACGCTCTCGATCGACAAGCTGACCGCCACCGACAGCGACATCGCTCCCGTAATCAAGCTGGTGGACACCACGATTTTCAACGCTCTGGAGCGGCGGGCAAGCGATATTCACATCGAATCGCGCGACCAGGAAGTAGCCATCAAGTACCGCATCGACGGCGTGTTGCATTACGCCATGCCGCCCATCGCCAAGGACTGGCAATCGACGATTATTTCGCGCATCAAGGTCATGAGTGAACTGGATATTGCCGAGAAGCGCGTGCCGCAGGACGGCCGTTTCCGCGTGCGCTACAAGACCCGCCTGATCGACTTCCGCGTTTCCATCATGCCGACGATTCACGGCGAGGACGCCGTGCTCCGCGTGCTCGACAAGGAGTCGATGAGCGAGAAGTTTGCCAAGCTCTCGCTGGACGTGGTGGGTTTTTCCGATGCCGACCTCGGCAAGTTCCGGCGCTACATCACCGAGCCTTACGGAATGGTACTGGTGACGGGACCGACCGGCTCGGGCAAAACCACCACTCTTTACGCGGCGTTGAGCGAGATCAAGAACGACGAGGATAAGATCGTCACTATCGAGGACCCGGTCGAATACCAGATCAAGGGCATCACCCAGATCCCGGTTAACGAGAAGAAGGGCCTCACGTTTGCGCGCGGCCTGCGGTCCATTCTGCGCCACGATCCCGATAAGATCATGGTGGGCGAGATCCGCGATCAGGAGACCGCCCAAATCGCCATCAATTCTGCGCTCACCGGCCACCTGGTATTCACCACGGTGCACGCCAACAACGTGCTGGACGTGCTGGGGCGGTTTCTGAACATGGGCGTCGAGCCGTATAACTTCGTGTCGTCATTGAACTGTATCCTGGCGCAGCGGCTGGTGCGCGTGATCTGCGAGTATTGCAAGAAGCGGGTGCGCTATCCGGATTCGGTGCTCATCGAGAGCGGGCTTCATCCGGAGGAATGGCGGGATGTGCCGTTCTATGAAGGCGCCGGGTGTTTCGAGTGCGGCGGCACGGGTTTCCGAGGCCGGTCGGCGATTCACGAACTGCTCGACCTGACAGACCGCATCCGCGAAATGATTCTGGACCGGCGCCCGACATCGGAGATCAAGCGGCTGGCGCGCGACGAAGGTATGACCTTCCTGCGGGATTCGGCGGTTGCGAAAATGAGAGCCGGGATCACGACGCTAAGAGAGATTAATAAGGTCACCTTCATTGAGGCTTAGCCGCAGATGAACACAGATAAACGCAGATCGAAAAACGTAGACTCATCCGTGTTCATCGGCGTTCACCGGTGGCTAAAAATTGCCCATTCCTGAGCTATGCTTCTCGAGCGCCTCAAACATCTCGTGAAAGAACCGCCGCCGGCGATGGCGTTCGAAATCTCCGAAGCGGGGATCGCCTCGTCGCGAGTGGGCCTGAATGCCGCACTTCAATTTCAGCCGCTCAAGGACGGCGTGCTGTCCGTGTCGCCGCTCAAAGAGAACGTCATCAATGCCGATGAACTGGCGTCCACGGTGCGCGGCATTTGGACTAACCACGGTTCACGTAAGCGGCGGGATGTGACCGTGATATTGCCGGACTACTGCACCCGGATCGCAGTTCTGGATTTTGACGAGTTCCCTTCGGACGCCAAGGAGCAACTTTCGCTGGTCCGGTTCCGCCTGAAGCGCAGCGTTCCCTTCGATGTGGAGGCGGCGGTGGTGGGTTATTGGCCGCAGCCGGCCACGGACAAAAAGTGCGACGTATTGGCCGTCGTGGCTCCGCTCGAGATCATTGCGCGCTATGAAGCTCCCTTCCGTTCGGCGGGGTTGAATCCGGGGCTGGTGACCACTTCCATCCTGGCCGCGCTGGAGTTGGCTCCGGAAGCCGGGTTGAGCGTACTGGCGAAGATCAGTGGACGGGTGCTGACCGTTGTGGTGCGCCGGAACAACCTGGTGAAGCTGGTGCGGTGCCTGGAAGTAGCGTCGCAGGAATTGGACGATCTCGCTGCAGTGTTGCTGCCGACGTTCGTTTACGTGGAGGACAACCTGGAAGGGACCGCGGAAAAGCTTTTTCTGTGCGGGTTCGGCGCGCAGTCGGAGGCCGCGCAGAGAAGGTTTCAGAAGGAACTGGGAGTGGAAGTGGAGGTGTTGCGCTCTCCGCTGGGTCTGCCCGGCGAACATAATGCGGGGCTGCACGGGTATCTGCAGTCGGTGTCGAAGAATTGAAGGAATATGAAGGTTCCGATTAATCTCGCCAGCCAGCCGTTCCGGCGCGACCGGGCGATGGTCGCGGCCTCGATCGCGGCTTCGGTGGTTCTGGTGTTCACGTTGAGCGGGCTGATTTATCTGATGCTTGCGGATCGCAAACAGCTTGCCGGCGTCCGTCTCGACCTGGACCGCTTCAGCCGGCAAACCCGCGCGATCACCGTGGAGCAGGCGAAGCTTGACGCGGTTTTGCGGCGGCCCGAGAACACCGAGGTGTTGGAGCGGAGCGTGCTGCTCAACCAGCTCCTCTATCGTAAAGGAATCAGCTGGACGAAGATTTTGGCGGACCTGGGAAAAACGCTGCCCTGGAACGTGCAGATCATCAACATCCGGCCCTATCTGAACAAGGACAACCAGGTGACCCTGGACATGACGGTGGGATCGCAGTCGCAGCTCGCGATCATCGAATTTTTGAAGGCATTGGAATCCTCGTCGTTTTTCCAGGCGGCTTCGGCGCCGTCCAGCCAGGCCCCCACCCAGACGGAACCGCTGTTCCGCAGCCGCGTGCTGGTGAATTATGCGCAAAAGCTTTAAGCCGCAGCTGCCGGCGAACCTGGGCTCGCTGGTTCGAGATCCGCGCGTCTTCATGCGCGCGATTATGGGAGTGCTGCTGGCAGCCAACCTCGTAGCGGCAGTGATCGCGTTCAAACCTTTCGGCGGCTCCGCCGAGGACCTGCAACGGGAGCGCGCGGATGCGGGCCGCAGGCTGGCCCAACTCCAGGCGCACCTCGCGCAAACCCGCCAGCTGGTGAACAAGGTCGATCTGGCGCGGCGCGAAGGCGACGAGTTTCTGGGGAAGTATTTCACGGACCGGCGGACGACTTATTCCACGATCATCGAAGAGCTCGACAAAACGGCCACGGCATCGGGCCTCAAACTGCGCAATTACAACGGCGAGCTGAACGAAATCGAGGGCAGCGACACGCTGCAAATGATGTCGCTCAACACAGCCTACGAAGGCGATTACGCCAGCCTCGAAAAATTCATAAACCTGCTCGACAAATCGCCGCGGTTCCTCATTGTGGACAGCATGCAGGCCGCGCCGCAGCAGAACGGCCAGACGCTCACCATCACTTTGCGATTGCTGACATTCGTAAAGGAAGCGCCGGAGGCAAGTTCGTGAAACTCGGCGCGAACGAACCCAAAAAGCTTGCAGCGCTGGGCGCTTTGGTGCTGGTCGGCGGATATTTGGGATATACCAACCTTTTTCCCGGGTCCGGGAGCGGTGCGCCGGCTCCGCGGCGGGCTGCTTTGCCCGACACGTCCGATGCGCCTATTGCGGGCGCTCCGGGAGGTCCCTCTCGGGACTTGGGGAGACCTCCTGCCCCGCGCGGAGTTGTGGGAAGGGGCCGAACCGATGAGTTCCACCCCATCCTGCACTCGAAGCGGCCGGAGGATCGGATCGACACTTCCAAGATCGATCCCATCCTGCACCTCGAAATCCTGGCAAAACTGCAGGGTGTGGCGTTCACGAGCGGTGGGCGCAACCCCTTCAAGTTCGGGCCGCCGCCCGGCAAGCCCGAGCCATTGAAAGGGCCCGAGCCGAAGATAGCGCTGCCGCCTGTGGCTGAAGTGAAACCGCCTCCGCCTCCCCCGGCCGCGGCTCCACCGCCGCCACCCATCGCGTTGAAGTATTACGGCTTTTCCTCGCCGCCGGGCACGGGTGGCAAGACGGCGTTCTTTCTGGATGGAGAAGATATCCTGGTGGCCAAAGAGGGCGAGACCGTTAAGCGCCGCTATCGTGTGGTGCGCATCGGCGTAAACTCGGTAGTGATGGAAGACACCGACTCCAAGCGCCAGCAGACTCTCCCTCTGGCGGAGGAGGCGGGATGATCGGGGCAGAAGGAGACCGGATGACTGGCAGGCTGAAGCCTGCCCCACCTGAAGCGGGATTCGCGATGCTCTTGGTATTTCTGATGGCAGCGTTCATCGCTATCTCGCTCTATATGCAGATCCCGCGGGTAGCTTTCCAGGCGCAGCGGCAGAAGGAGCAACTGCTAATCGAACGCGGCGAGCAGTATAAGCGGGCCATACAGGTCTTTGTGAGGACCAACGGACGCTATCCGGGCAAGATCGAGGATCTGGAGAACTTCAATAACCGGCGCTTTCTGAGGCACCGGTTCGTGGACCCGATGACCGGCAGCACCGAATGGCGGCTCATTCACGTCAATGGGGGAGTCTTCACCGATTCGATCGTGAACCAGGCGAAGCCGGTACAGCAGGGCGGCAGCGGGTCGGTCAACAATTTCGTAGGCGAGCAGGCGTACGTCGCCAATGATGGAACGCAGACAGCGCCCGGTGCGGCAAACGCCGCGGGGCGCCGGCGGCAGAGCGAAGGCGGCGCCGTGCCGCTCGGTCCCGATGGTCAGCCGTTGTTCCCAGCCAACCCCGGGCAGCTTCCGGACGGCGGTCCTGGAGGAGCGCCAATTAACGGGCAGTTTCCCGGCGCCGACCAGCAGGGAAATGTAAACGGGCAAACCGGCGACTTCCCAGGCGGCGGCCAGCCGGGCAATGGTCAGCCCGGCGCGCCGTTCAATCCGGCAGTACCTGGGGCGCCAGGCCAGCTTCCTGCCGGAATCATTCCGGGGTTCCCGACGGGAGCTGGCAACAATACCGGTGCTCCTGGACAGCCCGATGCGACCGGCAATCCCAACCCGGGCTCGGGGGGACGGCTCTTCCAAGCTCGGCAGATGGTAAACCAGCAGGGTACAACTCCTCCCGACGGGCAGCCAGGCGGGATTCAACAGCCCGGTTTCCCACAGCCCGGAGCGCAGCCGGGAGGGATTCAGCAGCCCGGTTTCCAGCAGAATGGGACGCCGTTTGGCGGCCAGCCGGCGGGGAACAATCAGTCGGCCGCGGGCTCATCCTCGTTCGTCGGATCGAGCTCGTCTTTTGTGGGCAGCAGCCAGTCGTTCGTGGGTGGCGGGGGCTCCGCCGGTTCGCAGCCGAACGGCGGGTCATTTCCGACTCCGCCACAGAATCCGGGTTTCGGGCAGAATCCTGCTTTTGGGCAGCAGCCCGGCATCCCGCAGCAACCCGGACAAATACCCACCGGCTTTAACAACCAGCCGAACAGCAACAACCAGCCGAACTTTCCGCAGGGCGGCGCCACGCCCTATCAAGCCAATCCGGCCACATCGAATGCGGCGGCGAATCTGATCAACGGCATTCTCACCAACCCGCGACAAGCAACGCAACAGGGCCAATCCGGGCAACCTGGCCAAACCGGCAACCCCGGCAACCCAGTGGGAGCACCGGTTGGCCAGCAGATCGGCGGAGGAGTGGCGGGCGTCGCCAGTACGGCCCAAGCTCCGTCGATCATGGTGTACAACGATCGCAGCAAGTACAACGAGTGGGAATTCATCTTCGACCTGAGCAAGCAAAGGGGTTTGATAAACCCGAACCTGAACATGCCGAACCTGGGCCAAAACAACAGCGCCCCCTTGGCTGTCGGTACAGGGGCGCCGGGTGTGGCAGTCTCCGCCTCTCCCAGCGCGGCCGCCATGCCGGCGGGTTCGCAGGTGCCGCTGCAACCTACATACAATGGCGGTGGCCTGAATGCCGGCGGCGCCGGGCCGGTCATACCAGGGCAAGGAGTGCCAGGGCAGGGCCTGCCCGGGCAGCAGCAGGGCGGTTTGCCTCCTGGCTTTCGCTTAGGCCGGCCGTGATTTGACAGGCGAAAGCGTCGGCCCGCCAGTACACCGGCGGCAAGACCGCCGGCGCTACCAGAAGAGCAATTGACAGGCGGGAGCGTCTGTCCCACAATTCTTCCATGACGCAGCCCGATCTTTCGCAATTATGGGAAGAGCACACGAGTCACGAATTCGTCACGCGCGACACGGAAGCCACTCTGGAAACCATGGTGGACGACGCTTACGTGAACCATGTTCCCGTAATGACAGGCGGGGCTGGAAAAGACGCGCTGCGAGTCTTTTACTCGCGGGATTTCATTCCCAGCATGCCGCCGGATACGACGCTCACCCCGATTTCGCGCACGGTCGGTGAGAATCAGCTCGTCGATGAGATGATCTTCTCATTCACGCACACCCAGGAAATGCCCTGGATGCTGCCGGGCGTGGCGCCGACGAACCGGCGGGTGGAGGTGCCGCTGGTGGCGATCGTGCAGTTTCGGGAAGGCAAGCTGGCCCACGAACACATCTATTGGGACCAGGCCAGTGTGCTCAAGCAAATCGGGCTGCTGACCGATGCGACATTGCCGGTATGCGGAGCGGAAACGGCGCGGAAGGTGAAGGGCCGCTGAAGAGGCAGATCGGGGCGTGCGAGGTCAATCGCGCGCGCTCAGCCTGCGGCGCAGCAGGTCGAGCGCAACCTGTGAGGCGAAGCTGCGGATGCGCTCCCGATCGCCGAGCAACTGCCGATGGACTACCTCCGTGCCCGCGGGGCCTGCGAGTCCAATGAAGGTAGAGCCGACCGGCTTGGATTCGGTTCCGCCGCCCGGTCCGGCAACGCCGGTGACGGAAAGGGCGTAGGTGGAACCGGTGCGCTTCCGCGCGCCCACGGCCATGGCTTCCGCGACTGGTTTGCTGACAGCGCCCTCTTCCGCCAGCAAAGCGGCCGGAACCCCCAGCAGTTCCGTTTTCAGGGCGTTACTGTAGGTGATAAAGCCACCGAGAAAGTAGTCCGAGCTGCCGGCCACGGAGGTCAGGCGTTCGCCGAGCAAGCCGCCGGTGCAGCTCTCGGCTACTGAAATCGTGGCCTTGGCACTACGCAAGAGTTTGCCAATCACGGTCTCGATCGAATCGCCAGTACGCGAATAGATGCGTTCTCCCAACAGCATTTCGATCGGCCCTGCCACTTCGCACAAGAGTGCGTCGGCTTCGGCTTCGGAATCGCACCGGGCGCGTAAATGAATCTGAATGTCACCGGCGCCGGCCAAAATGGTAGTGGCGGGATTAGTGTATTTCTTATAGACGGGCGCGATCAACTGATCGAGATCCGACTCGCCCATACCGGCGACGCGGAGCTCGAGCGTGCGGATCACTTGTTTGGGAGCGACGCGCGCCAGCCGCGGCAGGCACTGCCGCTCGAACATGGCCTTCATCTCGTGGGGAGGGCCGGGTAGCAGCATGAGGACGGCCCCGGATTCCTCCAACCACTGTCCAGGAGCGGTTCCCCGCTCGTTGGGGAGAATCATGGCGCCGTCGATGACGAAGGCCTGCCGCTTGTTCACCTCGGCCAT
>CAZKVF010000351.1:0-8790 GCA_964556085.1 uncultured Solibacteraceae bacterium
TATGTCCCTTCCAGAGCCGCCACCTGCAGCCCCTCATTCAGCACGCGGGAGAAGACTACGTAGGCCCCACCGTGATACCGCGAGATAACGCAAAAGACCATTGGCCCTTTGAAGTTGACGACCGCGCGGCCAATCTCCGCGCCGTATTCGAGCTGCAGCCGGCGGAGGGATTCCGGGGATCCGTCGAAACCGGAAAGGTTCGCCAGCATCACCACGGGCCGGTTGTTGCTGGCCGCATTAATCGCGCGAGCCACCTTTTTCGAGGAGTGCGGAAACAGTGTCCCGGCGGTCCACTGGTCGGGTCCATCGGCGGGCACGAATCCCAAACGAGGCAGCGGCCGCGATTCGATGCCGATCAGGCAGACCGGAAACCCGCCCAGGTGAGCATCCCAGACCACCGCGGATTCGGCGGCGTGCATGCCCGCCCAACGCTCCAGCGGCTTATGATCCTGATCGACCACCGCGACCATGACTTTGCGGATATCGAAAGATCTCTTTCTACCTGGGTTGGTCTGATCGGAAAACACTTCGCCAATCCGCGAAAAGCCGTCGATCGTATGGGATCCGTCGTGAGGAGAGGCCCGTACGTCGCGATCCACTGGATCCACTGTGAGGGCTCTTCGCGGGAACCGCTCGCCAGGGGCGACAAAAGTGTGGTCATAGTGGCGGAAGAGGATGTGGCAGGCGTCGTCGATATTGCGCGCGTAATATTGCGCCTGGCCGTTTGGACCCATGATGCGGCCGTAGCCGCCGATCCCCTGGTTGTCTTCGGCCGAGACGCTGCCGGAATAATCGAGCGCCCGCTTACCGGTCAGCACCATGGCCGCTTTTGAGGTCATCACCAGAATGCCGCGTGTGTGCATGAGCATAGTCGCCTCGGCATTCCAGTAAGGCTGCGCGCCGACATTAATACCGTCCACAATAATGTTCACCTCGCCACCCGCCTGCGTAAACTCCACCAATCGCCGGAGAACCCGCGCAATCCAGTCCATGTTCTCCACGCCGCTGTCCATTGAGATTTTGGCGCCGGCCGAAAGGGCGAACCACTCAACCGGCAGGCTTCTTTGGGCAGCCAAATCGAGAGCGGCCAGAATGCGCCGGCATTCCGGCTCCGCCAGCGCACCCAAATCTTTGCTGGGGTCGCCGAGCAATATGACACGGCTCATGCCTTCCGGATATTGCGGGGTGAAGTTGCAAATCACGCCAGCAATGATATTGGACGCGTTGCGGCCGTACGGACGCTCCACCGCAACCAGGCGACCCTCAGCGTCGAGGTCGTGTTCGACGAAGTATCCCGGCGGAAATTCGGCCCGCGTCTCGACCATCGGCGGCGTCAGCATGCGGATGATTTCGTATGGATACTCCAACCCGCGCTGCCGCATGCGCACTACCTTCTGCGTGTACTCGTCGAGCGGCTTGAGCGGTTGGAGTTTGCCGGCGGGCCGGAAGGTCATCAGCAAGCCGGAACCGCCGGGACTGGAGATGCGCACAATCATGTCGCGCAACTCGCCGGTCTCGGGGATAGGAATGCGCGCTTTGACCACCACCTGTTCGAGCCCCAGGCCCTCGGCCGCCGGGGCCAATTTGTAGGCGATCTGCCGCATCTCGTCAGCGCTAATGGTCAGCGGCGGCCATACGTAAAGCAGGATCCGATTCCAGTACAAGCGGTCGCGCTCAGGCCGCCGCGCCTGGAAGTGGCGCATGGCGGCCACTGCTTCCCCAAACATCCGCTCCAGGTGGGGCAAGGCAACCAGGCGGCCGATCTCATCACGCACCGGCGTCAAGTCGCGCACCTCGGCGCACGCAAACAGGCGCTCGTCCTTGGGATTGTCCCGCGCTACTCCATGAATCAGGTAGACGTCCTCCACGGATGGCAGCCGTTCAATAGCGAAATTTTCGAGCCTCCACAGATGCAACCGCTTGCCCATCATCGGATGAACGCCACGGTAGAACTTGTCCTCTTCGAAAGAGTCGCCGGATTGCCGATACGTGAAATGCTGGAGCCCGCCCGCTGGTTGCACCCGGTTTAGCGGGTCGCCGGGCCCCGCGGTGACCACTACGACTCGCCGCATGGGCCGGGGGAACCCGGCCTGGTTGAGCATGCCGCGGACCTCCCGCTCCGTAACATCCGGATTGCCAAGAGCAGCGCTGTGCGCAGCGTAGAAATCCACCACCACATCATGTTCGGGTGGCACTTCGGCGATCAGCGATTCGAGTGATCGAGCGGCGGCCCCGATCTCCGAATATGGGCAATCCGTTGTGAAGGCGTGGATGTGCCGGCCCTCGAAATCGTATTGGGCGGCTGCCACTGAGCGGTCTCCGAGCTCGAACGAACGGAAATCTGTCAGGTCGCGAATGCGGTAATAACGCCAAGTGAGCACTTCGAGCATGAGGCGGCGCGACGCCACATCCGCCTCCTGAAAACGTCCGCAAAACAAGCTTACGAGCGGCTGCGGGCACTCGACAAGAGCTCGAATTCGCTCGTGCCGATCGCCGGCATCCGGATGGGCTGCAAGCGACGCGAGGTGTTCGTTCACGTGGCGATACACTTCGCGGGCCGCCCGTTCAAACAGCGGCTGATCGAAATGCCGGTAGCGCACTTCGCGGGCCAGGTCGCTGATGGCTGGGAACTGCCCCCGGGTGATCTCGATAACGCGGTCCAGGAGTTCGCGGAACAGTTCGCCGGCATGCGGCGGCTGTCCGGCAGCGCGCGCCAGTTGGCGCTCCAACACGGCCAGCACTGGTGCAGCTTGCTGATCCATGCGCTGATGCGATTTGTAAATCCACAGCAGCGCTTCTTCCAGTTCTCGCGAGCGTTCGAGCGTCTCAATTCCGTAATGGGCCAGGGCTCTCCGCAGCGCTTCCAGGAAATCCGCTGGAAGTCCCTCGCCTTCACGGTCCAGCATTCGCAGATAGGCGAACAGGTGGGTTTCGGCGCTCGGCGCTTCCCCACCGCTCACACGATTCACTGCGGGGTGGCGGTGAAACAGCGAGCAGATGTCGGCGAAGATTTCCAGAATCTCCTCCTCCAGCCGCCAGATCTCCTCGCTTTCTTCTAGCGGCGTGTCGCGCTGGTTGCACTCCGCCACCAAATCGGCGGCACGGCGCGGTTCGATGTCGAAACCCAGCATGAGCTGCCGCAATTCTTCGAGATTCTTTCGGCACCGGGAAGAAGCGGCAGTTTCCTTCTTGCCATCCGTTGCTCTCAGCGAGTCTCCTGCCGGCTGGCTGAAATTTACGCGTTCCGCGCGGACGGAAACCTCCTCTCCCTCGATCGGATCGAGTTGTACCAGCGGCGTCCCAGTGCCGACTTGCACGTACGGGATCGCCATCACGTTCCGGACCCTCCCGGAAAAGGGAGCGGCCACGTGCATCTCCATTTTCATGGCTTCGAGAACCGCCACTGGTTGGCCGCCGGAAACGCGGTCACCGGGCGCGACCAGAATCGAAACCACCACGGCGGGCGCTGGCGCGCGTACCACCCCGCCATCATCCCGATCGATGCGGTGCGCGACGCCGTTTACCTCGATGCGGTAGCTCAAGCCGTGAAGAGCGGATATGACATGAGCGCGCTGGCCAAACGCCGTTAGCCAGTGTTCATAGTCGCCAAGTTGTTCGACCTGAGCATCGAACCGCGCGCCGCCACTCTCCACTTGATATTGCTGAAGACCCAAACGCCGAACCCGGAGCGAGTACGAGTGGCAACGATAGCGAAGATCCAGCTTCCGGCCGATCTCGCTCCGCACGTGCGGGCGTCCACGCAGGGCTGTTGCAAAGAACTGCGCCTGCTCGAATGACAATTCGGTGGCGTAGCACTCGATGGCTGCTTCGACCAACGCCGCCTCGGCATAGCGTTGCGAAATGTGTTCGCCGTCTGCGGCCAGGCGGTCCAGCCACTCCACATCCACTTCGCCGCGTTCGATTTCAGGCCGCCTTAATAGCTCCAGAAGGAAAGACCGGTTGCTGGAGCCGCCTTTCACGATCACCAGGGCATCCCGAAGCGTGCGCTCCAAACGAGCGAGAGCTTCCCCCCGGGTCTGACCGTGCGCGATGATCTTAGCCATCATCGAATCGAACTCGGCCGGCACAGAATCGCCTTCGCCAACTCCTGTATCGATACGGATCCCTGGACCGGTGATGAAACGGAAGCGCTCGATGGTTCCGGGTGCGGGCGCGAACCCGTTATCGGCATCTTCGGCGTTCAGACGTACTTCGATCGCATGGCCGATGGAACGTGGCGGCTCGCCTTCGAGCCGCCCGCCGCGGGCCACGTGAATCTGCAGCTTGACCAGGTCGAGCCCCGTGGTCGCTTCCGTCACCGGATGTTCCACCTGCAGTCGCGTGTTCGTTTCCATGAACGAGAAGCGCCGCGACTCAGGTTCATAGAGAAATTCAACGGTGCCGGCATTGGTATAACCCGCGGCCTTACAGAGGCGCATGGCCGCCTGGCGCAACTCCTCGTCCTGGGCGAGGGACAGCACCGGTGAAGGCGCCTCTTCGAGAATCTTCTGGTGGCGCCGCTGGACGGTGCAGTCGCGCACGCCGACGGCCCAAGTGTTCCCATAATGGTCGGCGATGACCTGGACCTCGACGTGGCGCGACCGGCCCACCAGTTGCTCCAAAAAGACGGTGGGGTCGCCGAATGCCTTGAACGCTTCAGCGCGGGCACGCTCGAATGCGTTTGGAAGCTCGGTGGCGGAATGAACCAGGCGAATGCCATGACCGCCTCCTCCGGCGGTAGCCTTGATCAGAAGCGGGTAACCGAGCCGGGCGGCCTCGTGCTCCGCCTGGGAAACCGTCTCGACGGGCCCGCCGCTCCAGGGGGCGACGGGAATGTGCTCGGCTTCCGCCAGTAACTTGGAAGCAACCTTGTCACCGAGCCGTCGCATGGCCTCGCCATCGGGGCCGATAAATACTACGCCGAGATCGCGGCACAAGTCGGCGAAAGCGGCGTGCTCTGCCACAAAGCCCCACCCGACCCACGCGGCGTCTGCGTGTGCCGCAGTCAGCGCCCGTCCGAGAGTCCGGTAATCGACATAACTGGACTTCGGGTGATGGGAGATCTCATCGATGACTTGCGCAGCGCCAAGCGAAACCGCCTCGTCCGCCTGGCGGACGAACATAGCGTGCCGGTCTGGCTCCGTGTAAAGAGCAATGGTGGCCAGGTGCGTGCCGTACTCACGGTTGTACTCGCGGGCGGCATGGATGAACCGCATGGCGGCCTCCCCGCGATTGACGATGGCCACCCGTTCGAAGTCGTTTTGCATAAGCACTCCGCTGGGCGGATTCCCGCTTGCGTTTCAGGCCTTTTGTTCAGGCATGGGCAGGTACGAGCGCTTCGAGAGCTTCGAGGTTTACCGGATCGGGAACCGTAACCGTGCGATAGCCTGTCATCTCCAGGAAACGATTGCCCTCCGCATCCACCACTTCCGCATCGAAGGCGCCCTCGTGAGCGTGGGCGTTGACTACGGCGCAAAGGCGGCCTTCGGCGGACTCTGGCGAGCGAAGGACAGTAACGCGATCGATGTGCGCCGGCAGACCCATGCGATGTTCCGCCAGCATCTGCCAAATCCCCGCCGTTTGGAAGCACAATTCAATCAGGCGAGGCGCAACTGCGAGCCGCTGGCCGGATGCGTGGTTAGCTGACAGCCCTTCGGCCATAAGCCCCACCGTCCGGTTGCCCTCGGTGGCGACGCGCTCGAGGACCTGATATGCCGGTCCGTGGAAATACACTTGGTAAATATTGGGGGCTTCGACCACCGTGCCGCTAAGCTCCTGAACCGGAGCAGTAGTGTCCGCTTGCGGCACGTGTCTCGACAAGCGGACGCGCCCGGTGAAGTGCGTGGTCACTTCGGGGCGAGGGTGGCCGGTGACAAGATCACCGGCTCCACCCTGATGAGGGAGCGTTCGGGAGCCAGTGAGCCGGCAATCGGCCACGATCTCATCAGCTTCCGGATGGAACTGCGCTTGAATAGTCACGAAACGGGGCTCGTGGCGGTAGAACTTGAACTGGGCCGCAAAATCCACATTCTCCACCGCCCGAACGTACCAGCCGGGAAGGACGGCCATGGCGGCCTCCGCGAACCCCTCGACGCCCATGACTCCCGGCAACACCGGCGTTCCATCGATTTGATGATCGTGCAGGAACGGCTCCGCCTTCGGATCGAGCATAGTTTCGATGGTGAGCCCGTTCGCGAGGCTCATCCCGGCAACCTTGCCGAACATCGGTCCCGTGCTCGCTACCTTGGCGGTATCAAGTCCGCCCGTGATGTCCCATTCTCCAAGGAGGGCGCCGAGGTTATTCGCAATGACCACCTCTCCACGACTGGCGCCGGCGGTCAACTCCTGCCGGACTAGCGGAATGCCGGCTTCCGGATTCAGCATCTCGATACCGGCTTGCTCCATAGCTTTCGGAATTGAGCCGCGCGACGCCATGCCGATGCCGCTCCAGGCCGTCCAGTCGATCGCGATGCCGCGCGTGGCGGGCCTCGTCGTCCGGAAGCTGGAAATCAGCTTGCACAACAGGTCGTTGGCCGAACTGTAATCCGTCTGTCCGCGATTGCCGAATCGGCCGGCGATGGAACTGAATACCACCACTGCCCTCAGTGGCATGTCGCCGATGGCCCGCAGGAGGTTAAGCCAACCGTCGGCTTTCACGTCGAAGATCAGATCGAATTCATGTTGGTCTTTGTCGGGCAGGGTGTGGCTGCGCTCCATGCCCGCGGCGTGCAACAGCACGTCTATGTACCCGTTGCGTTCGCGCACCTGCTCGATGACCCGCGCGACAGCGGCGCCGTCCGTTAGATTCACGCTGAAATAATGCACGGTTCCGCCCGCAGTTCGGACGGAGTCGATGGCCGTGCGCGCGGCTTGTGCCCGCTCCAGTACCGCCAATTTCTTTTCAATGGCGGCCGGAGTAGCCCGCTCGCCGCGAGCTTGCATACGCTCGAACAGCTCGCATTTCAATCTTTCCCGGTCAGACACGAAACGCTCGAGGTCGGGATCATCTTGCGCGGGTTCGGCCACCAGGTCGAGCAGATAAAACGTGCCGCCGGAAGCGGCGGCCAGATCGCTTGTGATGGCCGAGACAATGCTGCCCGCCGCACCCGTGATGAGGAACACTGTGTCTTTGTCTAGCTTGAGACCCGGCCGGCCGTCGGCTGCCGGGCGCTCTTCAAGGACAATGGTCCAGCGTTCTCGCGCCTTATAACCGATCTCAACGGCTCCGGGGTCGCGCAACGTTTCGTCGATCAAAGCCTGCGCGATCTCCGCCGGCGGCTTACTTGCTTCGAAATCGACCGATTTCACCAAAGCATCAGGCCGTTCCCACTTGTAGGCTTTCGTGAATCCAGTAACCGCGCCGCCTAAGGGCGCAACGGCTCCGGCGCCATCGTAGCCGTGTTGGCCCCCGAGCCGCGTCGCAGACACCAGAAAAGCCCCCGGCTCATAGAGGGTTCGCATGACAGTATAAAGGGACTTTAGACGCGGCTCCAAAGCCTCATGCCACGCGGCTTGGTCGAGCGTCTGGAAATCGCCCTCATGGTCGAGTGCGGGTAACCAGTAGACTCCGTGGATGGGACCGGCGGCGAGCCAGCCCTCGAGGTTAGTGACCGCGCTCATCCGAAGCACTTCGCAGCCCATCGCCTCCAAACGGCTAGCCAGGTCGGCTGCTACGCCGCCCTGATCGGGCATGAGGACCACCCGGCAGCCAGGGCCGAGTGTCACGCCGGTTGGCTTACACATGGCGAGCGGCGGCCGCAAGGCAGGCACAGGTACCCGGCGCGGTACCCGTGATGCGGCCTTTAATGACGCGACCGGTTGGGCCGGCGCCGAAGCGGCCACTTGCACAGCGGCAGCAGCCGCTTCTTGAGGCTGCCGGTCGCGCGCGAACCTAATGACATGCGCCAAGGTTGGGAAATCGCGCAGCTTCAGACTCGCATCGCGC
The DNA here is from genome assembly GCA_964556085.1 of uncultured Solibacteraceae bacterium. Classification (GTDB taxonomy): domain Bacteria; phylum Acidobacteriota; class Terriglobia; order Bryobacterales; family Bryobacteraceae; genus PSRJ01. The sequence goes on from CAZKVF010000351.1 coordinate 7,946, forward strand.
GGAATACCAAAAGCGGAGCGGACCGAGGCGAACATCTCTGCCTGCTTCACTGTATCGATGCCAAGGTCAGCTTCGAGATCGAGATCGAGATCGAGCATGTCCTTCGGGTACCCGGTCTTTTCGGCGACAATTTCGAGAACCTTTTCCGTGATGGAATCGATTGCCGCTTCAGAGGTGAAGGCGGGTGCAGCCGGTTGCTCCGGTTCGGCGGTGGCCGGTGGTGCGGGTGCTAGTGCGACCGCGACCGGTGCACCGGCCAAATCCGGCCGCCTCTTGTACACAAATTGGATTGTTCGATTCAGCGTGGGGAAATCGCTTAGCTTCAGGTTCTGGTCACGCGGGATGCTGTAAATTTCGCGGATGGCGGCAAACATCTCCGCCTTTTTGACGGTGTCGATGCCGAGGTCCGCTTCGAGGTCGAGATCGAGATCCAGCATGTCCTTCGGGTAGCCGGTCTTCTCGGCGACGATGTCGAGAACCTTCTGCTTGACGGAATCGACCGCAGGAGCGGCTGCGCTTATCGCGGGGATTGTCGCCACAGGCGCAATCGAAACTGTTTTGACTGTATCCGCCGCCGGACCAGCCAGGTCCGGCCGGCGGTCATAGACAAACCGAATAACGCGTGCCAGCGTCGGGAAATCGCTTAGCTTCAGATTCTGGTCGCGTGGGATGTTGTAGATTTCGCGGATGGCGGCAAACATCTCCGCCTTTTTGACGGTGTCGATGCCGAGGTCCGCTTCGAGGTCGAGATCGAGATCCAGCATGTCCTTCGGGTAGCCGGTCTTTTCGGCGACGAGATCGAGCACCTTGTCGCGAATGGATTCCGCGTATGCAGGCGCGGGGCT
>CAZKVF010000352.1:0-8179 GCA_964556085.1 uncultured Solibacteraceae bacterium
ACGTGGCACATCGTGGTCGTCGCGCCGATGCGCATCAACATGCTCTGTAGCGGAATGCCGATCCGCGCAGAACTGTTGAGGATCACGGCCGCCGGCCCCTTTTGTCCCAAGTCTTTCGGAAACATGGCCTTGATTGACGAGTAGTGATGCAGTAACGCAAGGATCGCCCGCGCCGTGCAGGGCACCACGCCTTCGTACTTCTGCTCCTCGTCGAACGTCTTGAGATTCAGCGCCATGCGCCCGGTGTTCTCGATGGTCAGGCCTTCGATGTCCTTTTCGGGCCGCACCCGGCGCAGGAAGTAATCCTCTGTCCGCTCAAAAGGCGTCGGAAAGAAGATGAACGTGCCGTGGATCCGGTCATTGGCCTGCGCGCCCATAATCAGGAGCTCGAGCGCGTCCGCGCTCAGGGCCTCCTCCACGCGGAAATCGAGGCCATGCTCGCGGAATTTCTTGCTCATGAAACTGGCATACCGCCGGCAACCGCGGTCGACCTCGGCGTGGGCCAGCCGGGGCATCAGTGCGGCCACACGGACACGCTCGCGGTCGATGCCCCGCCGGTCGATTTCGCGTAGCCGCTGCTCGGCCTGACGGAACGCCTCCTGCGCCACATCGATGCAATTCATCCGCTTTTCCAGGGGAACGTCTTTCGTCCAACTCGCGTCTGGCGCGAACGAGGTCTGGGGTGGCAATAAACCGGTCATTGGAACCAATGTCGCCTCCAGGATAAAATAGTTTCAGCCTCCCCGTGTTTAGCCGTGTCCCGCGCATGAAGCTATCAGCATTTCTGGCGCCCGAATTCAATAATGGCAGCCGCGAACGCGGCCTGAAATATTACCACTCGGGTTCTGTGACCATTAATCACGCCGATGCGGCCTCCGTGCATGCGAGGGTCACCGGGGTGGACTCACGTTATGACGTGGAAATCGATATCGGCGACGACCGGGTCGTCGATCTATGGTGCGACTGTCCGTACTTCGAATCCAATGGTCCATGCAAACATTTGTGGGCCACGCTGCTTGCGGCTGAGGCCTCGGGTCACCTTACCAAACCGGCCGATACAATGGCTGAGCCGGATTTCGATCTTTTCGGCGACCACATTCCCAAGGCGCCTCCCCCGCCTCGCCTCGCCAAACCCGAGTTAAAAACGCCAGTCCCGGCGCGTCCACCGAAACCACCCGAATGGGTCGAGAAACTCAACCAGATTGGCTCCTCATCATTTACGGCAGTCACGGCGCCCTGGCCGTCGGATCGCGAGATTCTGTACGTCGTCGATGTGCCGGGCAGCGTCAGGCAGGGCTCCCTCATCATCGATCTTCTGGCCCGAGAGCCCAAGCGGTCCGGCGGCTGGAAGAAACCGAGTCCACCGCGCCTCGATCACGGCACGCTCTCCCGGCTGCCGGATCCCACTGACCGTCACATTATCGGAATGCTTAACGGCACTGCCGGCTACCACGATTGGATGTCGCCAGGCATGTACAACATGCTTTCCACCAGCTATCGCGTGCTCCACCCGCTCTCGGCTGCGCTCATGCCGCTGATTGCCCGCTCTGGACGCGCCATGCTGCAATTGGACATCCTGGGAAAAGAGTTGCTGCCGGTGACTTGGGACCCCGGCGGCGCCTGGCAGTTGCACCTAAGCTTGCGGCAGCGGAAGCCAGGCGAATACGCCTTCGCCGGAACGCTGCGACGCGGCGAGGAAGAGATGGACCTTTCGGCTCCCGTGCTGGTCACCGACGGCGGTCTGATATTCACCCGCGAGCGGGCTGCTCCGCTTGAGACGAATGTGGACTTCCGCTGGATCGCCCTTCTGCGCCAGGGCGGCATCTCAGCGCCCAAGCATGAAGCCGAGCAACTACTGGCGGCGCTGCTGGAGCATCCGTTGGGGACGCCGCTCGAAGTGCCCGAGGAACTGCGTTATGAGGAACTGCGGGCCGAGGTCAAGCCTTGCTTGATGATTCGCAGTCCGCTGCGCAACTCGTGGAACTCCGAACGCCTGCGGGCACAGCTCTCGTTCGATTACGCGGGCTTTCGCCTGCCGGATATTGGGCCGTCGCGAGGCATCTACGATCCCGCTGCCCGCAGTTTCCTGGTCCGCGACGCCGCGGCCGAAAGTGCTGCGCGGCAACTGCTAACCCAGTTAGGATTCTCCGGCCCGGACAAGGAATACGGCGAGTCCCAGCCGGCGTGGGGCCTTTCGCCAAAGAAGCTTCCGGCCGTTGTGCGTGCCTGGGTGGGAGCGGGCTGGCACATCGAAGCCGAAGGGAAAATCTTCCGGCGGCCGGGTTCGATGCGCGTGGAAGTGGCTTCGGGGATCGATTGGTTCGAACTGCATGGGGAAGTGGACTACGGCGAAACCACCGCCAAGCTTCCCGAACTGCTGGCCGCCCTGCGCCGCGGCGACACTATGGTCCGCCTCGGCGATGGGACATACGGGCTGCTGCCGGACGAGTGGCTCGGCCGCTTCGGTTCGGTGGCTGGTCTGGGGCAGGCTGAAGACGGGCACCTGCGCTTCAAGCGGAACCAGGCAGGACTCCTGGACGCGTTGCTCGCCGCCCAACCTGAAGCCCGGTGTGACGAAGCATTCGCGCGCCTTCGCGACCAGCTACGTAATTTCGACGGCATCCGGGCGGCCTCTCAACCCGAAGCTTTTGCAGGGCAACTTCGCGATTACCAGCGCGACGGTGTGGGTTGGATGGAGTTCCTGCGCGCCTTCGGTTTCGGCGGATGCCTGGCCGACGATATGGGCGTCGGCAAGACGGCTCAGGTGCTGGCGCTGCTGGAGACCCGCCGGGTGCTACGGAAGCAGGAGGTGGGACAGACGCTTTCGCCTGCCAATGGCCCAGGCGAGGTGGGGCAGGCGCTTTCGCCTGCCAATGGCAACGAGATTCCCTGCGGCCCTTCCCTCGTGGTTGTTCCCAAATCGCTGGTCTTCAATTGGAAGCAGGAAGCCGCGCGTTTCACGCCGCGCCTCCGCGTGCTTGACCATACCGGCGGGGCGCGAAGCATAAGTGGCTTTGCGGACTACGATCTCATCCTCACCACCTACGGCACGCTGCGGCGCGACGCCTTGCAGTTTAAAGATCTCGAGTTCGATTACATCGTGCTCGATGAAGCACAGGCCATCAAGAATGCGGAAACCGAGTCCGCCAAAGCGGTACGCCTCTTACGTGGTCGCCACCGCTTGGCCCTCAGTGGAACGCCCGTCGAAAATCACCTGGGCGAGTTGTGGAGCCTGTTCGAGTTTCTCAACCCCGGCATGCTCGGGGCCGCTTCGGTGTTTAAGCTGGCGGGCGGCGCGGCACGGAATCCGGACGAAGAGACGCGACGGGTTCTCGGCCACGCCTTGCGGCCTTTCATTCTGCGCCGCACAAAGGAGCAGGTGGCGCGTGAACTTCCAGCCAAGACGGAACAGACCATCTTCTGCGAACTGGAAGCGGCGCAGCGCAAACTCTATAACGAGCTGCGTGCGCACTACCGTAAGTCGCTGCTGCAGACAGTCGAAAAGCAGGGGTTGGCCAAAAGCCAGATGCAGGTGCTCGAGGCGCTGTTGAGGCTGCGGCAGGCCGCTTGTCACCCCGGTCTGCTCGATGCCAAACGCCTCACTGATCCCAGCGCCAAGATGGATCTGCTCATGTACCGGCTGGATGAGGTGGTCAAAGAAGGCCACAAAGCTCTGGTCTTCTCCCAATTCACCAGCCTGCTCGCAATCCTGCGGCAGCGCCTGGAAGAAGCGGGCCTGACCTACGAGTACCTCGATGGCGCCACGCGCGATCGGCAGGAACCGGTAGAGCGATTTCAGAATGATCCCGCCTGCGCTCTTTTCCTTGTCAGCCTCAAGGCCGGGGGCCTGGGTCTTAACCTCACGGCCGCCGAATACGTGTTCCTGCTGGACCCCTGGTGGAATCCGGCGGTGGAGGCCCAGGCCATCGACCGCGCCCACCGTATCGGCCAGACACGCCAGGTGTTCGCTTACAGGTTAATCGCGCGCGACACGGTAGAAGAGAAGGTGCTGGAGCTGCAAAAGACTAAGCGCGACCTGGCCGCCGCCATCATCAGCGAAGACAACAGCCCCCTGCGCAACCTGCAGCGGGAAGACCTGGAAATGCTGCTGTCGTAGCCGTTTGCTGCTAAACCCCCAAGCAGAGCCCGCAGCCGATAGGGATCGTCTAATTAAGTGTAGGTAGGTGCAGCATGATTATGAAATTCACCCCGAAAACTACCACCAGGCTCGCTGGTGCAATCCTGGCAGTCGCGGGGCTGGGTGGGACGGCGTGGCCCAGCGATGTCGCGCCGTACCGTGCGCCAGTAATTCCCGCAGTGGAGCAGACTCCGGGGGGCGGTCCCACAGGGGCTGCACAGGAGAACTACATACATTTATCCCACTGGTACAACAACAAGTACTGGTGGAAAAGGCATGCCCCGATTATTGGTGGAGCCGCAGGCGGCGGCTTAATCGGAGGTTTGGCTGGCGGCGGTAAAGGAGCCCTCATTGGCGGCGCCGCCGGCGCTGGTGGCGGCGCCTTGTACAAGCACTACAAAGATAAACATCATCACTAGACATCATCGCTACCAGTGTTTTGAATCGGGCAGGCTGCAAGGGCCTGCCCGATTCACTTTCACCAATCTGAAATTCGCTTTTAATCTGCCAGTAACACCTGGGTTGTAAGCTCTCAAATTCCCGCGTGCATCTGATCGCGCTGATCTCACGACTTTTCAGGAGGTTTATGCTCAACTTCAGGCTCCCTGCTGCCTTCTTGACCGCTTTCCTGGCGCTGCTGCCAGTTCAGACGACCCTGGCCGACGACAGCGGCGAAGGCCGCTCATTCCAGCACGTATTCGTGATCGTGCTGGAGAACGAGGGGTACAACACGACCTTCGGCCCGGGATCCAAAGCGCCTTATCTTTCGCAGACTCTCACACGGCAGGGCGTTTTGCTGACGCAGTATTACGGCACGGGCCACGCGAGCCTGGATAATTACATCGCCATGATCAGCGGACAGGCCGCCACGCCGCAGACGCGCAACGATTGCCAGCAGTATCAGGAATTCGCATTGACGGGCACCACTCCTGATGGCCAGGCCATCGGATCCGGCTGCGTATATCCCGCCTCCATCAAGACCCTCCCCGATCAACTAAAAGCCGTCGGCAAGACTTGGCGGGCCTACATGGGAGACATGGGCAACGATCCGAATCGCGAGTCCGCGACTTGCGGCCATCCCGTCCTCAACACGCAGGACCTCACCCAGGTGGCGGAGCTTCCATCGACTACTCTGCCCCAAGGCGACCAGTACGCCTCACGTCACAATCCGTTCGTGTATTTCCATTCGATCATCGATTCGCCGGACTGCCATACCAACGTTGTCAGCCTCAATCAGTTGACGGCTGATCTCAAGTCGGAGTCGTCTACGGCGGATTTTGTTTTCATCACACCTAATCTTTGCGATGACGGCCACGATGCACCTTGCGTCACCGGCCAGCCGGGCGGGCTGGTTTCGGCTGATGCGTTCCTGCAAAAGTGGATTCCAGCTATCCAGGCGTCGCCCGCCTACCAGAAAGACGGCTTGATCGCGATCATATTTGACGAGGGCGGTTACACCATCTCGGTAGGTACAGGCGGGGCAATCACGATTACCTTTCCCGGACAATATTGTTGCAGTGAGCAGCCCGGGCCCAACCTGGCTCCTTTCCCGCAAACCAATACCATCCCGGGATCCGTTTACACGCTCGTTACGGGCGATTACGGCGGCGACCGCACCGGCGGCGTGCTGCTTTCACCGCTGCTCAAACCCGGCAGCGTATCGAACATCCCTTTCAATCATTACTCGCTGCTGAAAACTCTGGAGGATATCTACCATACCGATGGGTATCTGGGCTACGCGGGCCAGGCCGGTCTTCTGTCATTCTTCGGATGCGTTTCGTCGGACATAAAACAGAACGGTTCCGGTACGGAGGATGGCTGCAAAGAGAATTAAGGTTGCCAGGCAAAAAGCCTGCCCCACAAAAACCGTCACGGCACCTGTGAAATAATCTTCGAGTCTACGCGGAATTTGCGGTAATTGCTCCAGGTAATTTCCTCGTCCTGGGCGATGCGCTTCAACAACCCGATCCGTCCGGAGCCGCTCATGAACAATCGGCTGGGGAGCCAGACTTCATCGTTGATGCGGCTCTGCTCCACGACGAGTTTCGCGCCGGGATTCAGCCGCGCCAGAAACCACCCGAACGAAATCGTTCCAGTCGTCTCGCCTTCCACGCGCACCCACTGATAGCCGGCTTTTTCAATCCAGATCTTGCCGCGTATTTTGAGCATCGCCGCGCCTTCGCGGCTGTGGGCGTGATATCCGGGCTTGGGCGTTCCGGAAATCACCCAGACGGGTTGTCCCTCGAACATTTGATCGCCTTCCAGGTGGACATCGAAGGCATCGGTTACTTCGAGAAGAAACTGGCGCTCGCGCCGCCGCGACGTCTCGAACTCGGCGATGTGGTGCTCTTTCTCGGCAGGCGTTTCTTTATCCAGCCGGGCTGCGATCCTGTCCAGTCGATCCTGCTCTTTCTTTTGCTCGGCGGGCGGAAGCGGCTTGTGGTCGCGTTCTACCGCGCGCGAGTAGGGCCGGCCATCCAGAACCAGGGTCTCCATTGCCTCCTGATGATCCGATGTCACGTGATTCTGGGAATCGAAATGGCGCTCGCGGGTTTGCATCATCCAGGTATAGTCCGCCCGGCGCTGCCAGTTGAGCTGATCCAGCTCTACGGATTTGCGCACGATCTCCCGCGCGTCCTGGGAAAAGACAGGGAAAGCACAAAGTACAGGAATTACGCAAAAACCTGCCCGCCCTCGAAACCGCCGCATATTAAATTGACGGACGAGCGTGCTGGAAGTTGCAGCGCGTCCAGGCGCTCGAGCTCAGCAGGGGCTACCTGCGCACGAACGCGCCGTCGTAAAATCTACTTCTGCTCGGCGTTTGTGGAAGTGGCCGGGCCCTCGCCCACGATCTCCAAGGTCACTTCTTCGTCTTTGGCGCCGTCCCAGTGGATCTCCTTGGCGTAGTGGGTGACGTAGCTCCCTGTGGGCACCGGCGTGGTCTTATCGGGATCGTACACCGTCCCCGTTCCCACCCACCAGGTCCCCGAAATGACGTAAATGTAGCGGTCGTTCGGGTGGAAGTGGGGGCGGCTCATGTGGTGCGGGTACCACCTTGTCAGCTCGACGTAAATTCCCGGTTTGTTGGGGTCGCCTGCCAGAATCGCGTTGGCGTTCCCGGCCTTTTCGTTTTTCACCCACTTGATCTGGTCGGGGTGTTGGATCATGATCGCCTTCGGATTGAGTTCGGCTTTCGCCGGCGCCAGCAACAGGCAAATCGCGATTGCGCCAGCCACATGGAAAAGGCGCCGCAGCGCCGCAGTTCGAAGCATGCTTCCTCCTTGAGAGATGTGCTGTCAAGCTAGGTTAATAAATCCGGCAGCAAGGGTCAACGCGGGCGGAGGAGCCGGCCGGCCAGGGGATCGCCAAAGCGCCCCATTGCGGCCGCCCACCAGCGGATCCGCCCCACTACTGTGTAAAACGGAAACACTCAACTCTGGCGGCGGACGACAGCCAACGCAGGCAAACGTTTTGAAAACAAGCCGTTAGGGGTCTCTTTGTTAGGGTTCTCACAATGGATGGCGCAGTGCTTTTCCGAACACTGGTTCGTGGCGTTCCTCTCCGCGTCGGACGGTCCGCGTCCGGAGGCATTTTCCTTGCGAAAATCATTGCTCCTCTTGGTATGTGCGTACGGGCTCCGCGCGCAGACGCTGCAGATCAATCCCAGTCCCCTCATACTAAACACGCAGCCGAATGTCGGGACGAGCGCTACCGTGAACGTGACCAGCAGCGGCGCCGCGCTCGGGTTTGTGGCGCTTGTCAATCCCAGCACTTCGTGGCTTCACGTGTCACCTGCCAGCCAGCAGACCACTCCGGCCGCCTTAACGGTTTCAACAGACCCGATGCCTGCTGGCGTCTATACGAGTTTTATCAACGTCAGCGCACAAGGTTCGTCCGTGAATCTGCAGGTGACGCTGAATGTGAGCGTGGTCGGAGTCTCTCCCACGACTCTCAATTTCCAGTACGTCATTGGAGGGCCGGCTCCGCCCCAGCAGACTGTCGCCGTGACGCTGCTTTCGGGCACTACCGCGACGGTCAGCC
>CAZKVF010000353.1:0-19676 GCA_964556085.1 uncultured Solibacteraceae bacterium
ACGCTCCGGCAATCGTCGCGCCTGAAGAGTCGCTTACGGTGCCCAGGATGGTCGCAGTGGTCCCCTGTGCGAAGAGATGAGCGAGGCCCAGGGCGCCGAAAACCAAGAGCATCGCAGCCACTCGTTTTGTATGCATAAGGAAAGCACCCCTTTTTGGAATGGGCACTATCATATACCAGACGGAGTAGCCCCGGCGGTCTTGCGCCGGGTGGTCATGGTGGTGGACGCATTCGTCCGTGCGCGACCCCGATCGCGCCCTGCAGGTGGCAGCCTATCCATCTCTTCGCGCCGAGGACCTTGTGAACGCCTGGGCCTACGCGCGTTCGCACGCCTCTGAGATCGAATCACAGATCCGGGAGAACGAGCCACTTAGTGGCCCGTTTCTATTCGTGCGGCGACGGCCGCTGGACGCCTTCAAAACCGGAACACGGCCGCGACTTCGGCCCCTGCCGGCATTTCCTCTTCGCGCAATGCGAATGCCTGGCCGCCGCGCTGGATGGTCCACAATGCAGTCGCGTTAAGCAGGTCCTCACCGTCGTCGCGTAATTCGATCTGGCGACTATCGAGTGTGCAGCCGCGCAGCTCCGCGCTCTTGGAGAAAACAAAGTCAGCCACGCGGCCGTCCAAGGCGGCCGGAATGATCTGGCCGGCATCCGAGGATACGCGGGCGGAATCGCGGTACCTCTCAAATCGCGCAAACGTTTTGGCGAGCGCCTCCGAAGGGACCTCACCGGCTATTTCTCGCCCCAGCTTGTATACGGCATGATCGTCCATGCCATCCGGCGACCCGCTCACGGCTTTTTCGAGAAGGCGGGGATAAGAGTTCACTTGCCGGTAGATGGTTATTTCCTCTTCCACGCCGGCTAGGATTAGCGGCGCGCCGTCGCGGCGCAATATTGATTCGATCCCTCGATCCACTTCCTTGTAGAAATGTGCCAGGTACTGGCTGTGCCGCTCCTTATCACGGCTGGTGGTGAAGGCCACGCCCTTGGTGGATCCAGCGCCCGGTCCCGCAACCGCTCGATTATCGAGTACATGGTCCGGCTTCCACGTGCCCATCCAGACCCGAATATCCTGGGGAGCCAATCCGCGGAGATCTTCCTCCCCGGCGCGGTGCTGCGTGCAGTGAAACAGGCGGACGTTCCCCCGGCTTAAAGCCAGCAGATAAAAGCGCTGATCTCTTGCGAGCGCCGAGAATAACGGGCGCACCTGGAAGCGTTCTTCCACGGTTGTCGTTTCCTTCGCCGGCTCGGAAAGAAGGAAGCAGCGAAACAGGTCCGGCGAACGGAACAAAATGATCGATTGCGCCCAGAATCCCGCGGTTTCGGCCGTTGCCGCCAATGCCCGAACGGGCTGCATAAGCCCTGGAATCTCGGCCCCTGAAGCCGTCTCCTTGAGTTTTTTCTCCAGGTCGCGAATCGCGTTCTTGAACACCGCTTCTGTTTCCAGCGGATTCGGGATGGATAGTACGGCCGTGATACAAGGAGCGCTGGCGCGGGCCAGCAACCCTACGTCCTGTGATGTGACAACATCCTGTGCGATGATTTCCTGAACAGCGGGCACCAAGACACCTCCCGTCTGGCCGGAGCCGTCTTCCGGGCCGGCCGTACCCTCTCCAGTTGCAGATGTTGGGCCACAGTTTTCGCTCTCTTTTTTTGAAACGATAATCATTACGATCATTAAGCCTGCTGGGCAGGTGAGCGGCCTGTCGGTTAACGGACGCCTCCAGGGGCTCAAACCCTCATTACCCCTTTAGCGTCATCGAGCATGCCGCGCGCACGGTCCTCCTTTGCCGTGAATTTGACTCCAATTGCCCCTTCCGGCACGCCTTCCAAAAGAAGTAATATGTACTCTCAGGAGAGAAAACCCCAGATGAAGATTAAGCTGCTCGTTCTGGCCGCCGCCGCGGTCTCCATCCTCGGCGTACGTGCCTATGCCCACCATTCGTTTGCCGCTACCTATTTCGAGGATCAGAAAATCACTGTCCACGGAAAGCTGGTGCAGTTCCTGTATCGCAACCCGCATTCATTCGTACACGTTGAGGCGCCGGATGACAAGGGCGAGATGCAGACGTGGGCTATCGAATGGGGCGCCGGCGGGCAGTTGGGCCGGCAGGGCGTGACCCGCGAAACGCTGAAACCCGGCGATGACGTGATCGTGGTCGGCAACCCCGGCCGCAACCCAGCCGATCACCGTCTGCGCATGGTGAACATCACGCGTCCATCCGACGGTTGGAAGTGGGGCGGTTCGTTCGAATAAACCTGCTGATGGGGCAGGCGCTTCCGCCTGCCAAAAGGAATCATGAGATCTGCGTCTGTCCTCGTCGCGACAGCATTAGTTGGTGTGTGGCTGTCGGCGTATATTCATGCTCAGGGCCGAGGGGGTCCTGCGGGCCCCCCTCCGACCGGTAAAGCCGCTGCGCCCGAAGACCTTGCCGGCTACTGGGTGTCGCTCGTCACAGAGGACTGGCGCTATCGCATGGTGACACCTCCCAAGGGCGACTACGCCAGCGTGCCGCTCAACCCGGAAGGCCGGCGCGTGGCCGATACCTGGGATCCCGCTAAGGATGAGGCCGCCGGTTTACAATGCAAGGCCTATGGGGCCGCCGCGCTGATGCGCGTCCCTACCCGCGTCCACATCACCTGGGCGGACGACAATACGCTGAAGGTGGAAACGGATGCCGGTACCCAGACGCGCCAGTTTCATTTCGGCTCCTCTGCTGAGAAATCCCAGCCGCCTTCCGGAGACGCTGGCTGGCAAGGCTTTTCGGTTGCCAACTGGGAGTTTGCCGGCGGCGGACGCGGCCGGGGCGGACCGCCGCGCGGCGGTTCCCTGAAAGTCGTCACCACCCATATGCGGCCCGGATACCTGCGCAAGAATGGCGTGCCGTATAGCGGCAACGCCCTCCTCACCGAATACTACACGCGCACCGACGAGAGCGACGGCACATCTTACCTGATCATCACCACGCTGGTGGAGGATCCGCAATACCTCCAGCAGACTTTCGTAACCAGCACACACTTCAAAAAGGAACCCGACGGCGCCAAGTGGAGCCCGTCGGCATGCACGGCCCGCTAGCCGGTTACTTCGTCCTGGATGAGTCCTGCCCAGGCACGGAGGCGCCAGCCCCGTACGCCAAAACACGAGTTCCTGAACGACGCTCAAAAGTATCCGGATTCACCATTCTTCTCCCACTAGTAGATTCACCCGATATGCTCGGCCGGTGCGATCTGTTACCCTTGCTGCGTTCTATTCCGATTCGCGCGGATTCACTCAGTAACCCGACTGAAACACCGTAATCCGCAGGAGGAAAACGCATATGTCGGCTCCCGCCATTGCTCCGTTGCCTTTACTAGATCGGGGCGCCCCGCTCGGCGCAACGATTGTGGCCGATGGCGCCACTTTCCGAACCTGGGCGCCTTCTGCGCGCCAGGTTTTTCTGCTTACTGGCAGCGCTCTCGCCGCCGCGCGAGAAGCTGGCTTTACACCTTCCGCCAACAGCGCCCTCATTTCCATGGGAGACGGCACCTGGGGCGCGGAACTTCCCGGAGTCAGCGAAGGCTCGCAGTACATGTTCTGGGTCGATGGAACCGGAACCAGCGGTCTCAAGCGCGACCCGCGCGCTCGCGAACTGACGCCTGACTTTCCCGCTTCCGATTGCCTGGTCCGCTCGCCTTCTACTTATCCCTGGCATGATCAGGGATTCCGGCTGGCGGAATTCCGCGACCTGATGCTCTACCAGATGCACATCGGCGTCTTTTACGGCGTGGATGCTAGCGGCAATGACAAGCGATCGAAGGTCGCCAAGTTTTTAGATGTTTTGGACCGCGTGGAGTATTTCCGCGCCCTCGGCGTGAACGCTATCCAGCTCATGCCCATCCAGGAGTTTCCTAGCCAAACGAGCATGGGATACAACGGCGTCGATCTGTTCTCGCCAGAGATGGCCTATAGCATCTATGACAACGACCTCGCACGCTACGTTGCCAAGGCTAACGCCTTACTGGCCGCGCACCGGCAGGCGCCCGTTACTATCGATCAGTTGCGGCCCGGCCCCAATCAGCTCAAGTGCCTCATCGACATTCTTCATCTGAACGGCATTGGCGTCTTGTTTGACCTGGTTTACAACCACGCCGGAGGCGGCTTCGATGATTTTTGCATCTACTTCCTCGACCGTCAGCCCACCGGAGATAATAACCGCAGCTTGTACTTCACCGACCAGGGTTGGGTTGGCGGACTTGTATTCGCCTACTGGAATCAGGACGTCCGCCAGTTTCTAATCGATAACGCGCTGGCTTCGCTCGAGGAGTATCACATCGACGGCATGCGCTACGACGAGGTCACCGTAATCGACACCCATGGCGGCGGCAGCTTCTGCCAGGATCTTTCCAATACCGTGCGATTCGTCAAGCCGCAGGCGATTCAGATCGCCGAGTACTGGGGAGATGACCGGGCCGCGGCCGTGCGCACCTCGCCTTCCGGCTTGGGATTCGATGCCGCCTGGGGCGACCGGCTGCGCGACGGCGTCCGCCAGGCCATTGGACAGTCCTCCGCGGGTCGCGATGCATTTGTCGATTTCGACCAACTGGCGGCCGCTCTCGATACACCTTACGGCTTCCCCGGGGACTGGAAGGTGGTCAATTGCCTGGAAAACCACGACATCATCTACGACGGTCACCAGCCGCGAGTGGCGGCCCTGGCCGACGGCTCGAACCCGCGTTCCTGGTTCGCGCGCAGCCGTGCTCGCGTCGCCGCCGGTCTGCTCATGGGCGCGCGTGGAATCCCCATGCTGTTCATGGGCGAGGAATTCCTGGCGGAAAAGCAGTGGGATGACAACGAGAATTTCCATCCCGACCTGCTCATCAACTGGGATGAACTTGCGACAGATAAGACCATGCAGGATTACCTGCGCTTCACGCAGGACCTGGTTGGGCTCCGCCGCAATCAGCCTGCCTTGCGCAGCGACTCGCTCCGCGTATCGCGCGCGCATAGCATCGATCGCGTCATGGCCATTCACCGCTGGATTGAAGGCCAGGGAGACGACGTGCTGATCGCGCTGAATCTCCAGGAATTCAACCGCTTCGGGTATCGCATCGGGTTCCCCGGCGGCGGATTCTGGCGCGAGATCTTCAACAGCGACTTCTACGACCAGTTCCCCAACGCCGGCACGACCGGAAATCACGGCGGCATCACCGCTGAAGACGTGGCCTGGGACGGCATGCCGGCATCGGCGGAAATTACTCTTCCTGCAAACGGCTTCGTCGTGTTCAGCCGTTAGCTAGGATCTCTAAGTGGGGCCGGCGATCTTGTGCCGGCCGCACACAATCTTTAAAGTTTCCCTCGACAAGGGCCGATGAGGAACGTGAGGTGGGAGGTATTCATGCTCGCCAGCGTTCTCAGCAGGCTCTTTCTATGCGCTCATAAGCACCTCACCCGCCCCATCGCTCCGGTGCGGCGTCACGGGGCTCCAAGAGGCGACAGTTACGTGGTCTGCCTGGACTGCGGCCAGCGCTTTGCCTACGATGCAAACCAATGGAAGATCGGGGCTGCTCTGCCGGATAATCCAACAGAACAGCGTTTTGCCGACACGTGATCGCTGGCAGCGCCTTGTATCAGTGGACGACTTTACTCGTGCCGCCCTGACACGTTCTCAGGTAGTCACCTGAGCCGGCATACCAGTTCATCTCCCGGCACAGGCCCCGTTTGAGACCATACGCACCTATTTCTCCGGTCTTCTTACGAATCGACTTATAGAATGAAGCCCAACACTACCCTTATCCGTATAAGACTCCGTATAAGAGCCGCCGGGGCGGCCCTGCGTAAACGGCAACATGGGAATGGAGACGGTTTCGAATTCGCTGGAGAGTCCACGCGCTCGTGAGGAGCCACCTGCCCATCGCGTCATCATTCTCGGCGGAGGTTTCGGCGGCCTCTATGCCGCGCGCGCGTTAGCCCACGCGCTCGTAAGCGTCACCCTCATCGATCGCCGCAATTTTCACCTGTTTCAGCCGCTGCTCTATCAGGTGGCAACCGGGTCGCTGTCGCCGGGTGAGATCTGTGCGCCTTTGCGCAGCATTCTCTGGCGGCAGAAGAACACGCAGGTTCTCATGGGCGAAGCGGTAGATCTCGACCCGCATGGCCGCAGCGTTCAATTGCGCGACGGCGGTGTTTTTTCCTATGACTCGCTTCTGGTCGCCACCGGTTCGGAAACATCTTATTTCGGCCACGATGATTGGCGCCAATGGGCGCCCAGCTTGAAAAGCGTCGAGGAGGCCACGGCCATCCGGCATAAGATTCTGTACGCCTTTGAGGCAGCCGAACGCGTCTCTGACCCGGACTTGCGCCGGGCCTGGATGACTTTCGTCATTATTGGCGGCGGCTCTACAGGTGTGGAGCTCGCGGGCGCCCTGGCCGAAATTGCCTGCGAAACCCTAAAACACGAGTTCCGTTCGATCGATCCCAAAACCGCCCGCATTCTGCTCCTCGATGGCGGGCCGCGCCTGCTCACCGCTTATCCCGAAGACCTTTCCGCACAAGCCGAAAAATCGTTACAGCGCCTGGGCGTCGATGTACGCATCAGAGTGATCGTGACGGAAGTGGATGGCTCGGGTCTCACCTTCCGCAATGAGAGCGGCGCCAGCGAGCGTCTTGCCACCCGGACAGTACTTTGGGCAGGTGGCGTCCAGCCCGGCGGATTTGGCCGAATCCTGGCGGCCCGGACGGGAGCCCCCACCGATCGCAGCGGCCGGATCAAGGTGCGGCCCGACCTGACCGTGCCCGGGTTCCCCGAGATTTTCGTAGTCGGCGATCTGGCCGCGTTTGCCGACGAGGAGGGCCACCAATTGCCCGGCGTCGCCCAGGTGGCCATGCAGGGGGGAGCCTATGCCGCGCGCATCATCGCCGCGCGTGCCCAAGCCAAGACTCCTGGCATGGGCCCGTTCCACTATTCCGATCGCGGCGATATTTCCGTGATCGGCCGGGCTGCCGCGGTGGCCCGCATCTTCGGCCTGCATCTGCACGGTCTCATTGCCTGGCTGGTCTGGCTCTTCATCCACTTGATGTACCTGGTCCAATTTCAAAGCCGCATCCTGGTGTTCATACAGTGGGGCTTTCAATACCTCACCTTCAGCCGCGGAGCGCGCCTGATCACCGGCTCGGAAGCGGCCAATGCCCTGGCGGGTGGGTCCGGCTCCCGCGGCATTCGGGAATAGGTACAGCAAAATACAGCGTCCGCAACTCAGCGGCCCCTCCCGCGTTTAACTCTAGTAGGATAGGGCCTCCTGGCCTGTCAGCTTTTCAAGTCTGTAGGAAGTATGTGCAAAAGACTCTCCCTTGTCCCTTTGGTTGCATTCCTGGCCTTGCTGCCAGGAGTGGCAGCGCCTCCCCCGAAGAACAGCGCCGGCAAATCAAGCGCCGATGCCGCCCGCTTGTTCCGTCGTCCCATTCCCAACCAGGACCGCGTTCAGCACGCACTGAACCGGCTCACCTTTGGTCCCAGGCCCGGCGATGCCGCCCGCGTCCAGGCAGTGGGACTAAAAAAATGGATCGACCTGCAACTGCATCCCGAACGCATCGCGGAGAATCCGTTGCTTGAAACGAAATTGCGGCCGCTCGATTCGCTTTCCATGACCACCAAAGAACTGGTCGCCAACTATCCCGAGCCGCAGATGATTCGACGCATGCTCGATGGCCGCCTGGCTTTTCCCACGGACCCGGACCGTCGCCTTGTGATCGAAAAGGTGGCGGAGCGCTTCGAGCGCCGCCAAAAAGCCGGCCAGGACTTTCCGCAGGAGCAGGAACTGGCCTCGCTTTTGACCCCGGAACAGCTCCGCCAGCTGCGCACCGGCACACCCGTCGAACGGCTAACCGCCTTCGAGGGTCTACCCCCGGCCCACCAGAACGAAATCCTGGTAGCCTTGCCGCAAGGCGTGCGGCAGGCAATGTTCCCGGTGGCGCCCCCCGAACTGCGGCGCAAGATCGAACTGGCCGCGGGGCCGCAGCAAGTCGTAGCGGCCGATCTGACTCAGGGCAAGCTCTTGCGGGCCATCTATACCAACCGCCAGCTGGAGGAAGTGCTCACCGACTTCTGGTTCAATCACTTCAATGTGTACCTGGATAAGGGCGCGGATCGTTTCCTGATTACTGAGTACGAACGTGATGTGATCCGTCCGCACGTGCTCGGCCGCTTCCGCGATCTGCTGGAGGCCACGGCCAAAAGCCCGGCCATGCTCTTCTACCTTGATAACTGGCAGTCACGCGCGCCGGGTCAGGCGGGCCGCGGCAAACGCGCATCCGGCGGCCTCAACGAAAACTACGGGCGCGAGTTGATGGAGTTGCATACGCTCGGAGTCGATGGCGGTTACACCCAGCACGATGTCACCGAGGTGGCGCGCTGCTTCACTGGCTGGACGATCGATCAGCCGGGGCAGGGTGGCCCCTTCAGCTTCAACCCGCGCATGCACGACGACGGAGAGAAGACCGTCCTGGGTGTCAGAATTCGCGCAGGCGGAATCGAGGATGGAGAAAAGGTCCTCGATATCCTCGCGCGCCATCCTTCCACCGCGCATTTCATTTCCCGGAAACTGGCCACTCGATTCATAGCGGATGATCCGCCGCCCGCGCTTATCGAACGCATGGCGCAGACCTTCCTGAAGACTGACGGGGACTTGCGCGCGGTCATGAAAACCATGCTCGAATCGCGCGAGTTCTGGTCGATGGGCGCGTACCGCTCCAAGCTCAAATCGCCGCTCGAACTCGTAGCCAGCGCGGTCCGCGCCGCGGATGGCGATGTAGATTTCGCGTCCGGCCTGGTCAACCAGGTTGCCCAGATGGGAGAGCCGCTCTACCGCAAGCAGGAACCGACCGGCTACTCCAATTCCAGCCAGCAATGGCTGAATTCGGCCGGGCTGGTGGCCCGCATGAATTTTGCCGTGAACCTGGCCGGCAACAAAGTTCCGGGCGTCAAAGTGGCACAGGCCTCTGACCTGTCCGGCCCTGTTTCACTTGGTTCCCCCGAATTTCAAAGGCATTGAATCATATGGATACCCGTCGCATTTTCCTTCGCAATTCCGCACTGGCCATGGTTGGAATCGGCAGCGCGCCATTGTGGCTCGAGCGGGCGGTTTATGCCGCCGGCGCGCCCACGCCGCGTAAGAATATCCTGGTGGCTATTTTCCAGCGCGGCGCGGCTGATGGGCTGAACATCGTGGTGCCTCACGGCGAAAAGGCCTATTACGCCTTGCGCCCCACCATCGCCGTTCCACGGCCCACGTCCGACAGCCAGAAAAACCAGGACGCGGCAATCGACCTCGACGGCTTCTTCGGGCTGCATCCGTCATTAGCTTCGATCAAACCGCTGTTCGATCAAGGAAACCTGGCGATCGTCGATGCCGTGGGCTCGCCCGACCCTACGCGCTCGCATTTCGATGCGCAGGATTTCATGGAATCCGGCACTCCCGGTTTAAAGGGCACTGCAGACGGCTGGCTGAACCGTGGCTTGCCGCCCGGGAACGATTCGCGCGTGTCGCCCTTGCGGGCTGTCTCGCTTGGCCCCGTGCTGCCGCGAGCCATGCGCGGCTCGCGGGGCGCGATCGCTCTTCAGAACATCGGCGATTTCCAGGTGCGCGACGCCCAGGCCGCCAAGACCTTCGAAGAACTGTACCTCGAAACCTCCGATCCCCTGCTCCGCGCCACCGGCCGCGAGACTTTTGAAGCCGTGAGCATGCTGCAGGCGATCCGCAAGGCGCCCTACCAGCCCGCCGCCGAATACCCTCGCGGGCGCTTCGGTGACA
Source organism: uncultured Solibacteraceae bacterium (assembly GCA_964556085.1). Classification (GTDB taxonomy): domain Bacteria; phylum Acidobacteriota; class Terriglobia; order Bryobacterales; family Bryobacteraceae; genus PSRJ01. Next base: position 9,789 of record CAZKVF010000353.1, read on the forward strand.
GCCTCCGCCAGATCGCCCAGTTGATCAAGGCCGACGTGGGCATGGAAGTGGCTTTCGCCGATATCGGGGGCTGGGACCACCACGTCAATGAACTCGGCCAGCGCGCCTCCGAGGGCCAGCTTGCCAACCTGTTGCGTGAGTACGGCCGCGCCCTCAGCGCATTCTGGCAGGATATGGGCGACCGCATGGCCGACGTGGTGCTGGTCACCATGTCCGAGTTCGGCCGGACGGCTCACGAAAACGGCAACCGCGGCACCGATCACGGCCACGCCAACTGCATGTTCGTGCTCGGCGGCCCTGTCAAGGGCGGCAAAGTCTACGGCCAATGGCCCGGCCTCGAAAAGGAGCAGCTCTACGAGAGCCGCGACCTGGCGCTCACCACCGATTTTCGCGATGTGCTCGGCGAGTTGGTGATGCGTCACCTGGGGAACCCCTCGCCACGCGAAGTATTCCCTGGCTATGAGCCGAAATATCTCGGTCTAGTCTGATTCGCGGCATTAGCCGAATCCGCCGCCGCCCGGTGGCGGCACGGTTACCCGAATCACGCCCGTCCGGGTTACGTTCAAAGGCTGCGGAACCCAAGGCCACGCGACCAACGTCTGGAATGGGACGCTCGCGCTGACTTGCACATAGGTAATCTTGCCGGAACACTTGCTGGAGCAAGCCACTTGAGTGCCGCCAATCGAACAGGTACAGAACTGGTTCGAACTTACCGTCAAGCCTGCTGCATTGCCCGCGCTCGTGCTGACCAGATTCGCAATCCCGCTTGCGTCTGCCGCCGCGGACGCGCTTTGGCCCGCATATTCGAGCCCGGTCCGCGTGGCTCCCGTCAACACGATTGCGGTGTTGAATACGCGCGCGAAATCGATGCCCGCCACGCACAGCAGCAGGAATAGCGGCACTACCAGGGCAAACTCGATGAGCACCGATCCTTTTCTGGCGCGGTCCATGCGTGCCGGAACCCTTCCGGTACCAGCCTAACCGCAGAAGCGGGGTCCGTTGAATCAGGCGAATGGCTTAATGACTCTTGAGCTTCCACCGAATGGCCGGCCTCAAACTCCGTAGGACCACTCCCATCAAGAAGATCGAAAGCAGACCCAAACTGGATGATTCCGGTACACTCGATTGCGTAGTTCCGCCGTCGTTGCTCGGAACGATATCGAAATTGAGATTGTCGTAATCCACGGTGATGGTGAACGCATCGTTTGAGTAGACAAGAGGCGCCAGTCCAAAGATCATCGGGGCGCCCGTGGCAGAGAAGTCCGGATTGCTGCTGAAATCCTGGACAGAATTAGTGAAATCGTATAAGCCGAAACTGGTGGCATCCAGCCCGCCAGAGATGGTTTCGTACCCGGTGGTAGTCCCGGAGTTGATGGTCCCTCCGGTAAGAGTCGCGATATAGAAATTGCCGCCCTGTTCAATTAGTGGATAGAAATAACTAGTGAAATCCGTAGTGTTGCGGTTCAAAGTGACATCTTTATCGACGGATGCACTTAAGGAAATAATTGCCCCCTCGGTCTGTGGGTTATACACGAACGAATCGTTGAGAAAACCTACGAAAGCTCCTCCCGCTGTGGTAGGAATCGTCACGATTGCCTCCAAAGCTTGTCCAGGATTACCACAACTGGCACACTGACCGTAAGTCGCAGTAACACCCGAATCGAGGTTCGGGGTAGCCGAAAAATTATTGTAATTAGCTGGGTTGAAAGTAGTATCCGTAAACAGGATATCTGCCGGGGCCGGAACGGTCATCGCGAGCGCACCTATAAGAAGTGCATAAATCGGACGTAAGGACACTGCGTTTCCTTTCGACGAAAACTGGAGCTACACCATTCCCAGTAGGACGTCTCGAAAGGAAATCTCAGTATTCTAACCTACACTCGCTATTTGGTAGCGCGCCAGCGATCTTATGGCCGGTGATCTCACTATCCCGGCAACTTAAAGGCGATCAGTTCGGCCGGGAAGCCCTGTCCCGCAATCGCCACCACGATATATTGCTTGCCGCCGAGCATATAAGTCATCGGCGTTCCGGTTTGTCCGGCAGGGATAAACACCGCACCCACATCCTTACCGGTGGCTTTGTCGTATGCCCGCAGCATCGCGCCCTTCTCGCCCGACGGCGTGGTGAATGTGCCGCGCTCGCCCGCGATCACGAGTGTCTTAGTAACCAACACTCCGAATACTCCCGGGCGGCCGGTACGGGGTATATTCACGCCCTTTAATGCCGGGTGATTCCGAATGTTGTCGGGCGTCTCGCCGTGAGCGATCTGCCAGACGATGTCGCCCTTATTCAGATCGATCGCTGTAATCTGCGCATAGGGTGGCTTGGCCAGCGGTAGTCCTTGCACCGTGAGCCCACCGCCGCCCCCTTCTCCCTCACCGCCGCCGCCACCGCCTCTGCCAGTCCGCGGCGCGGCGCTGCCGGAAATGTACCGCATGTCCGACCGGTTGTTTTCCGGCGGCACCAGACCAATTGCAGTGAGAGCTTTTTGCGATGGGATATAAGCAATGTGAGTTTCTGGATCGTACGAGCCGCCGGCCCAATTGGTGCCTCCCCCAGCGGTGGCGAGAGCGAGCGTCGCGTATGGACCGTCGGGCTTGCTTACCACGGGCGGCGTGAAAATAGGGCCTAGCTTGTACTTCGATGCCACCCTCAGCCCCTCCGCCTTCAGTTCGGGCGTGAAGTCGATGATGTCATCGGCCGTGAAACCCTGCCGGTCATACGCCGGGGGCTTGCTGGGGAACGGCTGCGTCGGGCTGGTCTTCTCGCCCGGCACATCCGTTTGTTCTACGGGTCGCTCTACAATCGGCCAGATCGGCTGCCCGTTTTCCCGGTTGAAGACGTACAGGAACGCCTGCTTTGTCGGCTGCGCCAGCGCCCTGACTGTCTGTCCGTTCTGCGTGATGTCCACCAGCATCGGCGCGTCCGGAATATCCATATCCCAGATGCCGTGATGCACCAGCTGGAAATGCCACTTGCGCAGCCCCGTTTTCAGGTCCACCGCGACCACGGTTTCACCGAAGAGGCCGTTGCCCGGGCGGTGGCCGCCATAGTAATCGCCCGTCGGCAGTTCTACCGGAAGGTACGCCATCCCGAGCTGCTCATCCACGCTGATCTGGCCCCACACTCCGGCGTTGCCCGTATAGGTAGCAGAGTCGTTCTCCCAAGTGTCGTAGCCGAACTCGCCCGGTTTGGGAATGGTGTGGAAGATCCACAGGCGCTTGCCCGTGCGCACATCGAAACCGCGGACGTAACCTTTCACATTCGTCTTGCTCTTTGGAACCCCGCCGGGCCGGTGCGCCGCGCCGACGATCACCGTGTCGCCGGCCACCGCCGGCGTGGCATGCAGACCGACTTCGCCTGTCTCCAGATCGATCTGCTGATCGTCATCCATCTTGAGATCCACCACGCCATTCTGCCCGAAACTCGAAATTGGCACGCCGTTCTTCGCATTGAGCGCCATCAGCCGGTAGCCCGGGGTCACGTAGAGGATCCGCTCCTCGCGCCCATCGGTCCAGTAAGCCAGGCCGCGCCCGGAAAGCTGGCGCGGCGCATTGGTGCCGCGCGCGCCTTCTTTTTCTCCGTGCACCCACAGCAACTCTCCCGTGGCTCCGTCGATTGCCACGACGGCGCGCCGCGTGCCGGCCGTGGAATACACGATGCCGTTGGCCATTAGCGGCGTGCCCTCGAAGTTATATTCGGGCCGCGGGCCGAGATTATCCGTCTTGAAGCGCCATGCCACCTGCAGCGAATTGAAATTCCCGGCTGTGATCTGGTCGAGCGGCGAGTAGTGCGTATTGCCGAGATCGGCCCCGTACGCCCGCCACTCTCCGTTTTTCGCGCCCGTCTGCGCGCCCACGGGCACCGCTACGCACACTGCGGCTGCCGCCACCAACCACCGGCGAGAAACCCTCTGTCCCATGCTCTTCCTCCAGGTCTGAGGGTAGATTATATATGCGCCGGAGGAGAATTGCATTCGGCCCTCGGTGGGGCGGACCCCCCGGTCCGCGGGCGACCCCCCGGTCGACCGTCGTTTCGGCTCGTGGGCTACCCCGTGAAATCGACCTTCTCGTAAATGTCGGCTAGAAGGAGGCGGCAGCGAATCGACTGCAATTCCACCGTGTCACTCGGCTCCCCAACCGATGAGAGGACCCACGAGCCGTCCCCCTGGCGCCGGTAGAGGTCGGCGCGGACTCGATCCGGCGCTACCTTCAGATACTCCGCCAACGAGTCGATCGAGCGGTACTGCTCGAACTTCCGGCCCCGATCATACGCCTCAGTCGAGTTCGGCTCGCCGCATAGGGCGATAACGTCGGGATACGTGTAGAGGCCGGTAGCGCTCACGCCAACCCGCATCTCGCTTGGATAAGCACGGCAGGGCCGCTGGCGCAGTTGCTGGTGCAAGAGGCCATAAATGTTCATGCAAATCAGACTGTGCCGCTCGGCCGCACCCGCCATCGCGAACATCTCACCCGCGAAATATTCGCTTTTGTACTCCGCCTCGCGCTCGATTTTCAGGTATTCCTCGGGCGTCAGCAGGCTCTTGGCCAGGATAGACATATCTCAGCTTTAACCTAGCACGTCCCCAGCTTCGATCTCCAGGTTCAGCAACGCCGCGCCGAACGTCTTGCCCTGTGCGTCGGTGCGCAACGAAACTGTTCCGCCGCCGCCCAGTGCCCCGTGCAGCAGGAAATTCAGCGCCCACAGGTTCGGCAGTTCAAAGCGCTCCACCGGGCCCTGAACCAGCGCCCCGAAGTGGCGCCTCACGCGATCGGCGGTCACCTCCCGCAGAAGAATCGGGTAGAAGCGCTCTTCCCAGGCGATCACGCCGATATTGCACGTGTCTCCTTTGTCGCCGGAGCGCGTGTGGGCGATGCGGGAAAGCGGTATCTTCACGCCGTCACCAACTCCACTCGGGTTTCGATCTCTTCCCTGGGTATCAAAGCTGACCAGTAGGCCACCACTTCGCGGACTGCGGGCCGTCCTTCGCCATACCCGGTGGCCCCCGGCGGACCATTCAGAACCAGCGGCACCAGTTCTCGCGTGAAACGATCCACCGCCTTGCGATCAGGACCGCGCACCCCAATGCGCAATTGCACTTCAGGCGGGTCGGGATTCGGGGGCGCCGCCGGGCCAAGGCAGGCGTTCAACCCGAAGTACTCCGTGTAGATTTCGTCGAATGTAAGACCAAGCTGCCTCACCCGCTCGCGCACGATAGCATCGGCCGCCTCGGCTTTAGCGAATGCTTGCGGCCACGAGTACACCAGCGTGCCGATGGCTTTCCATCCGGCGGTATAACTGATAGAAAGCTTCAGCGACGGTGGGCGCGGCCTCCCGCGAATTCCACTCACACGCACGCGGTCCGGCCCCACGTCCTCGAGGCGGATACTGGTGAAGTCGGCCACGCAATCGGGCGTGATGTAGTTCTTCGGATCGCCCAACTCGTAAAGCAGCTGTTCCTTGACCACGTGCGAATTAACAAGTCCGCCCGTGCCCGGATGCTTGGTGATGGCAAAACTGCCGTCCGGCTCCGCTTCCACGATTGGGTAGCCGATATTCGCCATATCGGGAATGCTTTGCCAGTCCACCTGGCAGTTGCCCCCCGTAGATTGCGCGCCGCATTCCACGATGTGGCCGGCGATCGTCCCCGCTGCCAGCTTGTCGAACTCGTCCGCCTTCCAGCCGAACCTTTGAACCATGGGAGCGAGCGTGAGCGCGGTATCAGTCGAGCGGCCCGCGATCATCACATCCGCGCCTGTCCCCAGTGCTTCCGCCAGCGGGAACGCTCCAATGTACGCGTTCGCGCTCAGGATACGGTTGCGTATCCCGCTCAGCGGCTCGCCCGTGTCCATGTCGCGCATCTCGTATCCCTTGGCCAGGAAGTCGTCGAGCCGAGGAAAAACGTCGTCTCCCAATACGACAGCGACCTTCAACCCCGGCGCCTGCCGCAGAACCTCGCGCGCGCACGCCACTGGATTGACGCCGCCCGCATTAGCGATTACCTTCACCTTGCGTTCGCGGATCTGCCCCGCAATGCGCGCCACCAGCGGCGGGAAATCGCGCGCATAACCCAGCCGCGGGTCGTCCTGCTTTTGTTTCTGCAGAATCGACATGGTAATTTCGGCTAGGTAGTCAAGCGCCAGGTAATCGATCGGCCCCTGCTCGACCAGGCGTACCGGCGCTTCCAGCCAGTCGCCCCAGAAGCCCTGGCCGTTAGCGATGCGAATCATGCAAGGCTATTTGAGCTGGGAGAACTCAGTCGGCTCCATGAATACCGACTCGATTTTTTGAACGATCTTGCCGTTGGCCTCCGATTCGGCCGCCACCTTCTTCCACTCGGGGTCCGCCACGAAATCGGCCCAGTTCTTGGTCGCGGCTTCGCGGCTGGGATGAGCCAGGATATAGATCAACGTATTCTTGGAGCGTTCGCCATCCTGCGGCACGAAATAGCCGACGCTCTCGATGCCGTGCTTCTTGAAAATCCGGATGGTGTGGTCTCGGAAGCGCGCTTTCAGCGCATCGAGCTTGCCGTCATAACAGGTGTAGGTGCGCAGTTCGAAAATGCGCGTCTCGGCGAAACCAAGCGCGCCCAAAACGAGCAGCAGCGGTGCCAGTTTCAGAATCATCCCAATAGTGTATAGGAGATTCCAGGTTCCGCAGGCCAGAGGTGGGGCAGGCGCTTCCGTCTGCCAAACGCCGGGCGTTCGCCCGGCCAATACGCTCCGTACTTTCCTGCATTCAAAACCCTTATTTCGGCGATAAGAAATTTCCGTTTCACTTTGCAGCCGCTCCTAGGCAGTATAGGTAAAAGCCGGACCCCGATACGTCCCGCTCCACGGCCCCCGTCTAAGCCGCCCACGATCAAAAGGAGAGATTCGATGGCGGAAAGCACCGCTCCAGAAATGAAACCCACACTGGGTTTAACAGGCTTGACGATGAATGCCATGGCGCTGATTGCGCCGGGCGCCTTCCTTTGGCTCACCTTTGCCGGGCAAGCTGCCGCGGGCAACACAGCACCGGCAATGTGGGCCGGTATCTTTTTTGCGGTGCTCCTCTGCCTCGCTACGGCGGTGTGCTATGCGGAGCTGGCGAAGTTGTATCCCGGCACGGGCAGTTCGTATTATTTCGCTGAACAGTCGTTCCTCAACCATGAAACAGCTTGGCCCTACGCACGGCTTTCGAAATTCATTGTGGGTTGGGGTTCCCACCTTTACTACTGGATCTATCCAGGTGTGATGTGCGGCGTGATCGGGGTGATCTGTGGATATCTCGCCGGAACGTTCTGGCCGGGCTGGATGAGCGCTTCCAACCCAGGTCCCATGTTCATGATGGTCTGTGCCATCCTCGCTTCGTTCGGCGTGGCATACATAGCGCACCGGGGCGTTACCGGGTCGACTTCGGTGAACATCGCCATCAACGTGATCCAGATAAGCGCGTTGCTGGTCTTCTCCGTCATGGCCCTGAGCTACCGCATGAACCATCCCCCGGGCACCGTGGCTCTTAACTACGATTCCCAGACCACCAGCGCTTTTCCGTATCAGTTCGCCACCGAGAAGCAGACAGTGAACGGCCAGCAGACCGACGTGATTTCGCGCGATGCGGCTGGCAATCCCAAGCCCCTCCTGGATGCTTCTGGTAAACCCGCGCCCTTCACCATCGCTTACCCCGAAAAGGACGATAAGGGCAACTTCCAGTCGCACCCCACAGCCGGCTCCGTGATTAGCATTCACAACTTCGGATGGATGTTCGTGCAGGCCACCATCGCCATTCTGATTCTGGTGGGATTCGAATCGGTGACCTCGATGGGAGGCGAGGCTAAGAACGCGAAGCGGGATATTCCCATCGCGGTGATCGCGTCGCTGCTGATTCAGGGAGTATTCTGCTACCTCATCGAGTACTTCTGTGCGGCCTACTTCCTGAATAATGGGTATCCCATGAGCGCCGCCAGCGGGTCGGCAGCTCCCATCGGTGACATGATGATCATCGTGGGCGATGCCCTGTTTGGTCAGGGCAACGGCAGAATCTTCATGTTGATCGAAGCTTTCACCGTATTCCTGGCCCTCATTGGAACCACGCTTTCCTGCATCAACACCGGCGCCCGTGTGACATACGCAATGGGTAAGGACGCGGAATTACCCGATCATTTCGGTAGGCTCCACGACACCAACCTGACGCCTCACCGCTCTATATGGATGCTGGCGGCGATTTCCGCTGTCGTCGGCTGCCTCACAGTGTTCAACTACTTCGGTGACGCTGCGGCCCTGACGGATGCCACCATCAAGGCATTGCCGCAGGGATTCTGGTCGAGCTTCGGCTATTTCTCGCACGATACGGCGGCCGCGCTGCCCAATTCGTTCCTGGCGGTTAGCCTGTCCTCAAACTTCGGCACCTTCCTGCTGTACATGCTGAGCTGCATAATCTGCATCGTTGGCTATCACAACCATCCGAATTTCAAACCGATCCGTCACCTGTGGATTCCACTTTTCGGCTTGCTGGCGAATCTGGCGTGCATGGCCGCGTACATCGTCCTGCCCTTTATGGGAATAGGCACCAAGCTGGAACCATTTACGGCTTTGGGTGTTGCGGCTGTCTGGGCCATCTTTGGCGGAATCTACTTCATGCGTTCGAGCAAAGTGGCTGGCCGCACCACCCTGGTCGAAGCCCGCGCCAGGCAGCAGGCCATCGGCTAGAACGCTCGAGCAGACGCGTCCGGGCGGGCCGTGCCATTGGGTTCGGCCCGCCCTTTTTTTGGTTCCATGCTATGAACCACCGGAGGATGTTGGTCCAAGCCGTGAGTAGTGTTCCGGGAAACTTCAGCCAGCCGCAAAGTTCGGGACTGGATATCGAATCCGCTCAACTGTCCGACCCGGGAAAAACGCGCGGCCACAATGAAGATTTCCTGGGCCATGTCGCGCCAGATACGCCCGAGCGCGTGAATACGCACGGCTGGCTGTTTGCATTGGCGGACGGAGTCGGAGGTCACGACAAAGGCGAGGTGGCGTCGAAGCTCGCCGTGGAAACCCTGCTCGCGGGATTTCGCGAGTCAGTGGCGGGGGAGCCTCATCCCTCGCTGCTGCAGCGCTTGCTGCAGGCCGCCAACATCCAGGTCTACGAAACCGGCCGGGCCGCCAGCCCGGGCGGCGTGGCTATGGCCACCACTGTCGTTGCCTGCGCTCTGCGCTATGATCGTGCCGCCATTGCCCACGTCGGTGATTCGCGCTGCTATCTGATCCGGCATGGCCGCGCCGGCCTGTTGACCCGGGATCACACCGTGGTTAACGACCAGGTCCGTCTGGGCATCCTCTCCGCCAAAGACGCGGCGCAGTCTAAAGCGCGCCATCTGTTGAGCCGCTCGCTGGGCAACGATCTGTTCGTCGGAGTGGAAACCAGTGATCACCAGATTCTCCCCGGTGACGTATTCCTGCTTTGTTCCGATGGCTTGCACAACTCCGTCGAAGCTCGCGATATCGCGGAGATCGTTACCCGAACCGCCCGCCTCGAAGACGCCGCGGGCAGCCTAGTGGCGCTTGCCAACGAGCGGGATGGTGGCGACAACATTAGCATCCAGTTGATTCGTGTGCGTAGCGTCGAGCGCGTCGGTATGTATCGTGGACGGCCTTACAGGCTTCGTTAAAGAAATGACCAGAGCCGGGAGTTACGAATATATAGCTTCCGGGCAGGTCCGATCGGAGACCCAATATGTGTGATTATTCATTAGCTCAAATCTCGAATCGGTTGGCAGTCACGGGCGATCACTTATCGGTGCACCGCTTTCCAAGCGGCAGTATTGGCCTAAGATCGTGTCACCGCCGGCTACGGGAATTTCTGTTCCCGTCCATGGTAACTGCCGTGTGCATTCCTCCCGGAGCCCGCATCCTTTTGCAGGG
>CAZKVF010000354.1:0-5654 GCA_964556085.1 uncultured Solibacteraceae bacterium
GTTCTGACCGAGTACGCGAACCGCCTCAAAGGGGGCGAGAACGACGATTACCTGGTGGTGACAGCCGAAGTGGAAGATCCAACTTATCTGAATCAGCCCTTCGTGCGGACCTATCAATTCAAGAAGCAAGCCGACAGCAAAGGCTGGAATCCCACGCCCTGCCTTCCCCGGTAGCCGCCTGGGTGGGGCCGGCGCTTTCGTCTGCCAACTGCCCGAATCTTCCGACCTTGCCGCTGGTGGTGGGGCAGGCGCTTTCGCCTGCCAACTGCCCGAATCCGCCGAGCTTCGCCGCGGGCAGCGCCGGCGGTCTTGCCGCCCGGGTTATTCTGAGACTTGGCACGAATCTACCCGTTCCAACCCTTCCGGTACACGGAAAAAGCGGGCCCGGCGCAGAACCTGGTCACCCAGCCTTATGACAAGATCTCGCCGGAGATGCAGAGACGTTATCTCTCGCTCAGCCCTTACAACCTGGTGCGAATCATCCTGGGAGAAAAGAAGCCAGATGATTCCGAAACCAGCAATGTATACACACGCGCCGCACGCCACCTGAACGACTGGATCGCGGAAGGTATTTTGGCGCGCGACGCCGAATCCGGAATTTTTCCCTATTTTCAGCAGTTCACCGTTCCGGATACGGGCGAACGCCTGGTGCGCAAAGGTTTCATCGCACTCGGTGCGGTTGAGGATTACGCCGCCGGCGTCGTGCACCGGCACGAGCAAACGCTCTCCGGCCCCAAGAAGGACCGCCTGGAACTGCTGCGCCACACGCATGCGCACTTCGGCCAGATTTTCATGCTGTACCCCGATCCGGGCGGCGACGTCGATCAGCTTCTGGACGAAGCTGCTCAGCGCCGGCCGATTACGGACGTCACGGACGAGTATGGCGCCGTTCACCGGGTGTGGAAGCTTGGCGGAGCTGCGCGCATCTGCCAGCTCATGGCCGATAAGAAACTGCTGATCGCGGATGGCCACCACCGCTATGAAACGGCGCTGGCGTTTCGCAATGAGAATCCAGGACTCGCGGGCGCAGACCGGGTGATGATGACGTTCGTGAACATGCATTCGCCGGGGTTGAAGATCCTGGCCACGCACCGGCTGGTGAGCGGCATCAATCGGCCGCACGAGTTTCCGCGACACGTCCCCAGTGAATTTGCGGTCACCGAAATCGATTCCGTTGACCGCCTTCGCCGGGCTTGGGCCGATGCAGGCGACCGGAGTATCATCGGCGCAGCGATCGGGAACCGGCTGTTCCTGCTCGAAGACCGCGCCGCGCGCGGCGAACTGGACGTGCGCGTCCTGCACCAGCGTCTGCTGGCAAAGGCACTGGGCATTGGTGAGGAGGCCGTACGCGACGAGGAGAATCTGCGATACGTCCGCGGCATCGAAGCGGCCATGGAAGCGGCGCGCAAGGGTACCGCGCAGATTGCCTTTCTGCTCAAGCCCACCTCGATCGAGCAGGTGGCCGAGACTTCATTCGGCGGCGGCGTGATGCCCCAGAAATCGACCGATTTTTATCCGAAGCTGCTATCGGGGTTGACGATTTACAAGCTGGACTGAAGATGTGCTTGTATTACAAGAGCTCAAAACGTTCGCAGCGTACGACGATTTTGGTGGGGCAGGCCTTTCGGCCTGCCGCTGGTTTTTAGCCCGCGCGCCGCGATCTGGCGCGCGGCACTGGGATGGTGGAACACGATGAAGCCTGCCTTTCTGAGTTTCATGTTTATGCTGACTGGCGCGCTGCTCGCGTTGCGCGCCGAAAACCCCGGAGCGCGTGTTCCGATACTGTTGGAGTTGTTCACCTCCGAGGGTTGCTCTAGCTGCCCGCCCGCTGACCGGCTGCTTCAGTTACTCGACCAAAGCCAGCCGGTGTCCAACGCCAACCTGATCGTGCTGAGCGAGCATGTCGATTACTGGGACCGCCTGGGCTGGAAGGATCCGTTCTCGTCGCCGCAATTCACTGCGCGCCAGCAGGATTATGCCGACCGCTACAGCCGCGAAGGCGTATACACGCCGCAGCTCGTCGTCGATGGAAGATTCGCCCTGGTGGGGAGTGACAGCCGCGAGGCCAATGCCGCCATCCAAAAAGCCGCCCTGGAGCCGAAACTGGCGCTCGCGATTTCCAATGCCACTCGCGACGGGAAACAGGTGAAGGCAAGTATTGAAATTCCGCCGGCCCCGAACGCCAAGAGAAAATCGGCAGTGCTGTACGTCGCGATTGCCGATAATCGAGCCGAGTCTCATGTGGCGCGAGGCGAAAACGCCGGCCGCTCACTGGCGCATGTTTCGGTCGTGCGGGTTCTAAAAGAGGTAGGCACCATCGATTTGCGCTCAGTCGCCACCAGGGATATCGTTCTCACCGTTCCGGCGGGCGCGGGAGCGAACGGGCTGCGTCTGGTCGCGTTCCTCGAAGATCCGGGCTCCGCGCATATTGTCGGCGTTGCTGCGCAGAAACTGTGACGAGGACAATCCGGCTAGGCCGGGCACACCTCGCCCAAGTAGCCCGCCCCTCCGCAGTAGCTCACGTCCTGAAGCTGCATCACGATCCCGTCCGGATCGGTGAAGTACAGTTCAGGGGTTCCGCCCTTGGCGCCGCCGCGATCTTCCATTCGCATGCTCACGTAGGACACCATCGGCCCCGCCGGACCACGACCCTCGCCTCGCGCCTTGATGCCGAAATCGGCGAGGGTCTTCAGTACCTTGTCGGGATGGAAACCCTCCATTGTCATGCAGGCATGCCCGATCGCGGCCGCTCTCGGGGTGCTGCCGTTCGCCCCGCCTCCGCCCAGCGCCAAGAACTGAGGCCCGGCCCCGACTGCGAGCACGGGCATTGGTCCCTGGTAGGCCTGAATCCGCATTCCAAATAGTCCCTGATAGAACTCGCGCGATCGTTTCGCGTCCGAAACGGTTAGCGTAAAGTGACTGAGGTCGCGCACCGCAATCAGTCCCCTGCGCGGCGCCGGTTCGGGAGTAGACAGGCACATATTCCCCAGCGCGCCACCCCCACCGCAGTAACTCGGGTCTTGAAGTTGAACAACGATCCCGTCCGGATCTCCAAGATAAAACTCTAGGGTGTCGCCCCGCGTTCTCGTCCAGGCTTGGAGCGGACCGGCCCCCTCGCTCCGCGTCACCCCATGATCGGCCAGAACCCTCATGGCCTGGCCGGCATCGAAGCCCTCGACCGTCATGCAGAAGTGATCGATGGCCGGCTTCCGGTTCGGACCCGCGGGCGCCAGTGCAATAAATTGCGGCCCCGTTCCGATGCGGAGTTGAGCCGAAGTCCCTTGGCGAGCCTGGACGGGCATACCGAAAAGGCCCTGATAAAACTCCAGCGAGCGCTGCACGTCCGAAACAAAAAGCGTCATGTGGTTCAGGACCCGCACGCGGATCGGCGGCTTGCTCGACGGTTGGGCGATCAATCGGCTCGCCCCGGTCATCGCCACCAGCGAACGAAGAAGACTCCTGCGCGTAGGGAGATGTGAAGGATGCATGATGTGCCGGATTTTACCAGCTTCCGAGCAGCGCCGAAGCCGCGATTGCTCGCCGTGCGCTTCCAGCAACGCAGATTCGCGATGAGAGTTATAGCGGCTTTATCGGCCAGCGGGTGGACATCCGCGCATTTGTACAATCAGTTGTACAATTAAGGCATGCAGTCGCTGAATGTATCGGAGTTCCGGGAACAGCTCCTCAGCCTGATCGACCACCTGCCGCCGGAAGGCGTCTTGGTCACCAAGCGGGGCAAGCCGGTCGCGCAATTGCTCCCCGTCCGCAAGCCGGGCGGCTCCTTAATCGGCGCTCTGAAGGGCCGGTTCGAAATTCGCGGAGACGTCTTCTCCACGGGAGAAGCCTGGGATGCTGAACATTGATACGCACATTCTGCTCTACACCCTGTTGGGCGAGCTCACCCCACGCGAATCGCGGATTGTGAAACGTGAGTCTCTCGGCATTTCGGCGATCGTTCTATGGGAAATCACGAAACTGCGCCAGAAAGGCCGCATCACGCTGTCTTTGGAGAATCCGGAAGTGGCTGAACTGCTCCGCCAGGTGCACGTCTGGCCCCTCACCCGCGAAGTCTGCCTGAAGCTGACGGACTTGGATTTTCAGAGCGACCCTGCCGACGAATTGATCGCCGCCACCAGCCTCGCGCATGGCGTCAAGCTGCTGACCCGTGATAACCGCATTCGGACTTCCCGCAAAGTTCCCCTGGCCTAGTGCCGTTCCAACTTGTCCCCTTAAGTGGAACGCCGTACCGAACGCTACTGGTTCACGGCGGGGCGCGGCTCCCTTGCCGAAGATAGTTGGAACGGCACTACCCCGCGATGGACTTCCACTTTTCGACGAGGTGGTCGGCCGTGCGCCAGGCGAGCGCTTGAACCGTCAGCGTCGGGTTGCGTGCGCCGCTCGTGCCCATTACGGATGCTCCGAGGATGCCCAGATTGGGCGCTTCGTGGGAGAAGCCCCAGCGATCGACGACATTAGTTGCAGGATTATCGCCCATACGGTTGCCGCCGTATGCGTGGGTGGAAAGCGCCGGGCCGGTGGGCGCGACTTTGAGTACCTCGATCGCGCCCGCAGCGCGAAACCATTCCTCCATTTTGTTCTGAGCGTATACCACCGAGCGCTGCTCGTTGGTTTTGGGGTTGGTGGTCACACGGCAGACGGGGTCGCCCAGCGGATCGCGCGCCTCGGGGTCGAGATCGAGAAAGATGCTTTCGTAGGGGAAGCTGGACGTCTGTAGGTATGAAGTGACCCAGCGAGCAGCATTCTGATGTACGAACTTCTTCCAGGCCGTGCCCCAAGCGGGCGCCCGGCCAAATGTGTTCATGGCCGCGGCCTCGATGGGGTGCATCTCGGTGTGCACGTGCATGCTGGAGCCGCCGACAAATCCCAAGCCGGTGTGATCGTAGTTATCGTCGCCCCAGTCATCCACCGCCGTGCCCTGCGCCGGCAGGCCATAGAACACATTGATATCGAAGGGAAATAGCGCCGCCACTGCGCCCCCGCCCTGTGTGCCCCAGTGCGCGAAATAGTGCCGCCCCACCTGGGCATGATTGTTGGACAAGCCGTTGGCGTAGGCCTTGGATTTCGAGAGCAGCAGCAGGCGGGAATTTTCGTAAGTGTAGGAAGCCAGCAGCACCACACGCGCGGGCTGGAAATATTCCTGGCTGTTGCGCAGGTAAGTGACGCCGGTCACGCGACCATCGGATCCCGAGACAATCCGAGTTACCTGGGCGCGATCGAAAATGGTCAGATTCTTGGTCTTGAGGGCCTCGGGAATGGTCGTCACCGCAGTCGAGTTTTTGGCGCCAATGTGGCAGCCGCCCGTGCCGCAAAATCCGTGATAGGCGCAGCCCGGCCGGCCGCGGTATGGCTGGGTGTTGATGGCGGCGGGAGGACGGAATGGATGCCAGCCCAACTTGCGCGCGGCATCCGCCATGTGTTCGCTGAATTCGGTGGCGCGCAATGGCGGCATGGGATATTCGCGCTGGCGAGGACCTTCGAAGATGTTGCCGGCCGGATCGAGGCGGCCCTGAAGATTCCCGGCCTTGCCCGAAACGCCCAGCTCATACTCCGAGCGGTCGTAAAAGGTCTCGAGCTCCTCGTAAGTGAGCGGCCAATCTTCGAGCGTCGAGCCGGCGGGGATGGCGCTTGCACCG
>CAZKVF010000355.1:0-16378 GCA_964556085.1 uncultured Solibacteraceae bacterium
CGGGCGCGACCAGGACAAGAACCTTTATATTCCCGAAGGCGCTTATGAACGGCTCTACGGGCCGGGAACCGGGTTCGCGGTGTTCGGCCGGCCCAAGCCGGGCAGCGGACTCAGCCTCGAGCAGGCGCTGGATGAGACGCGTGTGGCCCTGCGGACGCGGTTTCACACCCGGCCCGGCGATCCAGACAACTTCGACAACATGACGCCCGACGCCGTGCGCGGCTTCATCGATCAGATACTTGGCATGGTTGCGGTAGTAGTCGTGCCGGTCACCTGCATCTCACTCGTAGTGGGCGGCATCGTCATCATGAACAACAAGCTGGTCAGCGTCACCGAGCGAACTCACGAGATCGGTCTACGCAAATCGCTCGGGGCGCGCCGCGGCGATATTCTGCTTCAGATCCTGATCGAAGCGGTGGCCCTGGCGAGTCTTGGCGGGGCTATCGGTGTAGCCGGCGGGGCTTTGCTGACGCTGGTGCTAGGGCAGGTCTTCAGCTTGAAACTGCACATCACTCTCGGCTACGTCGTACTTTCGATCGGCGTTTCGACCATCGTGGGGATCGCCTCGGGCTGGTACCCGGCGGCGCGCGCGTCACGCCTCGATCCGGTAGTAGCGCTCAGAGCGGAGTGAGCCATGAACATCAGTCCCACGGAAAATATGAGCTTGGCGATGCGACAGGTCTGGACCCACCGCTTCCGCTCGCTGCTCACTGTCCTTGGCATTGTGATTGGAATCACGACCGTGGTGACGGTGGCCTCGCTGCTTACCGGCCTCCGTCAGGGCATTGTCACCTTCTTCCAGGGACTTGGCCCGGACAACATCTTTGTTTCGCGCTTCTCTGGCGGACCGGGCGGTGGGGGCTTCGATCCCAAGGAGCGCAAGCGCAGGCCCCTTAACCCGGAACTGGCGGATTTCATCAAGCGGTCGTGCTTTGATGTGGAGGATGTCGGCCTGATGCTTTACATCCCGCCGGTCGTCGATGGACGCCCGCTGACGGCGCGCGTGCCGGGGTATGAATCGGAAAATATCGCGATCGAGGGCCTCTCCCCGAATGAGATTGAACTTTCGCCGCGGGACTTGCGTGCCGGGCGCTTCTTTACACAGGAGGAAGATCTGCGCAGCGCCAAGGTCGTCGTGATCGGAGCCAATCTCGCCGACGCCCTTTTTCCTGACGGGAGCGGCGTGGACCGGACCTTGCTGATGGATGGCGCGGAGTACCACATCGTCGGTATTTACGAGAAGGCCAAAGGCGGATTCTTCGGCGAAAACAACCAGGACAATGTCATCGACATGCCTTTACGGACGGCGCAGATCCGCTACCCTCAGTTGACCGATTACTTCATCTCAGCCAAGGCCTGGGCCGGCAAGCGGCAGGAGGCTTTCGATGAGGTGGACGCCGCCATGCGCCGGGCCCGTCATCTCGCGCCCAAAGCCGACGACGATTTCACCATCCAGACCCCCGATCAGATCATCCAGCAACTCGACCAAATCACCGGAGTCGTGGGACTCGTGGCGATCGCCATGTCCGGATTAGGCCTGCTCGTGGGCGGCATCGGTGTAATGAACATCATGCTGGTGAGCGTTACCGAGCGCACCCGCGAGATCGGCGTGCGCAAGGCCATTGGCGCGCGACGCCGCGACATTATCGGGCAGTTCCTGATCGAAGCTGTCACGCTCACCGGCGCCGGCGGCACGCTGGGAATTATCATCGCCGTTATCATCACGCTGCTGATCGGCAAGCTGGTGCCGTCGCTGCCGTCCGCCGTTCCGGCCTGGGCATTGGGCACTGGCTTTGCCGTTTCGGTGGGTGTCGGCGTTTTTTTCGGGGTCTGGCCTGCTGTTAAGGCCGCCCAACTGGACCCCGTGGAAGCGTTGCGCTACGAATGACGCGCCGTCTGTCAACCGCCTCACGCGCTTGACTCCAACCAGCGCCGCGCATACACTTGATTCCAGCCCTGAGGAGCGTTTAAAACCATGCATCTGACTGCGATAAAGCCCCGTTTGAGCTA
This sequence comes from uncultured Solibacteraceae bacterium, assembly GCA_964556085.1. Lineage (GTDB taxonomy): Bacteria > Acidobacteriota > Terriglobia > Bryobacterales > Bryobacteraceae > PSRJ01. The sequence goes on from CAZKVF010000355.1 coordinate 2,011, forward strand.
CCTTGCCGTTTTACTGGCTCTTCCATTAGCGGCGAGCACCGTCCGCATCATCCAGACGAACAGCGCCGGCGATGACGTCTCCATCATCGACCCCACGACTAACAAAGTGGTGGGAACCATCCACGGCATCGAGGTGAACCACGGCGCGGCGGCGGCGCCCGATGGCAGCCGCTATTACATCAGCGATGAAGGGGCCAGCACTCTCGATGTGGTGGACCAGAAGACGCTGCAAGTCACCAAGCGTATCCCGCTAAGCGGCCACCCCAACAATATTTCCATCAGCAAGGACGGCAAACGCGTGTACGTCTCGATTGCCAGGGCGCCGGGAGCGGTGGACGTTATCGATACGACCTCCCTCGAGAAAGTGAAGAGCATCGCTGTGAAGGGCGCGGTGCATAATACATATGTCACGCCGGACGGCAAGTGGGTCGTCGCGGGGTCGATTCCCTCGAAGACCATCACGGTGATCGATCAGAAGAGCGAAACCCCGGAATGGTCTCTCACCATGGATCTGGGAATCCGCCCCATGGCGTTCTCCACGAACCCCGATGGAAGCACCAAGTGGATCTTCGTCCAGCTTTCGGGCTTCAACGGCTTCGCTGTCGTGGATTTCGCTGCGCGCAAGGAAATCAACCGGATCAAATTGCCGGACCTGCCGCCGGGTAAAGAACAGTTCCCCGTGGGCGGCAACGAATCACACGGTATGGCAGTAACCGCCGACCAAAAAGTTCTGGTTGTAAACAGCCGCCTGAACAGCTCGCTGTATGCCTACTCGATTCCGGATTTGAAGCTGCTCGGGAGCACGGAAGTGGGCAAGTCGCCCGACTGGGTCACGTTGACTCCAGACGGCAAGCTTGCCTACGTCGCTAACGCCGCGTCAAACTCCGTATCCGTGGTCGAAGTCAGCTCTATGAAGGAAGTTACGCGCATCCCGGTGGGCGAGGTTCCGAAGCGCAACATTACGGCGGTGCTGCCGTAGCGCTGGGGCAGGCGATCTTGTCGCCTGCCAAGGACAGGCCGGGAGGCCTGTCCCACCTACTCCTTGGGTCCGATGCCCAGGGTCTTCATCTTGCGGTAGAGATTGCTGCGCTCCAGGCCGAGCAGCTCTGCGGTGCGTGTCACGTTACCGTGAGCCTCCTCGAGCTTCTTGATGATGTAATCGCGTTCGGCAGCTTCGCGGAATTCCTGGAGGCTTCCGAAGCGATCCGGAAGCCGGTCGCTCTGCCGCCGGACCGTATTCAGAGGGATGTGGCGCGCATCCACTCGCACCTGTGGATTCAGAATCACGATTCGTTCGATCAGGTTCCTGAGCTCGCGCACATTGCCGGGCCAATGATACCCGGTCAGCACGCGGTAAGCTTCGGGGGTCAATTCCTTGGGCTTGCGACCGTAAGCCGTCGTAAACTCATGCAGGAAGTGATCGGCGAGCAGAGGGATATCTTCGGGACGCTCGCGCAAGGGCGGCACAAAGAACGGGATGACGTTAAGGCGATAAAACAGGTCTTCGCGAAAGTTACCGCGGGCAATTTCGTCCTCGAGGTTCTTGTTGGTGGCGGCCACCACGCGCACATCGACCTGCACCGAGCGCGGCGCCCCCACCGGTTCAAAGCGCTGCTCTTCCAGCGCCCGCAACACCTTGGCTTGTGTGCGAAGGCTCATGTCTCCGACTTCGTCAAGAAAAAGGGTGCCATCGTCGGCTTGCTGGAATTTTCCGGTCTTGTCTTCGTGGGCGCTGGTGAAGCTGCCCTTGATGTGTCCGAATAACTCGCTCTCAATCAGATCTTCCGGAATGGCAGCGCAGTTCACTTCCACGAAGGGTTCGGCGGCGCGCGGACTCATCTGGTGGATGGCGTGGGCTACCAGTTCTTTGCCGGTGCCGCTTTCACCAAAGATCAGAACGCGGCCCCCCGTGCCTGCCATCAACTCGAGCTGCTGCCGGAGGGCCTTCATAGGCACGCTTTCGCCGATGATACGATACCGGGAATCGCTGTCACCCTTCAGACGGCTGTTCTCGAGCTGGAGGCGGCGGTGGTTGATGGCATTCTTTACGACCACCGATATTTTAGCGATCGAAAGTGGCTTCTCGAGGAAGTCGAATGCTCCCAGCTTGGTGGCTTTGACCGCGGACTCGATGCTGCCGTGTCCGGAAATCACCACCACCACTGGGCGTTCGGCGGCCGCGATTTCCTGAATCCGCGCCAACACTTCCATGCCGTCGACGCCGGGCAACCAGATATCGAGCAATACCAGCTCAAAACTACGGCCGTTCCGCAAGATATCCAGGCAAGCTTCGCCGCTTTCAACCGCCTCGGCAATATAGCCTTCGTCCTCAAGAACACCGCTTAGAGAATTACGGATCTCAGGCTCGTCATCCACTACGAGGATACGCCGGGCCTTCATACCCGCGCGGCCGCTGGCTTGACGCCGTTTTCGGAAGGCACGGGGACCTCGGCGCCGGAAAGCACCGGAATTTCGATAATGAATCGGGCGCCGGAGGGCTCATTATCTTCTACGCGGATTTGTGCGCCGTGTTCGGCAACGATGTGGCTTACGATAGCGAGGCCCAGGCCCGTACCGCGGTTCTTGGTCGAGAAATATGGCAGGAAGAGCTTCTCTTTATCTTCAGGGCTAACACCGTTGCCCGAATCCGCGATGATTAGTTCGACGCTTTCCGTAGCGCCCGGCTGCGTGGCTATGAACAATTCCTTGACCAGTGAGTTTTGCATCGCCTCGGCAGCGTTATCGACCAGATTCACGACTACCCGCTGGAACTGTTCGGGATCCAGGTTCACGGGCGGCAGCCCGGACGCGAGGCTCGTGCGGATGCGGATGCCCTCAAGCCGGCCTTTGAAGACACCCAGCGCGTCGGTTACGATTGCGTTCAAATGACACTTTATGGGCTGGGCAGCCGGAAAACGGGCGAAAACCGAAAATTCGTCCACCAGTGTTTTGACCGATTCCACCGACTTGGAGATCGTGGCGGCGCACTCGCGAATGATACGCGCCGGCCCTTCGGAAACGCCGGCTCGATCGATCTGGCGGGCAATGCGCTCCGACGAGAGGGCGATGGGGGTGATGGGATTTTTGATCTCGTGCGCAATGCGCCGCGCCACTTCATGCCAGGCCGCGGCCTTCTGCGCGCGTAAGAGTTCGGTAGTGTCTTCGAGCACCACCACGAAGCCGGAAGTGAGTTTCTCCTCGAGCGCCGAAATGGTGACTGCGAGTTGGATGATGCGATTGCCGAGGCGCACTTCCAACTGACGCGACGCCCCACCGGTGCGGTGTGCCCGCTTCATCATGTACTTGATTTCGGCCGTGTCTTCACGCGAAAACAGGTCTTCCAAACGGGTGGCTCGCGCCAGTTGGTCGGGCGGGAAAATCTTGGCCAGGGCGCGGTTCGAGCGCTGGATGCTGCCATCGGATCCGATCGAAAGGACACCGGTCGGAATGCTTTCGAGGATGGCTTCGGTGAAGCGGCGGCGGCGATCCAGTTCCTCGTTCGTAGTTTCCAGTTCCTGAGTCATCTGGTTGAAGCTGCGCACCAGGGACCCCAATTCATCGATGGCCCGCGCATGAATGCGATGGCGCAGATTGCCGCGGCGGATTTCGCCGGCGGCCTCCAGCATCGCCGAGATCGGCACACTGATCTGCTTGGCGAGGAAGAGGGCGATCCATACCGCGATGTAGAGCACAAACAGAGTGATGAGCGCCATCAGCATGATGTAGAACCGGCGCACCTGTTTGCGATCTTCGCGAATTTTGCCCCACTGGTCATTCAAGCTTTCGATCGCGGCTTTCTGACGCGCGACATCGATCGGAATCCCGGCCGCTACGGCAACAGTGCCAAGGACGCGCTTCCCATCCCGCACTTCGGATCGCGATGTTACGCTGCGATCATTCTGCCCGCTGGGAACCGGCGGCCCCCAGGAATCCGCCAACTTTTCCATTCCAGGCCGCATGATGACCGCGGAAGCGAGATTGTACTGGCGCACAAAACGCTCGAGGAAGCCGGGCGTGCGAGGGCCGCCCAGGAGCAACTGGCGCGTCTCGGGCAGCGCCGCCAGCAACGCGGCTTGCGCATCCACTTCATCCTGCATCTCGCGTTGCAGGCGCGCCGCTACTGTTACGAAGAGATTGACCTGGCTATCAACAGGACTGCTGAACCACGCGGTGAGACTGCGATTCAAAACCGAGTAGCTGAACAGCACCAGGAACAGCACCGGCACCAGCGTAAGAAGCAAAGCGCCGGCCACCAGCTTGCTTCGGATCCGCGAGCCCTCGCGGTTGGCCTGACGATCGATGTAGAGTTTCAGGAAGGTTTTGAACAGGATAAACCCGAGCGTCACCATGAGCACAAAGATGAGGCTCGAGAGGGCCCAAAAGATGAATGTCTGCGAGGGATCGCGCGGGCTTAAGCCGGTGCGAAATGACCCTTGCCACACCACGAGCAAGACGGAGACGGCGAGCAGGAAAAGCAAGAAGCCGTAGGCCAAGCGTCGTCTCATAGGCGGACCTTCCTTCGATTATACGTGGGCTGGACATGACATCACGACCCGGCACACGGTTGCGTGCTGCGCCATAATTGAAGTACCGTGACTCGCGAAGAAGCCATTCAAGAGATCGTCAAGCGACTCGTGGACTTTTACCACCCGGAGCGCATCTATCTGTTCGGCTCGGCCGCGCGGGGCGACGACACGCCCGACAGCGACCTGGACTTCTGCGTTGTTCTTGCGGACGATGCTCCCGAAGAATTGATGCGTACCGGAGAAATCTACCGTAAACTTGGTGGCACGGGTTATCCGAAGGACATTGTCCCTTGGCGCAGCACGGATTTTGATGCCCGCGCCGCGTATGTTGTCGCCTCCCTGCCCGCCACCATTATTCGCGAGGGCCGGTTGCTCTATGACGGCAGAAGAGTTGCTGCTTGACGAAACGCACGCGTGGCTGACGCGTGCACGCCATGACCTGCGTTCTGCGGCCCTGCTTAGCGCGGGCGGGGAATATGAAGACGCGCTGTTCCATTGCCAGCAGGCCGCCGAGAAAGCGATAAAGAGTTTTTTGGCCTTTCACCAGCGGCCATTTCGAAAGACTCACGAGTTACGGCAACTCATATCAGAGTGCCTGGCCATCGATAGCTCGCTCGAGGCCACTTTGGGCCAGGCTGACGCCCTCTCGAAATACGCCTGGCGCTTTCGCTACCCCGGTGCCCCATACGAGCCGGATGCGGCCGAGGCCGCCGAGGCATACGCTAAAGCCGAGGCCGTTCTACGAGCGATCGAAAGCCGGCTACCGCCGGGGGCGACCGCTTCCTGACCGATCGCGACAGGCGGGCGACAAGATCGCCCGCCCCACTCTATTCTTCTTGCGTGCTCAGGCGGGCGATCACCGACAAATCTTCGAGCGTGGTAGTGTCGCCCTTTACCTGGCCGCCGGCAGCAATCTCCTTCAGCAAGCGGCGCATGATTTTGCCGCTGCGTGTCTTCGGCAGGGCTTCGGTGAAGCGGATATCATCGGGCTTGGCCAGCGAGCCGATTTCCTTGGCGACCCACTGGCGGAGTTCCTCCTTCAGGTCCGCGCTGGGGGCATGCTCTCTTTTTAGTGTCACGAACGCCGCGATGGCCTGTCCTTTCAGATCGTCCAAGCGAGCCACGACGGCGGCTTCGGCGACCTTATGGTGCGCCACAAGGGCTGACTCCACTTCCATGGTGCTGAGCCGGTGGCCGGATACATTGATCACGTCATCGATGCGGCCCATGATCCAGAAATACCCGTCCTGATCCTTGCGCGCGCCATCGCCGGTAAAGTACATGCCGGAAATCTGGGACCAGTATTGATCCTGATACCGCTGCGGGTCGCCGTAGATGGTGCGCAGCATAGCCGGCCACGGCTGCTTGAGCACCAGGAAGCCGCCGCCATTGGGGGGCACCGGGTCCCCTTCGCGCGTCACCACGTCGGCCACCACGCCGGGCAGTGGGCGTGTCGCCGAACCGGGCTTTAAGGGAGTTGCGCCGGGGAGCGGCGAGATCATGATCATGCCGGTCTCGGTCTGCCACCAGGTATCCACGATGGGGCAGCGGTTGCGGCCGATGTTCTCGCGGTACCACATCCAGGCCTCGGGGTTGATGGGCTCGCCCACGGTCCCCAGGAGACGGAGGCTCTTCATGCCGTGTTTTGCCGGCCACTCGTTGCCGAAGCGCATGAAGGCGCGGATGGCTGTGGGCGCCGTGTAAAAGATGTTGACCTTGTGGCGGTCGATGATGCGCCAGAAGCGATCGGGCTCGGGAAAGTTGGGCGCGCCTTCGTACATCAGAGTAGTGGCGCCGTTTTGCAGCGGGCCGTAAACCACGTAGCTATGGCCAGTCACCCAGCCAATATCGGCCGTGCACCAAAAGATATCGTCGTCCTTCAGGTCGAAGACCCATTTGGCCGTGATGTAGGTGCCCACCGAGTAGCCGCCAGTGGTATGCAGGATCCCCTTGGGTTTTCCGGTAGTGCCGGAGGTGTAAAGAAGGTAGAGCGGATGCTCAGCATCTACGGGCTCGGCCGGGCATTCGTCGCTGGCTTTGGCCATCAGTTCATGCCACCAGTGATCCCGCCCGCTGACGATCGTTTGCGGCGTGCCTGTTCGTTTGTAGCAGATGACGTTCTTGACCGACGGGCAGCTCAGCACGGCTTCATCAACTGCCGGTTTGAGCTTCACTTCGCCGCCGCGCCGGTAGGTGCCGTCTTGCGTGATCACGAGGCAGGCCTGCGAGTCAGTGATGCGGTCCACCAGGGAGTTGGCCGAAAAGCCGCCGAAGATCACGGTATGCGGCGCGCCGATGCGCGCGCAGGCCAGCATAGCGATCGGCAGGGCGGGGCACATTCCCATGTAGATGGCCACGCGGTCGCCCTTTTTGACGCCGAGCGATTTCAGGACGTTGGCGAATTTCGAAACCTCGATCAACAATTGCTGGTAGGTGAGCGTCTCCACTTCGCCCGGCTCGCCCTCCCAGATCAATGCGGCCTTGTTGCGCCGGCTGCTGGCGACGTGGCGGTCGAGGCAATTGTACGAGAGGTTCAGCTCACCGCCGGAGAACCACTTGGCCCAAGGGCAATCCCAATCCAGCACCTTGTCCCAGGGCTTGAACCAGTGCAACTGGCCGGCAATATCGCCCCAGAATTCTTCCGGATGGTGGGTAGCGCGGTGATGCAGCCGCTCATAATCTTCCAGGCCGCTAACGTGGGCCTGAGCGCGAAAAGCGTCCGAAGCTTCAAAGACACGGCTCTCGTGCAAAATGGAATCGATAGTTTTTTCGGTGGTTGCGGTCATGGAAATATTTCCTCTCGCAGGCATCCTCATTTTTCAGGCTACCGCGCGGCGAGGCGGCGCACTTGGAACCCGCTTCTCATGGATGGGCCGGGTGGCCAGCAACTCGCATATCAATGCTATACCAGCCAGTGCCGCGGCAGTATAAAAAGCTGCCTGGTAGTTGTGATATTTGTCAAACAACGTTCCGCCGATGCGCGGGCCGATGATTCCCGCCACGCCCCACGCGGTAAAGAGCATGCCATAGTTGATGCCGGCGTTCGTAGTTCCCCAGAAATCGGCGGTGGCCGCGCCGTTCACGGAAAGCTGCGTGCCGTAGCACCAATAGACCACCACCACAAACAAGTACAGCAGGGCCACGTTGCCGCCGACCATGTATAGCACGGGCATGGCGACCATGGAAATCGCGATCATGATGCGCAGCACGTTGATGCGGCCCACTTTGTCGGAGATCCAGCCGGAGAGGATGCGCCCCGAGGCATTACCGACCGCGCCTACCACTAGCGTCATGGTCGTGAGCGCGCCTGCCGCGATTCCCATACTGCGGGCGAAAGGCACCAACTGGCTGATGACCATCAGGCCTGCCGAGCAGCCGAGAGCATACGCCACCCACATGAAGTAGAACGTCGGTGTGGCCAGCACTTCACTGGGACGGAATTCGTAGGTAGTGGCCGCGGTCTTGGAGGCCGCCGCCGGAGTCCAGCCTGGGGGGCGGTATCCGGCAGGCGGGTTCTTTAAAAGGAACGCGCCGACCATGGTCATCACCAGGAAGATCACGCCGAGAATCTGAAATGTCGTAGCCAAGCCATATGCGGGAATAAGCTTCAATTGCGCCAGCGGTCCGAAAATCGCCGACCCCGCGCCATATCCGCCTACAGCGAGCCCTACCGCGAGCCCGCGCTTGTCCGGAAACCACTTCGCCATTACGGGAATGGGCGTGGCGTAACCGAAACCGTTGCCCAGGCCGCCGATCACCCCGAAACAGATAAATAAATAGGTGAGGCTGGCAGTGTAGGCGCATAGGAAAAATCCCAAGCTCACCAGGATGCCGCCCGTGAGCGAGCAGTAGAAGGGGCCGATCTTGTCCTGAATGCGCCCGGCCACTACGAAACTCAAGGCAAACACCACTACCGCGATGGTAAACACCATGGAGGTATCCGCGCGTTTCCAGCCGAACTGTTTTTCGAGGGGAGCCACAAAAACGCTCCAACCATATAGGGTTCCCAGGGCCAGGTTCATCAAGAGCCCGCCCACTACGCGCCACCACCGGCTGATGCCCGGCATGGGCGCTGCCGGCATGTCATGATCTGTCACGGCCGCGTCTCCTTTCATCTTCTTCTCACAGGCCAGGAGGCCTGTCCTACATGTCTCTTCCTACAGGCCAGGAGGCCTGTCTGCTGGTTTCTCAGATCCTACCAGTACATCAGTTGCAATTGCATGGTGAACTCGTTGGAGGCTTTCAAGCTGGTGGTATTCTGCGGCAGCGCGCGCAGATACTGTGCCGTCCATTTCAAGTTCTGGCCGCGAATATAGTAGTTCCCGCCGAAGCCATAGCGGTTGACATCCTTGGAGGCGTTGGCCGCAGTGACAAAGGTCTGCGACTCGTATTTGAAGAACGGCTGCAATTTGGTCTTGTGCAGGTAGTAGCCGGCCTCGAGCAGGTAATCGTTCTGGTCCAGGATGGTGGGGAATTTGGTGCGGCCATCGTAATGAATGAACTGGAACTGAACGGCCGCTTCATCCCCTCCAAAAACCGGGATGGCGGCGGCGGTGTTGGCTGAGTAGCCGCGGTACGAACTCTGCTTGTCGAAGCCCGCGTCTACGGCCAAAATCTTCTGCTTGCCCAGCGTGGTGCCGGGGAACAAGTAACCTTTTTCGGGACTGAAGAAATCGTATTGCAGATAGCCAACCGTCCGCATGGAGTTGTGGCCGTTGACATCGCGCTCGCCGCCGAACTCTCCCAGACGGTAGAGGAGATGGTCGTGATGGAAGAAGCCCTTGGCCTCGAAACCGATATCGCGCAGGGCCGTACTCTGCGTGGCTGTGTTGCTGACGGTCGAAATCGGGCTCAGGTCGAGGGTCAGATAGCTGAGCGTGGATTGCAATCCGTTGCGGCTGAAGGGAACGATCATTTCGCCGCCCACCAATTGGAACACGGTGGTCGGACGCCATTCAAGCAATGCGTCCTGAAGCAGAAAACCGGACGCGAGGTTCTTGGGCTGAATGCCCAGCTTGGGGTCGTCGGTTTCGACGAAAAAGCTGATGTCCTTGCCGATATCGCCGCCCACAATGAGGCGCAGCCGACGGAGGTAGAAGTTCTGCTGGTAGCCCTGGCTGCCGGTGCTGTCCTGCGTCCAGTCGCCCCAGAGCTGCCCCTGGATTCCGAATTTGAAGGTTACGTCTTCGTTCTTGAGCGTGATTTGTGCTGTTGCCGGAGTTGGGACGAACGCCAGCAGCAAGGCAAGAGCAACGCATAGCAGCGTAGCCTTAGAAAATAGTGTGGACATTCCTGTCCTCCTGAGGGTGCGATGGTTTGGGCGGCTCGATCGCGCCGCAGATGGCGGTAAGGCAACAGGAAGGAGGCCTAGAAGAACGGCCGGGACCGGCCCGTTCCATGTGGCGACGCCAAACCGAGAGCGGCGTGCCAGCTCTTTCGATAAGGTCATACGCGGACCCCCTTCCGTTACCGGAAGCTTTCATTCCGTCTGCTCCTACGTCGAAGGCGGTAGAAGAAGAGGAATTGGCCAAAGTATCTCATGATTACGCCGCCATTACAATATAAAAAGACGCGAATATCTACAACTGTGGAAAAGAAATGGGCGGTCGCGGCTGGAATGGTGGATTATTGTCCATTCCGGACAAATTTGATCCTTTTTACGTCTGCTGGCGTCCCGGCCGTTTTATCATCGAGACATGACCTACTACGGATCCAAAGAAATCGCATCGGCGTTCCGAACGGTTCGCCAGAACACGATTCAAATCGCAGAGGACATCCCCGAGGATAAGTACGGTTTCCAGCCCGCGCCCGGCACCCGGACGGTGGGCCAAACACTAACGCACATTGCTATGAATACCCGCTTGAGCCGGCAGTTAGGCGAGCGCAATTCACTCGAAGGTTTCGATTTCATGAAGTACCGGGCGGAAGCAGAGGCGGAGGAGAAGAAGCCGCACAGCAAGGCGGAACTCATCCGGTCGCTGCGGGAAGGCGGCGAAGAGTTCGCGAAATGGCTGGAGACATTGTCGGAGGAGTCTTTGGCGTATGTGTATAACTTTCCGGCGGGCGCGCAGCCGCCTTCCAGGACGCGGTTCGATCTGATGTTGGGAGTAAAAGAACATGAAATGCACCATCGGGGGCAACTGATGCTCGTGGAGCGCATGTTGGGCATTACGCCACACCTGACGCGGCGCAATCAGGAGCGCATGGCGGCCATGCAACAGCAGCAGGGCGGGCAGGCGCGGCACGCGTAGAGAAAGCGACTGATCCAGCTTTTTTTGCGAAACGAAGCCAAATCGCAGCATCGCGATTTTGCGAAACGAAGCCATAAGGGGGTCCGGGCGCCAAGGGTGGATCCGGACCCCGCTTGATTAAACGATCGCCCCCCGTGCAATTCGAACCCAATTTGACGTGTGTTTTCAACAACATATTATTTTCGGAGGAAGCCAATCGGCGGAACTCGGGCGCACGTAGCAAATGGGCTGGCGTATGAATGCATTTCGGCCGAACGAACCCAATTGAAATGTGGGCGACATAGCGGAGCGTGGAAGGGACCCGCAGGCAACTGTCCGCTTAGCGCAACTGGAACAGAATTTTGGCGGGTGTTTTCTGGAAGAGGAATATTTGCGGAACGAAGCCAATTTTCCTGTGGTATTTCGCCACAGCCGGTTTCCAATTTGGTTGCCATCCACGGGCGAGTGCTCTACGACAAGCGTATCAGAAGGTGATGGATGATTCGGAGCTTAGGGTCTGCAAGTGACTAAAACGAAAAAGGCGGATACTTCGAAACTTTCGTCACCGTCGAGCACCGGCGTGGCTTCCGGGGGCTGTGGCCGATCGCATCGAGGTCCTGTTCGAGCCGAGAGCCAGTGAAGCTGACCGTGTCCGCGCGGGCCTCAAGTGCCGACATGTCGCGCCGGTGCGAGCCGCCGATCACCATCGGGCCATGCAAGGAGGGTGTCGGATCGGCGGGATCATAGACATAATTCTCAGATGTCGCGGTCACCGGCCGAGTGTTTGATCTCTACCCCAATTGGGGGCTGCGAATCCCCACCCCGCAATTGGATGGAGAATAAAGAAGACAAAGGCAAACTGCAAATGGCTCTCAATTTCGAAGAGCGTGAGCGTGAAGGGGGAAATCCAGCGGGGAGCCGCGCGCGTTGAGTGATCGCATTCCGTTTCGCGTGCGGCCCATGCTCGCAACGCTGGTCCACGAACCGTTTGACCGCCCCGGTTGGGTGTTTGAAGAGAAATACGATGGATTCCGTCTCCTGGCCTATAAGGAGGGAGAACGCGTGACTCTGCTGTCGCGCAACTCGAAGGATCGCACGCAGACCTTTGCTGCCATCGCTCAAGCCGTTGGGGCACTTGGTCCGCGGACGCTGCTGCTCGATGGCGAAGTGGTGGCTTTTGACCAGCACGGCATTTCCCGTTTTCAGCTTTTGCAGAATCTTCACACCCCGCCTCATTATGCGGTGTTCGATTGCCTCTATAAAAACAGCCGCGATCTGCGCCATCAGCCGCTCACCGATCGCCGGGCGGCTTTGGAAGAGGCCGTCGATCCGGGCGCCGGTCGGCGTTCCGCTGTTTTCCTCTCGGCACGGCTGTCCGAAGACGGCTTAAAAGCCTATCAAGTGGCTAAAGAAAAAGGCTACGAAGGCGTGCTCGCAAAGGATGCGTCCGCTCCCTACATCGAAGGGCGGTCGGCGTACTGGCTGAAGTTCAAGGTCCACCTGGAAGACGAATTCGTCATCGTCGGCTACACTGCTCCCGGCGGCTCCCGCGAATCGTTTGGCGCGCTACTGCTCGCGGCGCACGATTCCGGCCAACTGGTCTACGTCGGCAAAGTAGGCACGGGCTTCTCCCGTGAACGGCTGGGCGAACTCTACAAAAAATTTCAGCCGCTCATTCGCGACCGGCCCCCAGTCGTCGATCCACCGCGCGAGCGGAACGTCACATGGCTTGCGCCCGGGCTCGTCGCTCAAATTGCTTATGAAGAAATGACAGCCGCCCACAAGCTTCGCCAGCCTGTATTTTTGGGTCTGCGGGACGACAAACGGCCCCAGGATGTCGCGCTGCCGCCGGCCCAATGACAAACCCAAATGACTCCGGCGAATGTCATCTCCAATCCGGACAAAGTCTTCTGGCCTGACGAGCGTTACACCAAGCTTGACCTGGCTCGCTTCTACCAGGCGATCTTCCCAAAATTGAAGCCGTACGTCGCCGACCGCCTGCTCACCATGGAGCGCTGCCCGGACGGTATGCTCGGTGAATGCTTTTATCAAAAGGAAGCGCCCGCGAGCTTGCCTGACGGCACTCCGACGAAATTGATTCATCACGCGAACCGCGATGTGCGATACGTCGTGGGCGGCTCGCTCGAAACGCAACTCGCGCTGGTGAACCTGGGCTGCATCCCTGTGCATGTTTGGCAAAGCCGCGCGGCCCATGAGCGCCGGCCCGATTGGATCGTTTTCGATCTCGATCCCGGCTCGGGTGAGTTTGCCGATGCCGCCAGAGCCGGAATGATCGTCAAGGCAGCTCTGGGCAATCTCGGTTTGGTATCGTTCCCAAAAACCTCCGGAAGCCGCGGTCTCCACGTCCTCGTTCCGCTGCGGGTCGGACCTGACTTCGACGAAGTGCTCCCGTTTGCCAGAAAGTTTTGCGAGCGCTTAGCTGCCGCCCATCCGCGCGAACTGACCGTCGAATCTCGAATCGAGGACCGGCAAAACAGGGTGTACCTCGACGCGCTTCGCAACAGCTTTGGCGCAACCGTAGCCGCGCCCTATTCCGTGCGAAGGCGCCCCGGCGCACCATTCTCCATCCCGCTCGGTTGGAGTGACGTAAAACCTTCTCTCGTTCCGTCCGACTTCAACATCAGTAATTACAAAGACCGCTTGGCCGGCGTCGATCCGTGGGAGGATTTCTTCCGCAGCCGCCAATCGATCAGGCAAGCCGCCAAACAGGTTGCCAGGATTTAACCCATGCTTGACGGCACTTTAGGGCGGATGTCCTCGTCCGCGGGCGAGCCTCTGGTCGCTCTCTGTTTGGCATCAGCCTTGCAGTGTATTGCAGTGAAGGTGGCTGTGGTATGGAGATCATCGCAGTAAGTACCGGTTTTCTTCTGAGCGCTGGAGTGGCTCTGTTGCTGGCATCAGCGACACTCCGGGCGATTTCCCTTGTCTTAAAGCCGCATCCCCATGGTCATCCTGCGTCGGAATTTGGACACGGCCGAGACGGCAGCGCCTAGTTAAAGGGGCTGCGGCCCCGCGGCATTCTCGGTGCGCGCAGTTGGCAGGCGGAAGCGCCTGCCCCACCAAAGACCACTGCGGTGCGCGCAGTTGGCAGGCGGAAGCGCCTGGCACACCAAAGACCACTGCGCTGCGCGCGGTTGGCAGGCGGAAGCGCCTGCCCCACCAAAGACCACTGCAGTGCGCGCGCTTGGCAGGCGAAAGCGCCTGCCCCACTAAGAATTAATAACCAGCTATATCGCCCACTCGAAGAAGTGCACTACTTTGTGTCCGGCTTCCTCGGTGACATAGGCGGTTCCCTTGGCCGCGTCTTTGCCGCCTTTGGCCACTTCTTTACCAATTTCTTCGGCGGCGCGCCCGGTCACGCGGTAGGTTTCTTCGGCGCCATCCTCCGTCTTTACGGCAACCGTCTTGGCACCGCGCCCGACGTGAATCGAGGTGACCTTCACGGCTTTCACACCGTCGTCTCCTAATCGATCGACCTCATCGGCCGTCTCTTTGCCTCCCTCGGCTGTGTAGTGGACCACCACCTTGCTGCCTTTTTCCAATCCCTTGAACGCGTCCTCGCCGCCTTTGGCCGCGTTCTTGGCGCCATGG
>CAZKVF010000356.1:0-5990 GCA_964556085.1 uncultured Solibacteraceae bacterium
CGGCCCTGGAAGATCAGTTTTCCTCTGTATCGGCACCGGGAAAAGGGCGCGCGTCTGCTCGACATGAAGTGCGTCGAGTTCGTGGAAGACCTGGTTTACGCGGACGTAGACAAGAAATAGAAGGAGATTTTATGGCAGGGATACCTGGTTGGGTGGCCGCGGCAGCAGGACTACTGATTTCGACACTCCCGCTAGCTGCCCATCATGCTTTTACGGCTGAATTTGATACGAAAAAGCCCGTAAAACTGCGCGGAACGATCGCAAAAATCGAGATGGTGAACCCCCATTCCTGGATCTACATCGATGTGAAGAACGATGACGGGACCGTCTCGCAATGGATGCTGGAAGCCGGTTCGCCCAACGTTCTGGTCCGCCGGGGCTTCAGTAAGGCTGCAATTCCGAAGGGAACTGAGGTCATTTTTGAGGGTTTTCAGGCCAAAGATGGCTCAAATCGAGCCAATGGGAGAGACATTACCTTCCCCGATGGCAAGAAACTGTTCATCGGGTCGACCGGCGCTGAAGGCCCCCCTGAGGACGCCACCAAGAAGTAACGAAAGGACTTAGCCCATGCAGGCCACCTATCGCACCGCCCTCTGCCTCGTTTCGCTCGCCGCCTTGTCTTTTTCTGCAGAAGCGCAGTCGAAACAGGCGATTCCGCCCAGCGAAGCTAACTTCTTTATTGGCACGCCGGCCGGCTGGACGCAGCCGGAAACGCCGTGGGGCGACCCGGACATCCAGGGGATCTGGCCGCTGAACAATGTAGGGGCTACGCCGTTGCAGCGGTGCATGTCGCGCCAGCGCTACCCGGGCGCGGCTCCGGACAAAATCGCGGCCTGCGACCCAAACAAGTTGTTTTTGACCGAAGCGGAATTCAAGACCCTGCAAGAGAATGCCTCCAAAATGCCGGACCGGTACGCCGATGCCGCGAAGAATGGTGAAGCCGGACGTGCCTTGGTCACCGGTATCGTGGATGCCATGACTCCGCAGCGCCAGACGTCCTTGATCTTTGACCCGCCGGACGGCAAGCTCCCCGAAATGACTCCGGAAGGCAAGCGGCTCATGGCAGAGATGAAGAGCACCTGGCCGCTGCCCGGTGAAACGCTGGTCTTCGATTCCTATCACGACTTCGACCTTTGGGATCGCTGCATCACCCGGGGCATGCCGGTCTCGATGTTTCCTTTCCGGTATAACAACGGAATTCAGATCATTCAAGCTCCCGGACAGGTGGTGATCTTCCTGGAGATGATCCACGATGCGCGGATTGTGACCCTGAACGACAACACGCCTGTCTCTCCTGAGATCAAACAGTACATGGGCATCTCACGTGGGCACTGGGAGGGCAAGACGCTGGTAGTCGAGACTACCAACTTCAAGGCCGGAGCGTCGGAGACCAACACAGCCGTGATCGCTTCCCCGCCCGGCAACCGCTTCCCTACCAGCGATCAAATGAAGATCACTGAGAAGTTCACGCGCATCAACAATGATTCCTTGATTTACGAGATCAAGACCGAGGACCCGGTGGTCCTGACTCACTCCTGGACCGCGCGCTTCCCGCTGAAGCTGGAACCGGACTACAAGCTGCTCGAGTATTCGTGCCAGGAAGACAACCGGGTCGTGGGGGATTGGATCAGCGTCTCCCGGGCGGAGCGTTCCGGTAAGGCTGGAGCGACCGCGCCCACACGCCGATGAAGCTTAGCGCTGCGATCACGTGTTTCGCGGCAATCGCCGTGTGCGCGTTCGCCGAAATCAAGGACCCTGTCAAAACGGCCGACGGCCCGATCGCCGGCGTGACGCTCCCATCGGGTGTCCGCGTCTTCAAGGGAATTCCGTTCGGCGCGCCTCCAGTGGGTCCGCTGCGCTGGCGAGAGCCTCAGCCGCCCGAGCGATGGACTCAGGTCCGCAAAGCCGATGCCTTCGGCCATGTCTGCGTTCAGCCGAGCTCGCCCAAGCGCGTGCCCGTCAATGTGTCCGTGGACTTGCCCGATTCGCCCCAGGTGAGCGAGGACTGTCTGTATCTCAACGTGTGGACCGCGGCCAATCGGGCCAACGCTCGCCTGCCTGTGATGGTGTATCTCTTCGGAGGAGCGTACCGGGAAGGTGCAGGATCGAGTCCTCATAACGACGGTGAAGCGCTCGCGCGCAAAGGCGTGGTGGTGGTCACCTTCAATTACCGCGTGGGGCCGTTCGGTTTCTTTTCGCACCCGGAGTTGGCGAGGGAATCGGGGCGCAATGCGTCGGGAAATCAGGCGCTGGCGGATTCGATCACCGTTTTTCGATGGGTGCAAACCAACATTGCGGCGTTTGGCGGCGACGCTCACAATGTCACGATCTTCGGTGAATCCGCCGGCGCGGCCATGATTGGCGGGCTGGTCGGGTCGCCGCTGGCCAAAGGATTGTTTCAACGTGCGATCGCGGAAAGCGGTCATTGGATGGGCCTCGGCATGGCGCCGATGGTTCCCGTGGCGCAGGCCGAACGCATCGAGGCGGGCGGCAGCGGACGAGGCGCTCCAGGCCAGCCTCCCGCCGAGTCGGCGGAGACCAAGCCGCTTCCACCTCTTTCGGAGTTGCGTGCCCGCTCGAGCGATGAAGTGTTGAAGACGATTCGCGGAGCAGGCATGATCATCGATGGCTGGATTGTGCCGGAAGATGAATCGATCACGTTTGCCGAGGGGCGGCAGAATGCAGTGGACCTGATCGTCGGGTCTAACAAAGACGAACACACATCGTTTGGCGGAAATATCGCGTTCCGCAATACTTTGGCGTGGGCCTCCCGGCTCTTCGCCGAGCGCCAAGCGGCTTTGGGAAAGCGCGCCTACTGGTATATCTTCACGCACGAGCCGCCGCTCGAGCCCGGCGTCCGCGATTTGAAAGCGACCCACGCCACGGAGATTCCATACGTGTTCAATCATCTGACGGCGCCGAGGGTGATTCCGGATCTGAGTTCGCCGCGTCTGGCAGCGGCGTCGGAGCGAGATCGCGCGCTGGCCGAAGAGTTATCGTCTTATTGGGTGAATTTTGCAAAGACCGGCGATCCCAACGGAAAGGGGCTGCCCGTGTGGCCGCGCTTTCAAGATCACAACTCGCCGCCGTACATTTTAGGAGAACCGGCCGAGGTTCCGGGACCGGACGTTTTGAATCCGCTGGACGAAGCCTACGAAAAGCTGCTGGCCAAGCTGCGATCGGCGGCAGCTACCCGTTAGCCATTCCCCAGTCGATTCTCGGCAGAAGGAATCGCCGGGTGTTTCGCGCAACACTAACACATCGATTCCGGACCAACGGACTGAAGCCGACTTGAACGAAGTCGCTGGCGCGACGGCCGACCTGAGCATTCCGGTTGTTTGAGGGATAGCGTTGTCACAGAGAAAGGAGATCTCTGTGGCAACACTCATTCAGCGAATGCGGGAGGAACTCGTCCGCCGCAACTACGCTGCAACGACGATTCATTCTTATCTGAAGGCGGTCGAGCACTTCCAGCAACACATCGATAAACCGCTCGATCAACTCGGGCCGGACGACCTCAGGAGCTATCACGCGCACCTGCTCGGAGACCGGAAACTGGCCGTCAACACCGTTGTTCTGAACATCTGCGCGCTCCGCTTCCTTTACATCAAGGTCCTCAAGCGGCGCGACATGAAAGAGGATCTGCCATATCCGAAGCAGCGGCAGCGCCTTCCCGTGATTCTAAGCCCGGGCGAAGTGGCACAACTGATTGCCGGAGCCAGTAACCTGTACCACCGCACGATGTTAATGACTCTCTATTCAACTGGTCTCCGGCGCGCTGAACTGTGCCGCCTGAAGGTCAGCGACATAGACAGCAAGCGCATGATGCTGCGTGTCGTACAGGGCAAAGGCGGTATCGACCGTGAAGTTCCCTTGGGAAAAAAGCTGCTCCCTGTCCTGCGTGAATACTATCGCTGGATGCGTCCCCAAACCTATCTGTTTCCCGGCACCGTAAACCACCTGCGCGCCGACAAACCCATCACGGAGAAGATGGTCTGGCAGGCGGTCCGCGAAGCTTCGACCCGCGCCGGAATCAAGAAACACGTAACGCCGCACACCCTCAGGCACTGCTTCGCAACTCACCTTCTTGAATCCGGCGCTGACCTGCGGAGCATTCAGATGATGCTCGGCCATTCCGATCTGGAGGCGACAACGGTATACCTGCACCTTTCACGGCGGCATCTGCAATCGACCGCCAACCCACTCGACCGGATCACCGTCTCAAGCCCCGCGCCGGTGAAACTTTCGCGGAGACTGCGCAAAACGGAATGAGCCGCCCCGCCGTGGAGGTGGCCGATTTGCTCCGTGCGCAGGGCGATCGCTTCTACAGTCAGAGTCCCTGGCTCAGCTATCAGCAACTGAGCGTGTTGCGCGCCATCACCCGGTGCCGTACGGCGGCGCTGGGCGGCCACATCGATACTTGCCCCGGCTGCGGCTATGACGGCGGCATCTCTTATAACTCCTGCCGCAATCGCCATTGTCCGAAGTGCCAGGCACAAGCCCGCGAGCGCTGGATCGCGGCGCGGGAAAAGGAACTGCTCCCGGTTCCGTACTTCCACGTCGTATTTACTTTGCCCCATGAACTGAATCCTCTCTGCATGCGCAACGCCAGGGTTCTGTACGATCTGCTCTTCAGCGCGAGCGCCGCCGCCATGCTTGAGGTGGCGGCGAATCCCAAACGGCTGGGGGCCCGGATTGGCTTCATCAGCATCCTGCATACGTGGGGGCAGAACCTGCTCCTGCATCCGCATATACACTGCATGGTTCCCGCCGGCGGATTCTCGCCCGACTACAAGGGCTGGATTCATCCAAAATACGCTTTCTTTCTTCCGGTCGATGTCCTCAGCGTCGTCTTTCGAGCTAAGTTCGCAGACGGACTGAAGAAGTTGTACCGGCGAGGAAAGCTGATGTTCGCCGGCGCGACCGCCGAACTCAGACATCTAAAAAGATTCGCCGCTTTCGTCGATTCACTGTTTCGGCAAAAGTGGGTGGTCTACGCCAAGCCCGCGTTCGGCGGACCCAGCCATGTACTTAAGTATCTCGGTCGCTACAGCCACCGGGTTGCCATCAGCAACCACCGGCTGCTGGCATTCGACGGTCAGCACGTTACCTTTCGCTGGAGAGACTATGCTCACGGCAACAAACAGCGCAAGATGACGCTGTCGTCGAGCGAGTTCCTTCGCCGGTTTACGCTTCACATTCTGCCGCGAGGTTTCGTTCGTATCCGGCAATTTGGATTCCTAACCAATACGCGGCGCTCCAGCTTGCTGGCTGCTGCCCGCCTGCTTCTTACTCCCGACCAGAGCGCCACTTCGAGTTGCCGCCCCGAGGGCGGCAACTCCTCCACCTGGCGATGTCCCCGCTGCAACGGTCAGATGCGGATCGGCCCAAACCTCTCCGCCCGCCAACTGGCTTCCCGATGCAGGCCCCTCGACAGTTCGTAGACGACAACACATTCAATGACCAGATTACGTGCCGTGGTGCGCGGCTGCGGCAGTGTGTTCAGCGGTTCGCGGATCACCGTGGACGGCACTCCGATGGGTTCGGTTCACCACTAATCAACCCCGTCCCGCTGTATCCAGAAGGCCTTCACGGGCTTTCGTGCGCACGCAGCGATCTCGGTTTGCAATCTCAGCATTCCCCAATCACGCTTGCGGCTCCATAGCGCGGACCGCCGCGCCAGCGGCTTCCTTCAAGTCGCCCCTATCGAAACTGCCTCGGCCCCAACAGATCACCTTACCCGTATCTTTGCCGCCGAGGCAGTCCCGATAGGGCGCTAACGACTTATCGTTCCTAATCCGAAGCATGGCTTGCCAGAGCATCTGCCTGGCAAGCAGGTGTGCGACGGAAATTGAGCGGTTACCTACCAGCGCCTGAGTGAGAAAGGCCCTCTGACGGTGCATTTCACGTTCGATTAAGAATAATGTTCCACGAATACTCGAACTTTCGGAGCATGCGATGCTCCATTTCTTCCGCCTTCGTCTTCGAAA
>CAZKVF010000357.1:0-11713 GCA_964556085.1 uncultured Solibacteraceae bacterium
ACGAAGCCTGCTGGCAGAGAAATCGCCGCATTCACATACTAGCGATGGCGAAGTGAAATCTCGTCCGTTTCCGGATTGTGCTGATCCGTTCAGGAGGTTATCGACACGGGCTGCCGGCACATAATATCCTGACGACAAGCCACCCGGAATGAGGAAAACCGAGGCTCCTGGGAAAGGATTGTGGGCCTCCGTCATCAAGTGGGCTGAGACGGAGGGCACTTTTCGTCACGAAGACAAAATTCTCCTGGTCCTGACCCTGATTATCGGCGCCATCGTGGGGCTGGTGGTGGTCGCCTTCATCGTGGTCACCGAGAATCTGGCGGATAAGTTGTATCCGCCAGGGGGCGCGGCGTGGCGGCGGCTGGTGCTGCCGGTGACCGGCGCCCTCGTTACGGGTTTTTTGCTGCGCCGGTATTTCCCAAATGCGCGCGGCAGCGGTATTCCCCAAACCAAGACGGCCTTGTTCATTCGGGACGGAGTGATTCTGTTCCGCACCACCCTCGGCAAATTCTTGTGTTCTTCGATCGCGCTGGCAAGCGGCATCCCCTTGGGGCGTGAAGGACCTTCGGTGCAGGTGGCCGGCGGTATCGCATCCACGCTCGGCCGCCGGCTCGGTTTAAGCCCGAAGCGCGTGGAGTCGTTGATCCCGATCGGCTCAGCCGCGGCCATTGCGGCGGCCTTCAATACGCCCATCGCCGCAGTCCTCTTCACGCTCGAGGAGGTGATGGGCGATATGCATGCGCCGGTGCTCGGCTCGATTGTTTTGAGTTCGGCAACTGCGTGGATGGTGCTGCACCTCCTGCTGGGTGATGAGCCCCTGTTTCACGTGCCCGCCTATCAGCTCGTGCACCCGGTCGAGTTCGCTCTCTACGCTGTGCTGGGCGTCGTCGGAGGGCTGGTGTCGGTGGCTTTCGTCAAGCTGCTGCTCTGGCAGCGGAAACGATTTCTCCGGATGGCGGCCTCCACTGAGTGGATCCAACCGGCCGCAGGCGGCTTGCTCGCGGGCGTGCTTGGCTGGTTCGTCCCCCAGGTATTGGGCGTGGGCTATGGATATGTCAGCCAGGCGCTCAACGGGCAAATGGCCCTTAAGCTGATGGCGCTGCTGGTAGTTCTCAAGCTTGTCGCCACCGCCACGTGCTACGCCTCCGGGAATTCCGGCGGCATCTTTGGCCCGAGCCTGTTCTTGGGCGCCATGCTGGGCGGGGCATTCGGCGCGGCATCGCACGCATTAATGCCCGACTACACGGCCAGCGTGGGAGCCTACGCACTGGTGGGCATGGGCACGGCTTTCGCCGGTATCATTCGAGTCCCGCTGACGTCCGTAATCATGATCTTCGAGATCACACGTGATTACAGCATTATCGTGCCGCTGATGATTTCGAACATAATCAGCTACTTCATCTCGAGCCGCCTTCAGGAGACGCCGATTTACGAAGCCTTGTTGGAGCAGGATGGCATTCATCTTCCTCCCGCGGCCCGCGACCGCGAGGAGCCGCTCACGGTGCGAGAGGCTTGCCGGCCGGCCACGGAAACGGTGAGCGGCTCGACGACCATTGAACAGGCGGCGGACCGGTTACCTACAGGCGAGACTGCCTGGCCGGTGGTCGAGGGCGGCCGGCTGCTGGGCATAATCACCCTGGAAGAACTGGAAAGCGGCCTGCTGATGGGATTCGATCATGAGCCGGTCAAAGCGCTCTTGACTGCGCCGGTCGCCGGCGCCGAGCCGGCCTACGTCTATTCCGACGACACTATGGATACAGCCATGCGCCGCATGGCGCATCATAATCGGAAGCTCCTGCCTGTTGTGAGCCGCACCGATGTGCGCGAATTGAGAGCGGTCATTTCGTTGCAGGACATCCTGGCGGCGTATGGCCTCGAAGGGAATCGGCGGCAGGCCCCTAAACCCGAAGGGTATGATGGCCGTGCCCCAATCAAAGTCCTGGTGCGCACGCTTGCCGTGCTGTTGTTCGCTACCGTGCTGGCGGCGTTCGGGAGTACTTACTATCATGCTGTCCGCACGAAGAGAGCCCAGCGAGACTTCGCGGATGCCGATCAGCTGATGGCCAAGGACCGGTATGAGGATGCGATCGATAAATACCGCAGCGCGGTTTCCGTGTTGCACACGGGGCAATACCGGCTGGCGCTGGGGCTCGCGTTACTGAAGGCCGGCCACCTCGGCGAAGCCGAAATCTATCTCAGCGAATATTTACGGGAGAGTCCCAATAGCGGGCCCGCCAACCTGGGTATGGCCAGAGTGAATGCCCAGCAAGGCGGCCTAGAGGCCGCCATCCGGGCTTACCATCGCGCGATTTTTGGAACATGGCCTGCCGGCGACCAGAGCCAGAGAATAGCAACGCGCCTGGAATTGATCGATCTCCTGGAAAGATCGGGCCGCCTCGAGCAGGCCCGGGCCGAAGTCCTTTCCTTGAAAGCGGTGCTTCCCACAGATGCGGCTGTCCGCAAACGCGCCGGACAACTACTGCTGCGATTGGGGATGGGGTCGGAGGCTGTGAGCGTCTTCCGCGAACTGCTCCGGACCAACCCGGATGACGCGGAGGCACAGGAGGGGTTGGGCGAGGCCCAATTAGGCTTAAACCAGTTCCTGGACGCGCAAGCGGCGTTCCACGAGGCTGCGCGCCTTCGGCCTGGCAATTCGGAATACCAGGCGCGCGCACAGTTTTTGGACGAAGTGGTCTCGATGGACCCCGGCCTAGCCGGGCTGGATGTCGCCGAACGGTACCGGCGCAGCCGCCGTTTGCTGGAGGCGGCCCTGGCGGCTTTCGACGAGTGCCGCGCGGGCAAAACCCGGGAGAACAGCGGGTTAAACGAAACTGCCGCCGCTGCCAGCGCCGCTCTGAAGAACACGCGGAGATCGCGGTCACTTGGCGAAGCGACCCGGAACGATGTAACACTTGCGGCCGCCTTGTGGAGCGAGCGCGCGAGGCTGTGCCGCGCGCCGGCGGCGCCCAAATTCGATGCTCTGGCCCGCGTGATCACTGACGCCCAGCGTTGAGCCCGTTGAGCCGGGCGGGCTTGACACTGTGTTTCCGGCGCTTTAGCATCGGAGTGTTTCGCGCTGCAACACCGGAATGCGCTAAAGAGGGGGCAAATGCGAACCATTCTCCTACTATCCGCCGGCCTGACAGCGGCCTACGCTCAGGGTCAAGTCACCTTCACCAAAGACGTCGCGCCGATTCTCCAGGAAAAGTGCCAGTCCTGCCACCGGCCGGATACGTTCGCGCCGATGTCGCTGCTGAGCTACGAAGAGGCGCGTCCCTGGGCTAAGTCGATCCGCCAGAAAGTGGTCGCCCGCGAAATGCCGCCCTGGTACATCGACAAAACGGTCGGCATCCGCCACTTCAAGAACGATGTCTCCCTCACCGACCAGGAGATTGCAACTATAGCCAAGTGGGTCGATAGCGGCGCTCCGAAAGGCGATCTCAAGGACATGCCGCCGCCGCGCAAATTCGACGATAGCGATAAATGGCGCATGGGCGAGCCCGATCTCGTCGTCCAATTGCCCAAAGACCAGATCGTGCCGGCCAGGGGCTCGGACAGGTGGATCGATGTCCTGGCGGATCCCGGCTTGACGGAAGATCGCTACATCCGCGGCATCGAAGTGAAGCCGATCAAGGGTTTCCGGGTCGTACACCACGTGACGACGTCCATGAAACATGAAGACGATCCTGACGAGGGCGACAACGTGCAGGGCACGTTTTTGAATGAGTACGCTCTCGGCAAGAACGCCGACGTGTTTCCAGAGGGCGCAGGCCGCCTGATCAAAGCCGGTACCAAGATCAACTTCAATCTGCACCTCCATCCAGTTGGCCAAGAGACAGCCGCGAACGTCGCGTTGGGGCTCAAACTATATCCCAAGGGCTACCAGCCGAAATACGCCGAAACCACCGAGAAAGTCGGGGACCCGAAGGATCTTGATATTCCGGCGAATTCGGATAACGCGCGGTTCGATGCTTACAACACTCTGACGAAGCCCGCCCGGCTTTTGTCGTTCCAACCCCACCTGCACAACCGCGGGAAGGCGTCTTGTATGGAAGCCATCTACCCCGGCGGTCACAAGGTGGAAACTCTGAGCTGCGTCAGCCACTATCAATTCGCCTGGCACCTGGTTTATCTCTACGAAGAGGACGAGCAGCCTCTGCTGCCGGCTGGGACGGTGCTGCACATGACTTCGTGGTACGACAACTCTACCAACAACAAATTCAACCCGGACCCGGACAACACCATCACTTACGGCCAGCGGACCGTCGATGAAATGGGCGGCGCGTGGATCAGCTACTACAACCTGACCGAGGAAGAATACAAGCAGCAGGTGGCCGCGCGAAAGGCGAAACAGGCGCTCGTCGCGCAATCGGAGTGACGGTGGGGCGCCATTGGATGGTTTACGCTGCTCTTGCGGTGGCAGGCGCGGCGTGCACGCATGGTAACGCGCAGGTCCAGTATGCGACGGGACAGAATGTCGCGCCGATTTTCGAAGGTTGGGAACGCAACCCGGATGGTTCTTACAACATGGTGTTCGGGTATCTCAACCGGAATTACGAAGAAGAGGTCGATATCCCGATCGGAACCGGGAACTCCATAACCATCGGAGACGAGGTGTACGGAGACCGGGGGCAACCGACACATTTTTATGCCCGCCGGCAGCGATTCCTGTTCCGCGTTGTCGTCCCCAAGGATTGGGACGATAAGCGCAAAGTCGTGTGGACCCTCACCTCGCATGGCAAGACCGATCAGGCCAAGGGATGGCTGCAGCCGGAATGGGAGTTGAGCCAGGACGTCGTCGTCGAGAACATGGGCGGCGGCGTTCCGGACCCGAATAACAAAGCTCCGGTGGTGCAAGTCGATGCTGTTTCCAGCGCTACGGTCTCTCATCCGGTGTCGCTGACCGCGACAGCGAGCGACGACGGGCTCCCGAAGCCCTACCGGCGCGCGCCTTCCAATCCGGACCGCGATTCGCAGCCGCGCCGTCCTCGGGGCGTCGATATCAAGTGGATTCAGTACCGCGGCCCCGGCAAGGTGACCTTCAACCCACCCGCTAGTTCGGTGGTCTACGGCGAGCCGGTTACCCTTACATCCAAGGTGAGTTTCAGCGTTCCGGGCACGTATGTGCTGCGGGCCATCGCCAATGATGGGCAGCTATTCGCAACGCGCGACATCACCGTCACAGTAAGTGGGCCGGATCGCTAAGAATTTAATCCCTGGAAGCGGCGCGGAAGAGTTACGGGGTGCGAAGCTCATTTACGGCTGTTTCGCCCCGCCTTCATTTTGGCTCACAACCCGCGCAATCCGATAATTGCGAGGATTTCAAAAGTGTTGTGACCCGAGTCCAGCCGAAACGTGTGTTGGTATAGAATTGCCAGACGAGAGGTGGAACAGGAGTGCCCCTCGTTCGCCGCGATTTTCTTGCAGCCGCGGCCTCAGAGATCGGAAAAAGAGACGATGAGAATTGCATTGAGGATCAGTTGTTTGGGTGCGGCGGCGCTGCTTTTGCCGCTGGTTGGCCTTACACAGAGCACCCCGCCCACGCGGGATTGGCTGACGTGGGGCTACGATCCGGAACGGACCGGCTGGAACAAAGGGGAGACGGCTCTTTCCAGAGACAACGTTTCGCGCCTCGAGCTGAAGTGGAGCACGCAGCTCAGCACCAAGCCAACGGAGATCGCGCTATCGACGCTTACGGCGCCGCTGGTAATCGAAGGCGTGAATACCGCGCAGGGAAGAAAGACGCTGGTCTTCATAGTAGGCAGCGATGACACTGTTTTTGCCATTGATGCAGACAACGGGAAGGTGGTCTGGCAGAGAACTTTCCCTAACCCACTGACGCCGCCGCAGCAGGCCACCTGGCTCTGCTCGAATACGCAGAACGCCACGCCCGTGATCGACAAGGCGAAAAGCATCGTCTATTTGAATACCAGTGATGGAAAGCTGCGAGGACTCGGTTTGAGCAACGGCGAAGACCGCATTACGCCCACCGAGTTTGTCACTCCGTTCGCCAGAAACTGGAGCTTGAATCTCATTGACGATGTCATCTACTCACCAGTTGCTCGCGGTTGCGGTGGAGCAATGGCGCATTTTGATGCCATAGATATCAGCGATCCGGCCCATCCGCAGCTGTCGCGCTTTTTCACCAGCGGCGGGCGCCCGGCGGGGGCCTGGGGGCGGGGCGGCATGGTCAGAGGCCCGAAGGGCATCTATACGCAAACCGCAGACGGTTTGTATGACCCAGGCTCGGGAATCTGGGGCGAAACCGTGCTGGCATTGGCTCCCAAACAACTGCGAGTGGTGGATTCGTTCACACCCGCAAACTGGCAATATCTTAACGACAAGGATTTGGACCTGGGTTCAGCGGGCCCGGTGGTTTTTCCCTTCCAGAACCGGACACTGGTGGCGAGCGCCGCCAAACAGGCGGTGGTTTATCTGCTCGACGCGAATGCGCTGGGAGGCGGACCGCCGGAGCACTCCAAGCCGCTCTACCAATCCGGGCGCCTGGGCAATGACGAGGAGATGCTTGGCGGCCGGGGCGTTTGGGGCGCGATGGCCACTTACGAAGACCCGCAGGACGGGCGCTACTTATACGTTCCGATGTGGGGACCGCCCTCGAAGAACGCGCCGCAGTTCCCTAACAGCTACGGCGATGCGACCAACGGCAGCATCATGGCATTCCGCGTGACCGCCGATGGCGACAAGCCGTCGCTGGTTCCGGCCTGGATCTCGCGCGATATGCACGTACCCGATCCACCGGTAGTCGCCAACGGTGTGGTGTACGCGATTCAGACGGGAGAGAACACAGTGCAGAACCCGGGACGTCCCGGTGGGGATGTGATGCCGACGCGGGCTCCGGGAGCCGGCCAGGGCGGACAACAGGCGGGCGGGGGCGGGGCAGCCGGCCAGGGGGGCGGCGCCGGCCGCGGCGGACCGGACGCGAATTTGCGAGCCGCCAAATTCCGCGCGACGCCGGTCAGCAACCTGGTTCTTTACGCCTTCGATGCACGAACCGGCAAGCAATTGTACTCGAGCGAAAAGATTATTACGAGCTGGGTGCATTACAGCGAGCCGGTAGTGGCTATGGGGAAGGTGTTTGTTGTTTCCTGGGATGCGCATGTGTACGCGTTTGGGCTGAAGCAGTGAAGCGCGGAAGTTGGCAGGCGGAAGCGCCGGCCCCACCGGCCGAAAGTCCCACAAGCAAGGAAGGAGTCGCTATGTATTTGAAAGGTTCTGGACACGGGCTGCGAAGGCGGGAATTCCTGTCTTCTGTAGCTGCATTTTCCGGTTTTACGGCGGCCGCGAGCATGGTCGAGCCATTCAAGGCCTGGGGATCGTCTCCTCGCAAGTCACTCGACCCGGTGAATCCGGATATACTTTACGGAACCACTAGCTCCATATGGGGCCGGCAGCACGACCTGGTGTGGGCCGTCAAAAGAATCGCGCTGCTGGGGCTGCAGGGCATCGAGCCTTACGGCGACATGCTCGAGCAGTACCGGAAAAAGCCGCTTGAGCTGAAAAAGATTTTCGATGACGCGGGAGTCACGTTCATCGACGCTTCGAATGGCGAGATGGGCCAATCAACTAATTTCATTGACTCCGAGGAGATCCCCAAAACGATCGCCGATCATGTGGCCTTCGCCCGCGACTTTCTCCAACCGCTGGGCAGCGATCATTGGAAGATCAACATGGGCCGGCGCCCGCCCGCCGGTCCGAGCGACGATCAGCTTAAACGGCTCGCCAACACGCTCAATGAGATCGGCAGGCAAACGATCGCCATGGGAATCAGGCTGGCGCCGCATCCGCATATCTGGGGGCCAATGGAAAGGGAAAGAGACATACGCCGGGTGATGGAACTGACCGATCCGAAGTATGTCTGGTTGACAGCCGACACCGGACACCTGGTGCTGGGCGGCTCAGATCCGGTACAAATCATCAGCGACTATTTTCCGCGCGTCGCGGAAATCCATTTGAAGGACACCTACGCCAAATATCGCGGCAACACCTCCACCCCTACGCAGGAGGAGCACCGAGTGGCGAGCGTTTATCATAACCTGGGCGGCGGAGGCGTCGATTTCCCGGCCGTTTTCAAACTGCTGCGCGACCGGCACTTTAAAGGCTGGGCGATTTTCGATGTGGATGGACCGCGCAAAGGTGACGACGGCTTCGATTCGATCGGAGGGAACCTAGATGTTGCGGTGGATGATTATATTGCCCACAACATCAACTTTCTCCGGAATGTACTCGGCGTGAGGCTGCCGCCGGCGGGGTGAATTGGACCTTGGTCTCCGATGATTGCAAGCGCACGGGAAGCTCGGGCGTTAGAGACGGGCGGACGACCGTCGTGGAGTGCGGCGGCGGTTCTGCTTCTTGTCTCGCAGCCGGTGCTGTTCTTCTGGCGCACGCTGGTGAACCCGAGGACGCACATTCCTTTCGACCTCGAGGGATTTCACCTGCCCCTTCTGGCGTACGTGGCGCAGTGCGCGCGCGATGGAGTGGCGCCGTTGTGGGACCCGTTTCCTTACAACGGGGTGCCGATCCATGCCGACCCACAGGCGCAGATTTTTTATCCGCCTACGTGGCTCGCGCTTGTGGCCGGAAATCTCACACACGGCCACAAGCTTTTCTACTGGGTAGAAGGCCTGATTCCTCTGCACATGGCGCTCGGCGGGGTTTTCTGTTTTTGGCTCTTGCGGCGTATGGGCGTAGGCCGGCCGGCGGCCTTCCTGGGCGCATCCGTCTACGAGATTGGTCCGTTCTTCGCATCGCAGGCGCAACATCTGGGCGCCATTTGTTGCGCCGCCTGGCTGCCTCTGATGGTTCTGGCGGCCTATGAAATGCGCCTCGGGATTTGCGCCCGCTGGATTGGTGTGCTGGCACTCGCCGCGGCCATGACGGTGCTGGCTGGATTCATGCCGGCAACCATAGTAGCGTGGATTGCGCTCGCTCTCCTCATGCTGGCCCTTATGGCGCTGGGCGAAGCTTCGTGGCGTATGTTTGCCGGCGCGACGGTAGGATTGGCGCTGAGCTTGTTGATTTGCACCGTCGAATTACTCCCGTTGTGGCAGTTGACGCACGAGAGCATCGCCTCCATGCGGGCCAAAGTTTTTGGGGCTGGAGGCGGCCTCCCATGGGAGAGCCTCGTCTCGCTGGTGGTCCCGGATTTTTACCACATTTTCGAACCGGACACCGGCTACATGCTGCCTTACAACTTCACGTTTCTTTACACCTATTGCGGGCTGGCGTCGGCGGTCCTGTTGGCCGCAACGCTCTTAAGAGGGCAAAGCCGCGAGCGGGCGTTTCTCGCACTCACGGTGGTTTGCGCCATCTGGATGCTGGGCGAACGTACTCCCATCTATCGCGGCATTTATGCGCACCTGCCGGATCTCCTGCGTGGGGCGCTCTATTCCGAATATGCGCTGATGGCGTTCTCCTTCTGCGCGGCAGCGACCGCGGCGCTGATGTTTGACCGGCTCGGAGCCCGCCTGCCCGCGGCGGCGTTGTGGGTGCTGGCGCTGGCAACCAGCTACGACTTGATCCATGCCGGCACCAACCGGCCGATGAATAGCGCTTCTGGCAGCTATAAAGAAGCCGGGTCGAAAAACGGCAACTGGAAACCGTACCTGATTGCGGAGCTTCGCGAGCGCATGAGCGAGACTGATCCTCCGGGACGCGTCGATTATCTGGACGACGCGATGGAGCCGGCGATTACCACCAGCGAACTTCTGCGGCTCCCGACGGCGAACGGAAGCAATCCGTTCCTGCTGCGGCGCATGCACGAATTGCGGCTCCTGTTCAGCAGCGGGGAATGGTGGCAGCGAAGGCGTCATGTCAACCGGCCTGACTCCACTTTGCTGCGGTTGCTGAACATCCGCTGGCTGTTAGGTGGATCAAGGCTTGCACCTGACCAGATTCGCGGCGCGGACCTGGAGGAATCCGGACCGGTCGAGGGCGTTTTTCTCTACCGGAAGAGGCGCGCATTGCCGCGCTTCTTCCTGGTGAGCCGGGCCCGCAGTTCGCCGGACGAAGCAACTACCTTCCGCCAACTCGCGAAGGAAGATTTCGAGCCCGCGGAAGAAGCATTCGTCGAGGGCATACCAGCCGATTGGCCTGGTGAAGAAGCCGGCGGGGGGTTGGCTGCCGTCGCCGTGGAGGCGTACACTCCCAATCGGATTCAGCTCAGCGCCGCAACCACCACGCCCGCATTCATGGTGACTTCTGAGCCGATGTATCCGGGTTGGGAAGCCACGGTGAATGGAAAACCGGTTCCTTTGCGGATGACCAACGGAGCCTTTCGCGGTCTGGCATTACCGTCGGGAACCAATGAAATCGTAATGGAGTACCACCCGCCCTATCTACGTCTCTATCTCGTGGTGAGTATGGCGTTTCTTTTGCTGGCATCGGGCGTGGCTCTTTTCGGACCTCGGTTCTTCCCACAGCGCTAGTCCCAAATCGGACAGTCAGTACTCAGCCACCCAAAGGGACGCGACCGCGATAGCGCGCTTTTCGCGTCGAGGAGCGCCCCTGGGCCTCCCTTTCCTTTACAAGCCTGCCAGCAATGTACAAAATAGATGGATTCGGTTCTTTGGATCGGCGGTCTCCATGGATCTCCATCAGCTTCGGGTTTTTCAAGCGGCCGTCAAACGCGGCGGGTTCACACGGGCGGGCGATGAACTGCACCTTTCGCAATCCACCGTCAGCCAGCACATTAAGTTAATCGAAGAGGAACTCGGCGGCCCGTTATTCATGCGGGTGGGAAAACGCGTTCTGGTGACGGAGGCGGGCAGCGTGCTGCTCCAATACACGGAGCGGATCCTGCGCGATCTCAAGAACGCCGAGATGGCGATCCGCGAAATCAACTCGCTGCGGCGCGGCACGGTGCGGCTGGGCGTAGGGCCCACCACCTTAATTTACCGGCTGCCGCACGTTTTGCGAGATTATAAACGCCGTTTCCCCGATATCGACCTGATCGTGCTGGCGGGAACAACAGAATTCCTCCTGGAAGCGCTGCGCTCCCAACACCTGGACCTGGCGATCGTGATGAAGACCGCTCCGCAGCCGGGTCTGAATACGACGCCACTGGGAAGCGAAGAGCTGGTGCTGGTATTGAATCACGAGCACCCCCTGGCGCGCCAGCGCACGCTGGATCCTTCGGACCTGGCCGGATTGCGGTTCATTCTTTACGAGAAAAACACGGCGATGCAGGAGTTGATCGATCGCTACTTCGAATCGCTGGGCATCGCGCCGCGAATCGACATGGAAGTGGAAAATAACGAAGCCATCAAGAGCCTGGTACGCGTGGGGCTGGGCGCTTCCATTCTGCCGCTTTGCGCGGTGGCGAATGAGCCACCGGACAGCCCGCTGCGGATTCTCCGGGTCAAAGGCAAACCATTAATGCGAGAACTGCGGCTGGCGTCCGCCGGTACCGAGATTCTTCCCAACGCCATAGGGGAGCTTAGCTCGGCCCTGAAAGTTGCACTTTGCCCCAGAAGCCGGCGGCCGCCTGACCGATCGCTAAAACCGATCATTACCAGTGGATGAATATATTGGACACATTCATTGGATTGAGATAAATTCTGACGAAGTTCGGATCGCTTACGAACTCGGGGGTTTGCATGTACAGTCGCTTAGGGGTTACGGTTTCTCTTCTGCTGCTGCTTTTCGGCGCGGCGGCACCGCCCTTGCATGCGCAAGCGGTAGCAGTAGCGCAAGT
>CAZKVF010000358.1:0-7226 GCA_964556085.1 uncultured Solibacteraceae bacterium
TGCTGATGGACTACGACCGCGACAAAGTCGACGAAATGGTCTTGGCGTTGCTGTATCTGACGATCACGGAGGAAGGTGCGTGGGGTGCCCGCGCGTGGAAATCCTACGACTGGGACGCACTGGACCGGCTGCATGCCAAGGGGCACATCTCCGATCCGAAGAGCAAGGCGAAGTCGGTTGTGCTGAGCCCGGAAGGAATGAAACGGGCGCGGGAGTTATTCGAGCAGCATTTTGCGCAGCCAGCTGACGCCGGGTTGAAGGAAAAACCGCACCGTTAGCATCAGCCGCCTTTCTGTGGTCGGTCTCGCCAGCGGCACGCTCGTTACGAATTTCACGGCTTCCAGTGCTTCCACCTACAGGGTGGAGAGTTCGAGAATTTCAGTCCGCCTCGGAGGAACCGGCGAACTCTCCCCAAGTCTCTGAGTCCGGAAACCTCAGGCCGACCGCTTGACAGTTAACCAACGGGTCGGTTTTCGAATCACGGCCGGGGAGCCAGAGAGAAGTTGCGAAAATCTCAGTGTCGTTGGTTAACAACCCGGAGAACACACAGAACCACTTGGCCTGTTGTGAAAGCTGAGCGCGGATTGCCTTCATCTGCTCACGAGCGGCGGCGGTGTCGCCGGCTTTTTTGTCCTTGCGCTTTTTGGCCATCAGATCAGCGATGCCGATCGTCTGGCCTTTCTTGATGCCCATTTCTTCGCGCAGCAGGCCTTGGTGCTCGGGTTTGATTTTGATGGTGCCAATAGTCCGCTCCGTTGTACTCGCCGTCGCCGTCGCACATTACTTTGCCGACGTGGGTCTGCAGCGCGCGCTTGCTGGTGTGCTCGTGCGAGCCTTGGATCTTCTTGTCGGCCTCCATGACGTGGTGGGGACCTTCAGGGGAGACCAGCAGGCGCGCGGCATCGCCGGCCAAAGGACGGACCGGCTCCATCACCAGGCGGTCGAGAACGCGGGCGGCCCTCGCTCTCTCGAACGGGTTGCGATATAATTCCGCAATCCCTTTTTGAGTACAACCATGCCCGAACAGGCGGGAGAAATTACTCGGCTCCTTCGTCAGTGGCGCGAAGGTAACCGCGGAGCCGAAAACGAACTATTCGCCCTCGTGTATCCCAATCTGCGCCGCCTTGCACATTACCTCATGAAAGGCGAGCGCAAGGGCCATTCTTTGCAACCTACCGAGCTGGTCGATCAGATCTACTTCCGTCTGGTGGCTGCTAAGGACCGGGACTGGCAGAATCGCCGGCATTTTTACGCTATTGCAGGTAGAGCAATGCGCCAGTACCTGATTGACCATGCGCGCAAGCGGCCCGGTGCCGACTTCGTGGTCATGGAAGGCGTCGAAGAGTTTCTCCCGGCCGACCGCGCTAAATTGGACCTGGCGATCACTATCGACCGGCTATTAGACCGGCTCGCTAAAACTAAGCCGGAATGGTGCAACGTAGTGGAAGTGAAGTACTTTCTCGGCCTCGGCGACCAGGAAGCCGCCGAAGTGCTGGGAATGAAGCTGCGCACCATGCAGCGGATGTGGCGCGACGCCCGCCTGTGGCTGTTCGCGCAAATGGAATCAGCCGATGCAGCACAAAGCCGCGGATGACGACCAGGTGATGAACCTGGTCGATCTCGCCCTCGCCCGCCCAGCCCGCGAGCGCGAGACGTTTCTACGCAGCGCCTGCGGCGACGACTCCGAACTCTTCGGGGAGGTCTGGAGCTATGTGGAGGCGGAGCAGCGTATGAACGGGTTCTTGTTGGACCCGCTCTACCGCCCGGCCGCACCGGCCGTCCAATTTGCGCCCGGCGATCTGGTCGACGGCCGCTTCCGCATCGTGCGCGAAGTCGCCCAAGGCGGCATGGGCATTGTCTACGAGGCCTTCGACGAAAAACTGAAACGCCGGATCGCCATCAAGTGCGCCAAACCCGGTTTTCATCGCCGGCTGCCCCCGGAAGTCCGCAACGCCCAGGAAATCAGCCATCCCAATGTTTGCAAGATCTTCGAGATCCACACCACCTCGGCCGGGGGAGTGGAATTCGATTACGTGACCATGGAGTTTCTTGAAGGAGAGACCTTGGCCGCCCGGTTTCGCCGCGGCAAGATGTCCCCGGCGGAAGTTCGCGCCGTAGCC
The DNA here is from genome assembly GCA_964556085.1 of uncultured Solibacteraceae bacterium. Taxonomy (GTDB): domain Bacteria; phylum Acidobacteriota; class Terriglobia; order Bryobacterales; family Bryobacteraceae; genus PSRJ01. The sequence continues at coordinate 2,121 of CAZKVF010000358.1, forward strand.
CGTCAAGTTTCAGCCGGTTTGGCCGAAGCGCACCGCAACCGGGTGGTGCACGGGGATTTGAAAAGCAACAACGTGATTCTGACCACCGGGGCCGACGGGGCTCTCCGCGCCGTAATTACCGATTTCGGCCTGGCGCGCCGGCCTGAGGCCCCGCTGCCATCGGTCCAATCGGGTGAAGCCGCTGGCACGCCCGACTACATGGCTCCGGAACTGTTGAAGGCAGAAAAGGCCTCCCCTGCGTCGGATGTCTATGCAGCCGGTGTAATCCTGTACGAGATGGCCGCGGGCCGGCTGCCCTATGGCGCGCTGGACTCCTGGGACGACCGCTTTAATCGCAAACCGCCATCGGCCCACTCCCGCTGGGATCCGATTCTGTCCCGCTGCCTCGATGCCAACCCGGCGCGCCGGTTTCGGAACGCCGGCGAATTGGCCGAAGCCCTGGCGCCGCACTCGCGACGCTGGATTTGGGCGGCGGCGGCCGCCGCCGTGATCTTCGCGAGCTTGTCCGGCATGTTCTTCTACGAGCGTGGAGCCGGCCCCCGCGAAGTCGTGCGCCTGGCCATGTTGCCCTTCGACGGTGCTGGCGATATGAAAGCCCTCGGCGATGCATTGCTGGTCGATACCGCGGAGCGGCTGAGCCACATAAAACCAGGCCGCGCAAGGCTCACCGTGATTCCACTAAGCGATGCTTTACAGAATAACGTAGATACAGTATCGAAGGCCCGTACGGTCCTGGGTGCGACGCACACAATTTCAGGGGAATGGCAACAGCAAAACGGGCAGTTGGTGGTACGGGCGTACCTGGCCGACGCGCGGACACAGGTCCGTCTGGCTGAATGGCAGGTGAAATACGCGGCCGGAGAGATAAGTAACCTGCCAGTGGCTCTAGCCGGCATGGTAACGATTAAACTTCGCCTGCCGCCGCTGGCCGCGACGGCAACAATAAGCCCCGCGGCATACCAGGAATGGGCTCAAGGGGTTTCTTTGACCCGCGGTGATCCGCAGGCCATCGATCAAGCGATCGAGCTCTTGAGGCGCGCCGTGGGGGATGACCCGCAATCGCCTCTTACGCATGCGCGTTTAGCTGAGGCCGAGGTACTCAAGTACAAACTGACCGGTGAAGAACAGTGGTGGGACGGCGCCCGCGAATCTCTCGGCAGGGCCGAGCAGCGCAATCCGGACGTGGCTGCCGTCCGTTTTGTATCGGCCGTGATCAATGAGTCCGCAGGCCGATACGAGGAAGCCCAGGCGGACCTGCAAAGGGCCATCCAGATCGAACCCCTGAACGGTGATCTTTGGCGCGAGCTTGGCATGGTATATCAGCGAAGCAATCGACCCAATGAAGCCCTTTCGTCGTTTCAGAAAGCCACCGACCTGCAGCCGGATTATTTCGAGAATTACCGCTCGCTTGCCTCGTTCTATTACGATCGATTGGAGTTTGAGCAAGCTGTACGCGAGTACAAAAACTTCGTAAGAGTAGCCCCCGGCTCGCCCGTCGCACACTTCGGGCTCGCCCGGCCATATCTCGCGATGGGGCAGTACCCGGAAGCAGAGCGTGAGTTGCGGCTGGCCATCAACCTGCGAGAAACCTCTAATGCGGTACATACCTTGGCCGTATCGCTGGCATACCAAGGTCGGGACGGGGAAGCCGTGCCTTATTATTTGCGCGCGCTGGAACTCGGCCCCCCTCCGAACAACAAGTTTGGTCTGTATATGAACCTGGGAACCTCCTATCGCCGCACGGGCCAGTCCCTGCAAGCACGACGCGCATACCGCGAAGCTTTGGATCTGGCCTATCACGAACTGGACCGGAATCCCAAGGACGGATTTGCGCGCTCCTGCCTGGCTTATCTGAGCGCACGTCTCGGAGAACGCCAGGAGGCGGAGGCCAATGCCGTGCAAGCCTTGGCGCTTGCAGCAGGGGACGTGAATGTGTCCGAAATGGTAGCGCAGACCTACGAAGCTCTAGGCGAGCGCGACCGCACCTTGGCCTTGATCGCTAGCGCCCCGGCGCCCCTATTGAAAATGTTGGAACGCGTTCCGGATCTGGCGGACTTACAGAAGGATTCTCGCTTTCTACAGATACTTGCAGACAACCACATTCACTGAAGGAGAAAGACCATGGCGAGTTCTACAAAGCACGGTGTGACTTTTACACCTGAGATTGAATATACAGCAGACGGTAGGGCCCAGGTGAAGAAACTCGGGCCAAAGATGAGCAAGGCGGCACCGAAAGCGGCAGATACGGTCCTAATCGGTGGCCCTTCTGGAACTTACGTAGACTTCAAAAAGACGGGCTGGCCCTTCGAAGAGCCTGTGCCCAAGGAACCTGTCCGCGTCCCGGCAGGTCCGTATACGCTAAAAAGCCTGAGCAACTATCACATTCAGTGCGGCAAGATTGTCAAGAAGAAATTCGAGGCTGCACCGGGTGGATTGACTATTCCGGTAGATCTCTGAATATCCGCGGTGGGGGGCGGCCGCTAACCTGCGCCTGGCCGGCCCTCCTTCTGCATTCCGGAATTGAAATTTGCCCCGTTTGTTTGCTTTCCTTGTGAAGCTCCCCTGATCTTGTCGAAAGGAGCGATTCCATGCCCATACGAGAAACCCCCGCACCGCTTCCAACGCACGCTGGTGGGTCAGGCCCATCTCATCCCCGCGCACTGCGTGAACCTGTGCTCCGCATCGATAACATACAGGGCAATATCTTGGGCGGCTTCAATAAGGATTTCCAGACTTTGGTTTTTCTCAAAATTCGACGCGCTGCGACATTCAAGAAATGGCTGAAGCGTAAGATCCCATGGATTGCCTCACTGGCGGAGGTGGTTGCCTTCAACCGGCTTTACAAGTCCATGCGTTACCGCCGCAAGAGCGAGCCGGGGTTGAAGGTGACTTGGGTAAACATCGCCTTCTCCTATAAAGGTCTTCAAAAGATTGGCGCGATCAATGTGAGAAACGACTTCGCGGACAGCGCTTTCAAGGAAGGACTGGCCTCCCGCTCCAAGCTACTGAGCGATCCCATAAATGACCGGGGAGCGGAAGGACATCCGAAGAACTGGCTCGTCGGCGGCACCAGTACTCAGGTTGACGTCGTTCTGATTGTTGCGGGTGACGATGGTGAGGATGTCCAAAGGGCCGTGAACGAATGGCTCAAGGACATTGGGCCGGCGGGGGAACTCATGGGCTTCAGAGGAAAGGGGCGCGAAAGCGGCCAGAACCTGCCGGCCGAATTAGCCGGCCATGAACAGTTCGGATTCCTTGATGGGATTTCCCAACCAGGAATTCGAGGAACTCTGTCGGAGAATGAGCATGACGTGCTCACCGTACGTCAGAACCCAGACGATCCTGACCAAGGCAAGCCCGGGCAGGACCTGATTTGGCCAGGAGAATTCGTCTTCGGCTACCCCGGTGGAGATCCTAAAGCATTCAAGAAACCCGGGCGCAGTCGTAAGCGCGGGACCGGCCTGGGCCGATGACGGATCTTTCTTGGTGTTCCGGCGGCTACGGCAGGATGTCGCGGGGTTTCATAAATTCCTGAAAGCCAAGAGCCGTGAAGTGCGGGGCAAAGGGGCGCCGACGGTCACCGCCGACCTGTTAGGGGCTCAACTAGTCGGACGTTGGCGGAGCGGCGCTCCACTGATGCGGACCAAGGGTTCCAGCCAGAACGCAAATGACGCTGACATCCCGGCATTGGGCGACGCCGATTGTGCCAATAACAATTTCGAGTTTCAGAGCAAGACGGCTCCGCTGCCGAGCACGCCGCAGGATCCGGTTGAGTGTACGGACGGCAATACCGACCCGCCACTGCCGCATTTTCCAACCGCCGCCAGCGACCGGGAAGGACTGGTTTGTCCATTCACAAGCCATATTCGGAAGGCGTATCCTCGCGACGACGAGAGACTGAGCCTCTCGCCACCGCAGGCGGGCGACGAAACATTTCCACTCAACGAAAACACAACCCAAACGCATCGCATCCTGCGGAGGGGGATCCCGTATGGCCCTCCGCTCCGGCGTGGCAAGCAGTTCTCGACTCCAGAGAAACCAGCGGACGATGACAAGGTAGATCGAGGTCTCCATTTTCTCTGCTATCAAACCTCGATCGAAAGACAGTTCGAATTCATCACCAAGAGATGGGTCAATAACCCGGATTTCAAGGAGCCGGCCGCCGCCAACGGTGATCGATCTCGGGAGCGGCCTCCGAACGAACGGGGCGGCCACGATCCGATCATTGGACAAAACAATGCAGCAGGAGAGAAGCGGGTGCGCGCCTTTAATGTTGCGGTAAAGGACGAAGCGGGCCGACGCATCGGCAAGCGCATCACGAGCAAAGATGGCAGCGGGAATGGTGTGGATTGGGTGATCCCCACTGGGGGCGGCTATTTCTTTGCCCCTTCGCTGGAAGCTCTAAAAACCAGGCTGACATAGGCTACAGGCGGCCTACCCTCATCCCCCGGACGGACTTCTTAGCGTGACGGCTATATCCTAAGCGCCAGTTTCGCTGGTTGTTTCTAAGTGAGAAGCAAGTCAGCGTTACGATCTGAGCCGAGGAACTGGCTCCGCTGGTCAACGGACTCGATCTCAACAACACCCTGCCGCGCAGATGCCGTCTCCGCCTGTAAACCACCAGGCGAAGATTTTCGCAACTTCGGCTGCCGAAAGCGGCGCGGCGGGCCTCCGCGAGCGGAATGATGAGGTACTCGGCGCCGAGCAGCTTGCATGACGACGTGGTGATCAGTCTAGGTATCGCCTGGCCGGCCCTGGGAGAGGCGCGGAGCCCCCGAAGATCGATCCGGCGTTCGCGGGGGCGTGCATGGCGGCGAACTTGAGTCCGGAGTTGACGGGCGCGGCGGGGCTGCGGGCGGGTGAGGCTGCCAGTTTCGGCGGGGACGACCTGACGTTTTTTGGGAGCGCCGATCCGTGGTCGCGGAGGTGGAGCATGTGATCAAACTCGGCTCTAGCCGCCAGACCCCGCGTAGCCGGCGCCGAATTCCTTGAGTCTCGCCTGTCCGCATGGGAATCTGTGGATTAGGGAGATTTATTTAGTCCTGAGGACCTGTGACGCCAAAAAAGAGAGGGGCGGATTACAGTCTGCAAGCTGATCCGGAGCAC
>CAZKVF010000359.1:0-7820 GCA_964556085.1 uncultured Solibacteraceae bacterium
GGCGATCAGCAGCACCATGCCGATGGTTCCCATCAGCACCCAAAGCACGCTGCCGATATCGCCGATCAAATCCTGTTTGAACGGGGTGACGGCGGGCCCGAGGCGAAAATCGTCGAACATCTTGGGTGAGAATCCTGGCGGAGGCGGGAATTTCCGAGCCATCATCGGTAGCATCCGCGCCATGTCGGCGTTGGCTTGATCGAGCGTCACACCCGGTTTGAGCCGGGCCACCATCCGGTAGCTGAAGTCACCCAGGAAAACCTCGCTTCGATTGAATTGCAGAGGTAGGTACAGAGCGGGTTGCAAATCCAAGAACCGGAATCCGCGCGGCATCACTCCGATCACTTCTCGGGCTTTGCCACCAACGATCAGCCTTTTTCCGATAACCGCGGTGCTAGCGCCGAAACGCCGCTGCCAGTATTCGTAGCTCAAGATCACGGTTTCCGGGGTGCCGGGGGACTCGTCCCGGTGGGTGAACCAGCGGCCCAGGATCGGCTGCAGTGCGAGAGCCGGAAGGGTGTCCTCGGTAAGACTCAAACCGACAACTTCTTCAGGCTCACCCAATCCCGTTACGCTGGCAGCTTCGCGAACCCACAGCCCGATTTTGTCGAACGCCCGGCCTTCTTCCCGGAACGTGAAATACTCCGCAGGCGCGGCGCTGTCCATGTGATCAAGGTTGAATCCCGGGGCCCGCAGCCAGACGCCGACCAAGCGGTCCGGATCGGGATAGGGCAGCGGGCGCAGCAGTACCGCGTTGATGACGCTAAAAATGGCGGTATTGGCCCCAATGCCGATGGCCAGCGTCACCAGGGTAATCGCCGTAAAGCCGGGCGAGCGTACGAGCCTGCGAACGAGATGTCCCACCCGCTGGATGATACGCGGGGACAGCGGAAAAGTTCCGAAAACAGCTATCACGGTCAGCGGCCAGCCTTCAGCAAGGCGGTTTCTGGCTGACGGCTGATTGCTGAGCGCTGACCGCTCGTTCAGAAGGGCAGAAACGAGAACCCCACGCTCGTCACGATTCCGCCGATCTGACGCGCCCATTCCCCCGCCGTCTTGGGTGGCGTGCAAACCATGGTGCCTTCCCGGCCGCCATTGACGAAGGTGACCGGCAAGTCGGGAGTGAAGGCGCGGTCGCTTTGGAAGAGCCCGCGGAACAGGTCGCGTGCCTGGCCAACCCCGTAGCCAAACAGCATGCCCTGCCACCCCAGTTGCGGCGCGAAAGTCGCGCCCGACAGGAAACGCTGCCCCGGCAGCAGCGGCCGCGACAGAACCAACATAGGCACGAAACGCTTGTTGGGCAGGATCGGAATCAGGGTGGCGAGTGGCTTGGGGAAAAAGAACAGCTTGGCCGAAAGCGTGTACGTGGAAAGCTCCAGGAGGCCCTGCCCCCAAGCGGGCAGCCGCGTTCCGATCGAGGCCTCCAGTGGCCCGGCCACGCTCATCGGACCTACGGGCCCGGAGAACGACCAGGAGCGCGATTTCTTTTCCTTCAGCCAGATCGTCAGATCCGCGGCCTTCGAGCCCGGCGGCGTGTATACCACCACGTCCCGTTCGGCGAGCGGTTGGAAGAAACCCATGGCGTTGATTTGCGCCAGCGACCGCCGCAGACGCATCTCATCCAGCGGCGCGCCCTCATCGAGAAGCATCGCCCGGCGCAGCACGGTGTCGCTGAACTTGCGGTTGCCGCGAAAGGTGATACGTCCAGTCTCATAAGCCGGCCCACGCTCGAGCGTGGCGCGGAGATCGGCTTCGTTGTCGGCCACTTTAAGGACTTCAATCCGCGCCGTGAAATCGAGGACGCCGTCCCGCTCGGCCTTCCGCCGCTCGGCCAGAAGTTCGCGGCAGGCCGCGCCCGGCGCGATCTGACGTGGGCCATCGGCGCCAAACAGGGTGAACTCGCGGACTTGATATTTCGGCCCCGATTCGACCAGGAATTGCACACGCGCCTTCGACCCGTTGAAATCCACCGAGTCCACTCTTACGTTCGCGTCATAGAATCCGTGGCTGTAGTAAAACGATTGCAGATTGGCTACGTCAGCCGGCGCCGATTCCGCCTGGTAGGGACGCAGCAACCGCCAGCTATTCCACAACCCCGGAACGCCCGGCAGGATGGTCTTGCTGCCGGTGGCGCGCAACGATTTTCGCAGGTCCTCCTCCTTCACGCCCAAATCGCCGGTGAAGGACACCGAGCCCACGTCTACGGCCGGCCCTTTATCAATGTGAATCCTCAGATCGGCCCGGCCTGGCCCCGCATCCGCCAAATGCGCCTCCACCTTGGCGTGGACGTGTCCCGACTGTTCCAATTGCACACGCAGGGCGGCCGCGATGGCCTGCGCCCGCCGGTCATCGATCTCCTCGCCGGGCTGTATGCCAGCGTTAATTCCGGGAGTAGCGGGATCGATCTCCACCTTGTGCAGAAGCACGGTACGCCGCGGCTCGACCCGAAACACTACCCGCACCTGATCGCCTTCGGAAATTTGCTCGACCCGCACGTCGCCAGGCTGGCGCCATTGCCAAAGCGCCTTTACATCCATCTGGACCTTTGCCGGATCCAATGGTTCGCCGGCACGCGTTTCCAGCGGAAAGCCCGCGGGGGCGCCCTCGATCACCACCTCGCTTACCCTTTGCGCATCTTCCGCCGCGAGCGAAAACACTGCGGCCACAGCCACCATCAACAGGCGCTTCATCGCCGCTTGCACAATGCAGCTTCAATGCCATGGCCCGGCATAATGATCGGGGGCAGCTTACGTCTCGTAACCCTGTGATACGGGGCCACAATGTGGCAAAGGGGTCTCGGGGATAAACACCCGGAGATCACCGCCCTTAAGCGGGACGCCGTATGAAAGCGAGAGCGATCACGATAGCGCCAAAGATGATGCGGTAATAGACAAACGGCATGAGGCTGCTGCGGCGCAGGTAATGCAGGAACCAGGCGATGACGATCCAGCCGGTAATCCCGCTGACCACGATCCCGATGAGGAAGACGGGATTGACAAATCCGTGCAGGCCGCTTTGTTTATAGGTGTCATAAAGATCTTTGGCGGCGGCGCCGGCGATGGTGGGTGTTGACAGCAGGAAAGAGAACCGGGCGGCAGCTTCCCGTGTGAGTCCACGAAATAAGCCTGAGCCGATGGTGATGCCGCTGCGCGAGACGCCCGGAACGACCGCCAGGGCCTGGCCGACGCCCACGGCCACCGCATCGGGCAAGTTGAGCGAAGCCAAGGGCCGCGCGTGGGTTGCCAGCCGCTCAGCCATCCAGATCAGGATGCCTACCCCCACCAGCATGGCGCCAATTACGAAAGGGTTCCGCCAAGTGCTTTCGGCGTATTTAGTCAGAAGCAGCCCCGCGATACCCGCCGGGATGCTCCCGATGACCAACAGCCAGAGCAGCATCCGATTATCCTTCAGGTCTCCGTCGTTGCCCGCGTTTCCGCCGAAAGCCTGCACGATGATCTGAATCCAGTCGGGGAGGAAATAGATCACCACGGCGAGCAGCGTGCCGATGTGCAGGGAAATATCGAAATCCAGCGATTCCGTCTGCCACCCCAGCAGCCATGAGGAGAGGTACAGGTGCGCGGTGCTGCTGACCGGCAGGAATTCCGTAAGCCCCTGGACGATAGCCAGGATGATGACGTGAGGGAGGGGCATAAACAATCAGCGTGCTGGATGACGGCCGGGGAAGTCAAGTCGATTTGTGACAGGCGCTTACATTTGGGAATAGCTTGGATTTGTACTGGCGCGCACCGCAATCGGCTTAGCGCTTCAGCTTGATATGCAGTTCGGCGCCGTACAACATGGTGCGGTCGTTATCGCGGGCAGCCCAGGTAAGCAAGGTCTTCGCACTGGTTGCAGCCATTCCGTTAAATACCTCGCGGCCGTTGGCGACGACCTTCACCGGCTGGCGGAAATCGAATGTGTCCGGCGACAGGAGCAGCGTGAAACCCGCGATGCCCTTGGTCACGGCCTGCACGGTGTTGCCGGTACGAACGAGATCGACGTGGCCAGCGCTTTTGTCTCTACCGAACAGCAGCCCCGCCGTTTCGGGAAAGACCTCGTCTTCCGAAGGGGCGACCACGTTCACGTCCGGTACGCGCGCGGCCTCGCCCGGGGCGGGGCCAAACGAATCTAGTACCAGCCAGTGGGCGCGATTGTGGGCGGAGTGCCCTTGGGGGTCGGAGGCATCCCAGGTGAGCTTGTCCGGATGAGGGTCGCGCGGGTGATCGGCCACGAACTGCTCAAAGGCATCCTTGACCTCGGGCCACCATTTGGTATTGTGCTCGCCATCCGGCTGCGGATGATAGTCGATTTGAACGCCGCTGCTCCGGAGATGGTGGGTAAACGGCTCCACTATCCCGGTGGGATACAAGCGGTCTCGCCCGCCATTAACCACGAACAATGGCTTGTTGCGCAGGTTGTTGGGAAAGATGCGGCCATCGTCGATTTCGCCGTTGGCCAGCACCATGATGAAGCCGTTGAGCGGCAGGAAGCTGGCGTATGGCGTGGTATCGTGCATGGCGATGTAGTAAGCGCCGGTAGCCCCGTCGGAGACGCCAGCAACCACAACGCGGTTCTCATCGATGTTGTACGTCCGCTTGAGGGCATCCACAATGGCGTTCAGGTTGAGGACCTCATCGCTCGACCACCAGGGCGAATCCGTCCAGGCGTACGGCAGGACATAAAACTGTTCGGCGCCCGCCAGCGGCCCGATCTCGCCGGTGCCGCGCGGCTTGTTGTCGATGCGCCCCCCAATGCCACCGTGGAGCTGAAAGCGAACCTGATAGCGGCGGTGCGGATCATAACCGGCCGGCACGTTAACCGCATAGTTGTGCTCGACGCCGTCGGAGCCGCGGCTGCTGCGCATGACAACCCCCGGCGGCTGGGCCGCATAAGTGCGTCCCGCCTTCAAGCGCTGCCAGGCTTCCTCGAAGCTGACGCCCGCCTGGATCAGGGCGGCAGCCGCCGGCTCGGCTTCGGCGGGAGAGGCGGCTGCCCAGAATTTCTGGAAGCCGGCGTCGATGGCTCTGGCGCCGGCACCGTCTTGAGCTTGGAGGAAGGAGGGAGCCAGCAGGCCTCCGGCCGCGAACAGGCAGCATGCGAAGCGGGCGGGTGACATGGGGACAGTATACTGGCTTGGTACCCGCTCCGCAGAGCTACAGGGCAGCCCCAAAGCCATTCCTCAAAATTTATCCCGCAGACCACTCACGAATCTGTTTCACTTCGTTGGCCGGGATGTGGAGGAATTCCAGGAATTCCTGGTGTTCGGCCGGTGCGGCCTTTTCAAACTCACGATGCCAGCGGTGCATCTGCTCTTCGCTGAAGCCCGTCGCCCGCATAATTTCGACCCACTTCTGCTTCGTCATCATTCGACCTCTCCTTAAGCAATTCGTTCCCCCGAGCAGCCGTGCAATAGCACGCTGATGTTCCTTCAGTGTCTCGATCTCGTTAGCGATTTCGAGGAGCCGCCGCTGGAGGACAGCCGCGGCATCGCCACGCGGCCGATCGAGGATGCAACGAATGTCGCCAATTTTCAGTCCGCTGGCACGGTAGGCGCAGACCTCACGCAGGCGGACGAGGTCAATATCGGAATACATCCGGTAGTTACCTGCACTCCGGCGCGCCGGCCGGAGCAGCCCCACGGATTCGTAGTACAGCACGGTCGTGCGGCTCAACCCGCAGGCTCGCGCCAGCTTAGTGATCGTCAGTGGCATCGTTCCTTCTTCCAGTGTCAACCTGTCGGTTGTAGACAGGTCAAGGAATTTTATCGGAGGTATGGTACAAGCGCGTCACACCTGGGTAACTCCGTTGAGCGGGCGGTAGCTGGATCCCGAATGCGAAGCGTCCCCAAAAAAGACCAAGCCAATTAAGGGGGCATCAAACGAGGTGTAGAGGCAGGCGCAGCACAGACCGTGTAAGTTACACCGACGAAGAACTGCGCCCCCGAGGAGCAATCTATGGCCAGAAACAGGGTAGTCTACGGCATTTACCGCGACAGGCCCCAAATTGAACAGGCGATTGAGGAACTGCGAGCCAACGGATTCCGAAGCGAAGATATCTCGGTTTTAATGCCGAACAACGTGGGCACGAAAGAATTCGCCCACGAGAAGCACACCAAAGCGCCTGAGGGAACGGCTGCCGGCGCTACGGTAGGCGGTGTAGTAGGTGGGTCGCTCGGCGTACTTGCCGGCATCGGTGCTCTCGCGGTTCCTGGCCTAGGGCCGATTGTGGCAGCGGGCCCGATCGTGGCTGCTCTGACGGGCGTGGGCGCCGGCGGCGTTGTAGGCGGGCTGATGGGAGCGCTGGTTGGAATGGGTATCCCGGAATACGAGGCCAAGCGTTACGAAGGCTTGGTCAAAAAGGGTGGAATCCTCGCGTCGGTGCATTGCGATGACTCGGAGTGGGTTACTCGAGCGAAGAAGGTGATGCAACACACTGGCGCGGACGATATCTCGTCGACGGCAGAGGCTGGCGCCGACTACGCAAAGACCGACCGGCCGATGCCGAAAACTCGAACATCGGGCCGTTAGTCCGGAAAGGAGACGTTAACCCATGTTGCATTACTCATTGCTGTTCCTGATAATAGCGCTAATTGCGGCGGTGCTTGGATTCAGTGGAATAGCGGGTGCCGCAGCTGGAATTGCGAAGATCCTGTTCCTGGTTTTCCTGGTGATCTGGTTGGTGAGCTTTCTAATCGGCCGACGCTCGGTTTAAGTCACCACTTCAATTACTGAATCAGTGACTGCCTTTTACTATCCGAATAAGTGGGGAACGAACTGGCTGAAGTTGTCGGTGATCGGTGTAGCGGATTCGCGAATCCCGATCCCGGCGGCCATCCCGCCAGGCTCCTGTCCGATCACCCAACTGCCAATGACCGGGTACTTGCCGTCGAAATCTTTGACCGGCACGAAATCCTGGAAGACGAACCCCTCTTCCCCGTACCCTCCGCTCGTTGACAGATCGCCGCCAGCGTAGTGCAGGGTTGTGTTTGCGCCTTCGCGGCCCAGCAGCGGCTTGCGGACCCACGCTGTGTCGTCCGGCGGTTCGTTCCAACTGGCGTTGACCAGATAGGGATGTCCGGGGTAAAGGTCCCACAAAATCGGCAGCAACCCCTTATTCGAAAGCAGCATTTTCCAGGGCGGCTCCACCCAAATGACAGGGCTTGAGGTCAGATATTTGCCGAACTCCTCGCGTACCATCCATTCCCACGGGTAAAGTTTGAATACCGACGTGAGCGGCCGCCCGTCAGGCGCCGCAAAGTTCATTCCGTCCCAGCCGATTTCCTCGATCAGGAAACTGGCCGCCGAAAGGCCGGCCTGTTGCGCCGTATCGAGCAGATAAGTGATGGTCATCCGATCCTCAGCGTCATCCATCGAGCAAAAGTCGACGTGATGTCCAGGAAAATCCGGCCTCAGTTCTCCCCATAGCGCGATCAACCGTTCGTGAATGGCATTGAACTGGTCGCAGTCGCGGTGCGTATCTTCCAGCCAATACCATTGCGCAACGGCCGCTTCCACCAGCGATGTCGGCGTATCCGCGTTGTACTCGAGAAGCTTGGGTGGGGCTGTTCCGTCATAGGCCAGATCGAAACGCCCGTACAACGACGGTGGTTCCGCTTCCCAGGAACTCTTGATGAGGGGGATTGCGGTTTCGACAATCCCGAGTTGCCTGTACAGCTGCTTATCGATTACATGCCCGGCCGCGGCGAGCGACATCTCTGCCAGTTCGTTGGTCGCGGCTTCGAGAATATCGATTTCCGTGGCCGTAAAGGCGTAAAACGCAGATTCGTTCCAGTAGGCCTGCCCCGGAGTGTGCCAGGAGAG
>CAZKVF010000360.1:0-21776 GCA_964556085.1 uncultured Solibacteraceae bacterium
GTCGATGCCGATCTTGCCGCCAACCTTTCGAAAAATGGCAATCAGACCGAGTTCGTTCCGTCCAGTATCAACGCGGATCTCACCGCGCGCATGCTCGGGTTCGAAGGCGTGGCCTACGGCGATTTTAGTGCCACGGCGCGCACCAGCGGACAAACTGTCAGTTACAACGTCACCTCCGATTTCGCGGGGTCCGATCTCCGGGTAAATGGCAACACGCAGCTCGCGCCCGGGTATCGAACCACGGCCGATGCCCGCCTCGCCCGCTTGCCGATCGAGCGCGTTGTAGCCCTCGCAAAGCAGAACATCCCGGCTAAGGGCACGCTCTCGGGATCGGCGCATTTCGCCGGCACGATTCAGAATCCGGAGGGCAACGTCGATTTCGACCTGGCAAACGCCGTCTTGTACGACGAGCCCCTGGATCATATCCGCCTGCGTGGGACGTACGCTCCGTCGTTTGTCGATCTGGCGCAGCTGGAAGTCGCTTCCGGGCCTTCGCGGATTGATGTGACGGCCCGCTACGATCACCCCGCGCAAAATCTGCAGTCCGGTAACATTCAGTTTCGTGTCAACAGCACCCGCCTTGACCTGGCGAGGATCCGGAACGTGCAGAAGATCCGCCCGGGAATCGGAGGCATATTGCAAATCAACGCGAACGGAGCGGGGGCGATAAGCCAGACTGGCGTCCGGGTGGCTTTTCAGGAGCTGAATGCCGACATCGCTGCGAAAGGAATCGCCGCGCAAGGCAGGAACTTTGGAGACCTGACCTTGACGGCTCACACTACGGGCGGCCGCGTGGACTTTGCGCTCGATTCCGATCTGGCCGGCGCCGCGGTTCATGGCAACGGCAACGCTCAACTTGGTGGTGATTATCCCCTGACAGCCAAAGTTACGTTTGACAATGTGGCCTGGTCGCGGCTCCAGCCGCTGGTGGGGCAGGGCGGCGCCTCTGATTTCGAGGCAACCGCAGGCGGGCAAGTCGAGGTTAGCGGCCCGGCAACGAAAACCGATGAGCTGCGCGGCTCGCTCCAGCTTAATCATGCCGCTTTACAGCCTGCGCCGCGGCCAGGAGCCGCCAACCAGCTAATATTCCAGAACGAAGGCCCGATCACAGCCACCTTGGACCGAGGCGTGGTCCGTATCCAGAGCCTGCATATCCAAGGCCCGAAAACCGAACTTCAGGCAACCGGCACGCTTGCGCTTCAGGCCAAAACCCTGAGCGCCAGCGTGAAAGGCAACAGCAATCTGGAAATGCTCCAGCAGTTCAGCCGTGAAATAGTGTCGTCGGGCAATCTCACGCTTTCGGCCGACGTACGAGGAACGACCGCGAATCCGCAGGTCAATGGCGGGATCGAGCTTCACGATGTTTCACTGAATTACACCGACCTCCGCAACGGCATCACCAAAGCCAACGGAATGGTCCAGTTCAACGGTAATACTGCGAATTTTCAGAATCTCACCGCCGAGGTGGGCGGCGGCAAGGTAACCCTCGGCGGCTTCGCCTCTTACGCCAATGAGCCCCGCTTCGGGCTGCGCGCCAATGCCAGCAAAGTACGCGTTCGTGTGCAGCAGGGTCTAAGCGTCGTAGTCGATACCAACGTCCAGCTCACGGGTACGGCAAAGGCCAGTCAGGCAACTGGCACGGTAACCATCAGTGAGATTACGTATACTCCCACCAGCGACTTCGGGTCGATTCTCACAAGAGCCGCGCCGCCTGTTGAGAACGCGACCACCCCTTCGCCGGTGCTGGACAACATGAAACTCAATATTCAGGCTCGGACCTCTCCTGGGTTGATCGTTCAGGCGCAAATGGCGGAAAATCTCAGTCTGGATGCCAATTTACAGGTGCGCGGAACCGCTTCCCAGCCGGGCGTCCTCGGACGCGTTAACGTCAGCAGCGGACAACTGGTGTTCTTCAACAACACTTACAGTGTTAACCCGGGTAGTATCTCCTTCTTCAACCCGATCCGGATCCAACCGGTCTTGAATTTGAGCCTGGAGACTCAGGCCCAAGGCGTGGATGTGACGCTCAGAGTAAACGGCCCTATCGACAATATGAATCTGAGCTACACCTCGGATCCACCGCTACGATTCCAGGAGATCGTCAATCTGTTGGCTAGCGGTAAGACGCCCACCTCGGATCCCAACGTTCTCGCCAATCAGCCGTCCCAACCGTCGCAGAGTTTCGAACAGATTGGCGAGTCGGCGATCGTGAGCAAGGCGGTTGCGGATCCCATCGCCAGCCGGTTACAGAGAGTGTTCGGCGTCAGCCAGCTGAGTATCGACCCCACATTCGCCAGTGGAAGCGACCTGCCGCAGGCCCGGGTTTCGCTCCAGCAACGCATTTCGAATAATATGACCTTCACCTATGTGACTGCGGTAAACGATCCCAATTCGCAAATCATCCGCGTGCAATGGGACGTGAATCCGCAGTGGTCTGCGATCGCCTATCGTGACCAGAACGGAATCGTCAGCGTTCGATTCCTGTATAAGAAGCAGTTTCGATAGGGCGTGTCAGCTCAGAGTCGTCCGATTCGCAGAAATTTCCGAGGGTCCTGGCGAAACTCTTTCACCTGGTCGCGCAGCTCGCTGGCTAAGCCGTTCAAACTGTCGTACAGCTCCGAACTGGTCATAAGCGGATTCGTATTAAATGTTTCGACGCCCTGTATCAGCGACGTCAGCCCGCGGCTCCAGTCGTTGTACATTTCGTCTGAGGCAAGCAAAGCGCTTTTGTTGAACTTCTCGATCGGCTGCCGGAAGCTGACCAGATCATCCCTCAACTGAGCGAATTTGACGTTTTTTGTGAGAAGCTCGGCCAGTTGACCGTTTCCGGCCTGAAGATCAGAGAGGCGGCGGTCGAGCAACAGCAGCGGCTCGCGAATCTGACGGTAGAACTCGTCCGTGTAAAGCATGCTACCCACCGGATTGGTTTTACTGGTGATTTTTTCGATCTGCCGCTTGAAATCGCCAAGCCCCTGTTGGATGTTGACATAGAGGGCATCGCTTACCAACAGTTGACCCGCAGCGTTACGGCCCTGCTCGAGATCATCCAACAACGTCTCGATGCTGTGCAGTTGATCCGCAAATTGCTGGATGTCCAAAGTTTTCAGCAAGTCCTGCTGCGGTTTGAAGGCTATTTCGGAATTGTCCTGGACGGGCACGGTTGTCTTGCTTTCCGTCTTGTCGATATCCACGAACTTGTCGCCAAGGGCCGTGTCGGAGTTAATCTGCGCGAAGGCGTCCGCGGGAATGGATGGCAGGTATTGGCGCTCCACTGTCAGGGTAAGCCTGACCACCCGGTTCGCCTGACTGGAGCCGGAGAGCGCTATGCTCTTTACCCTGCCGACATCCACGCCATTTACACGTACCACCGAGCCTGGGCTCAGCCCGGTGGAGTCCGGGACGTACAAAAACAAGGTGCTCTTCTCTTCGAACCACGTGCCGCCGCTAAGGAGATACATCAGCACGGACAAAATGGCAAGGGCAGCGACCGCCACTGCTGTGATGCGGATCTTGGCCCAACTCACCTGGCGAGAGGTAGGCATCCATTCGGATTTTACCGCGGGCGCTTCGTGCGGGACCTCACCGGCCCGGCTCTACCTCGCCGCCGCGGTGTGCGGCGGCACCTGGGTGCGTCCCGAAAATATGGCGCGCGCCAGAATCCAGCATTTTTCCGCAGCCGACAGGCGCACGCGCCGCGACAGGACGTCGTAGCCGGTAACCTCAATCCGCTCGAGTAGCCGCGAATAGATCGTGATGAGCGCCCATAGCGAAGCCCGGCTGCGGGGATGCACCAGATCCAGCAGCGGCATCGATTCGTTGTAATACGACCTGGCCCGCGCAGCTTCGAAGCGCATGAGCCGGACGAAGGCCTCAGTCCGTTTTCCGGAGCCAAGGTCTTCAGGGCGGACACCGAATCGGCATAAATCCTCGCGGGGCAAATAAATCCGCCCCAGCCCGGCATCTTCCCGGACATCCCGCAGGATGTTTGTCAATTGAAAAGCGACGCCGCACTTTTCGGCCAGCGGCAGGGCCGTGCGGGTATCGAAGCCGAAAATGTGGATGATCGTCAGCCCGACCACCGAGGCCACTCGATAGCAATATCGGTAGAGTTCGTCGAACGTTTCGATTTGGCGTGGCTCCAGATCGGAAGCCACACCCGAGATCATCTCCCGGAAATACTCGTGCGGGATACGGAAACGGCGAACCGTGTGATGAAACGCTGGCCAGACAGGATGGGCGCTGAAGCGGCCTTCGAGCGCTTCTTCCAGTTCGCACCGCCATCGCTCCATGGCGGCGCGCGTGGCGCCCGGTTCATCGCTTAGATCGTCACAATACCGCATGAAAGCGTAAATCGCGCACATTGCTTTGCGCTGCTGCGCCGAAAGCAATAGGAACGAATAATAGAAATTTTTCGCTCTCTTGCGCGCAACACGCCGGCAGTAGTCATAAGACCGGTCTACTTCGCTAGTGGCGCGTCGCATGAAATTCGCTAACACTTATGGATGGCTCTGAGAAGCTCTAAAAAAGCGGATCTGGGCCACGGATTCACAAAGATAAACACAGATGAGCGTTTGTCTTTATCGGTGTTCATCGGTGTTCATCCGTGGCTAAGTGATTTCCATCCACCTTCCGGTACTGCCTCATGCCGCTCGCGCGAACGCCACCCGCGCCAGCGATCGCAACAACAGCCACACCCGGTCCATCTTCGATATCGCCGGCCGCGCCCGCAGAACGTCATAATCCTGTTCCTCGATTTTTTCGAGGATCCGCATTCCACCCCGGCTGAACAGATCGATATCCAGTGCCAGCCTGCGGTCCACCATCCTGGCAAGCGGCAGGCCGGTCTCGAACAGCTCCCGCGCCCTGGCTACGATTTCCCGCATGACCGCGCGGAGGGCCGGGGCGTCGCGGCGCGCCAACAGTTCCTCAACTGAGTAGCCCTTGCGGCCCATGACTTCAAGCGGGATATATACGCGGTCTTTAAGCAGGTCTACAGTGACATCCTGCCAGAAATTGGCTAATTGCAATGCGGTGCAAGTAGCGTCCGAAAGCCGCTGCCGCTCCGCGTCGCGATAGCCGCACAAGTAAAGCACCAGCCGCCCCACGGGGTTGGCTGAATTGCGGCAGTATCCGAACAAGTCCTCCCACGTGCGGTAGCGCGTCACGGTCTGATCCTGCACGAAGGCCGCGACCAGATCGGCGAACGGCTCTTTTGGAATGGCGTGCCGCTCTACCGTGCCCCGCAGCGCTACGAAAACCGGATGACTGGAGCGTCCCGAGTACATGTCGTCGAGTTCTCCGCGCCACCATTCGAGCAGCCGAAGACTTTCGGCCGTATCACCGATCTCGTCGCCCAAATCATCGGCCCAGCGGCAGTACGCGTACACATTGAAAAAATCCTGATGCAGCCGCTTAGGCAGCAGGAAACTCACGACATGAAAATTCTCGTAGTGATGCGTTGCGAGCCAGCGCGTGTAGCATGCCGCCTGTTCCGGTGAATAGACGTCCCCCAGCGCTTCCGGCGAGCGCACGAACTCAGCGGGAGCCAGAAATGCGGTTCCGCCCACTCCAGCCCCCAACCCCTGGCGCCCGGTTGCTAGGCCCGCCCTTCACGGCAATATCGCCGTCTTCAGGTGCCCGTTGTGGCTCATCAGGTGGCGCATGACCTCGAGCAGGTTGGCCAGCGGTTCCTCACGATTCACGAAGAACGCGGCCGTGATGTGGCCGGAGCAAATCAGGTCCAGCGCCTTGCGGATGTAAGCCGGCGTGTGGTGGAAGGTCGCCTTGCAGGTGATCTCGGAATAGTGCAGCAGGGCTGTATCAAGACTCACTTTGCTCTCGTTGGGGCAGCCCCCGAAAAAGTTGACCGTACCGCCCCTGCGAACCATGTCCACTGCCCAATGCCAGGTCTGCGGCATGCCGACGGCTTCTATGGCAACATCCACTCCGCGGCCGTGTGTCATACGCCGGATTGCCGGCACGGGGTTGGAATCGGCCGGCGCTTCGATCAGCTCGTCGGCGCCCAGCGAAGCCGCGCGCTCCAATTGTGTCTTACGACGCCCCACGGCAATCACCCGGCACCCGTACAGTTTCGCCAGTTTAACGAACATCAGGCCGATGGGTCCCAGGCCGATGATGCCGATCGTTTCGCCAGGCCGCGGCGCAGTCTCCTCGAAGCCGCGTAAGACGCAAGCCAGTGGCTCTACCAGAGCCGCATCGTGATAACTGACGTGTTTCGGAATCACATACGTGTTCCGCCGCACGATGCGGCCAGGAATTCGGATATATTCCGCGTACGCCCCGTTGTTGAACAGGAGATCCTCACAGAGGTTCTCCAATCCGCGACGGCAGAAAAAACAGGTATCACAGGGGGCGGAATTGGCCGCCACAACGCGCTGGCCAATCCGAATTCCTTCGACGTCCCGGCCCACGGCAACTACATCGCCGGCCAGCTCGTGCCCGAACACCGCTGGAGGCACGATCATACGGGCGTGATAACCGCGCCGGAAGACCTTCACATCCGTACCACAGGTCAGCGCTACTTTCACTCGCACCAGTATGTCGTCGCTACCGATGTTAGGAACAGCCACCGGCTCTACCTGCAAGTGTTCCTTGCCGTAAAGCACGGCAGCCATCATCTGGCTATTCACTATACCCACCTCTGTGGCTGAACGATTATTTTCAACGATTTAGGTCCAGGATGCAATGCTAAATCGAAACCTGAACGGATTTTAACCAAAGGCAAGCAATGGGAGATTAATTCATCTAATGGCAGCTCGCCGGAAAAGACCAGGCGGGCGGACTCTTTTTGCAGATCAACGGATGCGCTATAGGATCCGAACAGCGTTCGCTCCTCGGCGCAGATATCCGCTCCGGATGCTTCGATTCGTTCGAGCGGCGAGGTCTGTGCGAATACCAAGATGCGCGCACCTGGGCGGGAACATGCGACGGCCTGCTGCATAATTCCTGGCGCGGATGTGGCGGCGATTACAAGGTCGGCGCCCCGCCCTGCCGTTTCCGCCTTTACCAACTCGGGCAAGTTCACGAGGCGTGGATTCCACGCAAATTCAGCGCCGCAGGTCCGTGCCACGTCGAGCCGCTCGGGAATCGTGTCCGTCGCCGACACCCGGGCTCCCGTTCGCCGGCACAGCATGGTGAACATCAGCCCGATGGGCCCTTGTCCCAGCACCAGCACGAAGTCGTCGGGTTGGGGATTACACTGCACCACGGCTTTGAGGCAGGTGTTGAGAGGCTCCACCAAGGTTGCCCGCTCGAAAGAAACGCCGTCGGGAACCCGCTCGACGCCCTGTTCCACAATCCAGTCCATGATGCGCACGAACTGCGCAAAGCCTCCCCCGGCCGGCTCAAACCCGGCGGTAATTCCCACCCGCTTGTAGACCGGACATTGGGCGTAAAGCTTCCGTTCACAATAAAAACAATCAAGGCAGGGGATGTGGTGAAAGGCAACCACGCGGTCCCCAGGACGGAATTTCGTAACGCCCGGTCCGGTCGCGGCCACCACGCCTGCCGTTTCGTGGCCGTAAATGCGCGGAGGATTCTGCAAATTGTGTTCGATCTTCTTCAGGTCCGTATGGCAAATGCCGCAGGCCTCTACGCGGACCAAAATCTCACCCGGACCAATCGAAGGTGTCGGAATCTCTTCCACGCGCACCGTGCTTTGCCCGCGGTAAACCGCAGCCTGCATGGTTACAGGGACGGCGCTGACGCTATAATCGGCAGTCTGCAAAAAACTCTCCCAGGGTTTGTGCGGCCAAGGCACAGTTATGACGCAACCGGATCAGCTCCGGCAGTCGGGCAGCCGGACGGCTTAAAGCATACCGGAAAATACGCATTGTATCGAACCGGCCGTCGGGACGGAGTGCTCGATTGTAATCATTCGCCAGATCTTCGCCTGCCAAATCCGTCACGGCACGGATGCAAAAAAAACCTACACCGAGCGCTTTAGCCCGGGAGGCAACGCCACCCGCCTCCATTTCTACGGCAGTATGGCCCTCTGCTTGTAGGGCGCGCTTCTCCGCTGCCGTCTGCACTACGTGATCGACCGAGAGGACCACGCCGCAGGCATGTTCCCTCGCGCAGTCGAGCGGTAGAGATGGATAATCTGAGCCTCCGGCGACCACGCGGGTTCCTACCACCACGTCTGCTATCTGAAGTTTAGGGTCCAAAGCGCCGCAGAATCCGGTGCTGACGATGGCTTCCGGCCGCAAAGCGGTCCACCCGGCGTCCACAGCCGCGGCGGCGCGCCGCCAGCCCACGCCGTTCGCCACCAGTACGACCTCGTGGCCATTGAACCGCCCTGACCGGCACCAGCGGATCGGCAACCGGCTGCTTTGCCGCAGTTCCATCCGGTTCAGAATTCCGCCATATTCCATTGGATCTGACGCTACTAACAAAAGTCTCATCAAGCGGCGGGTTTTTCTGCCGCGCCCGACTTAAAAGCCGAGAACCACTCGACTGCTTTCCGCAGCGCGATTTCCGCAGGCGCGGGCTCGAACCCGAGTTCGTGCCGCGCTTTGTCATGTGTGACCCACATCTTTTTCCGGGCCATGCGAACAGCGTCAATGGGAACACGCGGCGGAGCGCCCGTGATTTCCGCCCATGCGGTGCTGCAAACGCCGGCGCAATAGGCCACTGCGTAGGGAAGGCGCGTATGCGGCGCTTTGCGCCCGGTTATCCTGGCCAGAGCTTCGAGGATCTTGGAAAGGGTGAGATTCTGGGAGCCGAGAATATAGCGCTCGCCCGCCCGCCCGCGCTCCAGCGCCAGAAGATGACCCTCCGCCACATCTCGCGCATTCACGACGTTCAGACCGGTGTCAATAAAGGCCGGAATCCGGTGATTCAAGAAATCGAGGATGATCTGGCCAGTAGGCGTCGGCTTGACGTCATGATCTCCGACGGGCGCGGTCGGGTTCACGATTACCACCGGGAAACCGTCTCCGGCAAACTCCAGGGCTACTTGTTCCGCCAGGAATTTGCTGCGTTTGTAAGCGCCCGTCATGTCTGCGAGCGACACCGCCGTTTGCTCGTCGCCAATCCTATCCTGAGGAATGCCGATCGTGCCCACAGTGCTGGTGTAGACCACTCGTTCCACGCCGACGCGTCGCGCAGCATCCAGCAGATTGCGCGTGCCCTCCACATTCGATTGATAGAGTTCCGCGGGCCGCCTGGCCCACAGGCGATAATCGGCGGCTACATGGAACAGCAGCCCGCAGCCCGCCACCGCGCGCTTTAGAGAATCCGCGTCCCGGAGATCGCCGGTAACAATTTCCGCCTCCAGGCCGGTGATGCGGCTGCCGCGCCGCACCAGCGCCCGCACGCCGTAACCCCGATCCGCCAGCACGCGCGCCACATGCCATCCGAGAAACCCCGAAGCGCCGGTGACCAGGACAGGCTTCATAAGTCGCTAGCTCTCAGAGCTCAGCTTTCAGCTTCTCCTGTCTTAGTTTTAACGCTGACTATTGACCGCTGATAGCTCGGGTTCACCGCAGCATCCATGCCAGCATCTTCAGATTGTCGGCAACACTCGCATTGATGTTCAGCGCCGCCGAAGGTTCGTAGCCGCAATGCACCATGCAATGTTCGCAGCGGGGATCGTTGCCTTCCCCGTAGCTCTCCCACGGCGTCTGCGTCATGAGGTCTTCAAACGTTTTGTAGTGCCCATCCGTGATCAGGTAGCATGGGCCCTTCCAGCCTTTCACGTTGTATGTAGGGTTGCCCCACGCCGTGCACGGCAGGTCCTTCTCGCCCTTCAGGAAATCCAGGTAGAGCGGCGTCTCGCGCACCGGATATTTCCTTGACAGCCGGTCGATATCCTTGAATTTTTCGTGAATGTCATCGCGCGTCATGAAGATCTCGCGGTCGTTCACGGAAGAGTAGCCATATGCCGGTGCGATCTGATGGCCATCAACGCCGAACTGCTTCAAATACTCAAACAGTTCTTCGATCTCCCGCATGTCGGTCTCTTTGTAGATGGTCGTATTGGTGCACACCTGGAAGCCCGCGGCTTTGGCAGCCTTGATCCCTTTAATGGCCTCCCGGAAAACGCCTTCCTTCTCGACGCAAATATCGTGCGTCTTCTCCATGCCATCCAGGTGGACGTTGAAATAGAAACGCTTGTCCGGCTGGAACTCCTTCAGGCGTTTGCGGACAAACATGCCGTTTGTGCACAAAAAGATGTAGCGGTTGCGCTCCAGGATGCCCTTGACCAGTTCGCCGATCTGCGGATACATCATCGGCTCGCCCCCGCAAATCGAGACCATGGGCGCGCCGCATTCATCCACCGCCACCAGGCACTCTTCCAGGGGCACGCGTTCCGTGATAGTGGATTCGTACTCGCGGATCCGCCCGCATCCCGTGCACGTCAGATTGCAGGCGTGCAGCGGCTCCAACATGAGCACGATCGGGAAGCGCTTGTTGATCATGGGATGGGGAGCCCGCTTTTCCCCTGCTTTGGGGGGCAGGATCCGGAACGGGTTCGACGCGTCCGTGCTGCGCGCGATCGTCTTCTGCCACTCCGGCCGGGGCCGCATTTTGTTCTTGAGAATGTATCCGGCCATGCCGGCTGTCATCGCAATCGGAAATCTCATATTTTGCCCGTCGAAGCCGCTCGGCGCTGCGAAAAAGAAGCCAGCGCCAGCAGGGGGAAGTAGTCCTTGTAAAGGTGGTAATTCAGGTAGAAGACTTTAGGAAATCCGGTCCCCGTAGCCAATTCTTCGTCCCAGCTTCCATCGGAACGCTGCGTTGCGAGAAGGTAGTCGATGCCGTTCCGCACGCTGAGGCTGTCCGAATCGCCTCCAGCGAGCAATCCGAGCAGCGCCCAAGCGGTCTGCGACGGAGTACTCGGCGCGGCCACAAACGCGCCCCGATCGTAGCTCTCGCAGCTTTCGCCCCAGCCGCCGTCGGCGTTCTGAATGGAGCGGAGCCACTCGCCGGCCCGCAACACATGCGCCTCGCGATCACTCTCTCCGGCTGCCGCCATGCCGCGCAACGCGAAGCAGGTGCCGTAAATGTAGGCGACACCCCAGCGTCCATACCAGCTGCCATCCTGCTCCTGGTGCCGCACCAGCCAATCGATCCCGCGTCGCAGGGCCGGATGCTCGCGTCTCAGCCCGTGCGCCGCCAGCGCCTCCAGGACGCGGCCGGTGATGTCGGCACAGGATGGATCGAGCATAGCGTTATGATCCGCGAATGGCACGCCATTAAGAAATTCCCAGTTGTTGTCGGCGTCAAACGCGGCCCATCCTCCGTCTTTCGATTGCATCGCCAGGAGCCACTTCAGCACCCGTGCCTGGCAGGCTCGCTGCGCGTCCACGTCGGTCGCTTGCGCTCCGCCCAGCGCCAGCATAACCATGGCGGTGTCGTCGATATCCGGGTAAAACTCGTTGGTATATTCAAACGCCCAGCCCGAAGGTTCGGTGTTAGGCCGCTTCATCGACCAGTCGCCCTGGCGGCGCACCTCCTTCGACAACAACCAATCCGCCGCTCGCCTTGTGGGACAGGCGCTTCCACCTGTCAATTCCCCGTCTTCGCCTGCCAATGCAGCTTGCGATAGTGCATACGTCGCAATGGCCGTGTCCCAAACCGGCGAAAAGCATGGCTGAAAAAAGAAGCGTTTGCCGTCATCCACCATCAGAGTGTTGAACTGGCGTATGGCTTCTACGCGCAAAGGATGGTCTTCCGGATAACCAAGCACATCCAGCGCCATCACCGAATACATCATTGGCGGATAGATCGCCCCCAGCCCGTCGGAATGATGCATTCGCTCGACCATCCATTCCTCTGCGCGCGTAATGGCCTTGCGCCGCACGGATTGTACACCGTGCCGCTCCCACCACTTCAAAAAACGGTCGAGCCCGAGAAACAGATTCCTCCACGTGAACCCTTGGTCGCGGTGAAACTTAGCGCTAATCCCAGGCAGCCACAACTCATCGAGGTTGAACCCCTTAGGCGCCGCCCGCCGCGGGTTCGCCGCATGCACCAGCGAGAGCGATACCACAATCGCCCGCGTCCACGATGACATCTGGTACAGAAAGTCGAACGGCAGCAGCACCACTTCCGGCGGAATCGCTGGACAGTATTGCCGGGGGTACAAGTCAAACAGGCTGAGATTGACCTTAACGTAACTATTCGCCGCCTGGATGCCCCCCAAAGCCAGAATCTGATCCCGCAGTCGCCGCATGCGGGTATCGTTCGGATCCAATCCTGCAAGCTTCAGGGCCGTGTACGCCTTTACCGACGCGCTGATCTCCGAGGGACCCTTCACATAGATGTTGAAGCCGCCGTCGGGCAGTTGCCGTTCCAGGATCGAACAGACCGCCTTCTCGATCAGAGGCTGCGTGGGCGGCATCCATGTTCCGCCCTTCGGTGGATAGAGCCAAAGTTGAAACAGAACGTAATCAGACTCGAGGGTACTATCCGCCGTTAGTTCGCCGCACCAATGGCCATTCCCCGCCTGGAGAGAGATCAGGTACTGGGCGCTTTTGCGTGCCGCCTCGCGCGTGGCGGCCTCCAGGTTCTTCTCTACCTGCAGGGCGGCTCTCATCGGATCGACACGGTCAACTCCGCCGGCAGTGAAAATCGCACATCTTCATCTACCATTTCGATTTCCTCCATTTCGCGGAATCCCTGCTCTTGCAGAAATGCGATCAGCTCCTGCACCAGATGCTCGGGGGCCGAAGCGCCCGCCGTAAGACCGACGTTCTTCACCCCTTCGAGCCAGGCTGTCTCCACATCCCCGCAATCGTTGACCAGATAAGACCGGACTCCGAAGTTCGCTCCGACTTCCACCAGCCGCTTTGAGTTGGAGCTGTTCTGAGATCCGACCACCAATAAGAGTTCGATTGCCTCCGAGATCGCTTTTACGGCCATCTGCCGGTTTTCGGTCGCATAGCAGATATCCTGCGCCGGCGGGCCTTGTATGTGCGGGAAGCGCTCCCGCAATCGGTTGATAATATCTCTCGTTTCATCCAGACTTAGTGTGGTCTGCGTAAGGTACCGTACGCGCTTGGGATCGGTAAGATTCAGCCGGTCCACATCTTCCACCGTCTCCACCAGGTGGCTGCAGTGCGGCACTTCGCCCAGGGTGCCGATCACCTCATCATGATCCTTATGGCCGATCAGCACGATGCTGTAGCCCTCGCGGGCGAATTTGACAGCCTCCAGGTGGACCTTGGTCACCAGCGGGCAGGTCGCGTCAATCACGGCGAGCCTGCGCTCCTTGGCCTCCGACCGCACTGACGGGGCCACTCCGTGGGCGCTGAAAATCGCTCGCGCCCCCGTGGGAACTTCATCCAGCTCTTCTACGAAGATCGCGCCAGCGCTCCGGAGTTCGTCTACAACATGCTTGTTGTGTACGATCTCCTTCCTCACATAGACCGGCGGTCCGTAAAGATCGAGCGCGATCCGCACAACGTCGATGGCCCTTACCACCCCCGCGCAAAAACCGCGCGGCTTGAGCAGAAAGATCTTTCTTTCCACACCACCGCTATTCCGAGCGAAAGGCTTCAGGCGCATGTATCCCACGTTACGGTGAAAGGATCGATTATAACAGGTGGGTTACCGCCGGTCGGCACAAAACCATGGAACGGCAATATATTTAAGGTGAACGTTCCCGGTCCCTTCTGGAACAATAGTTTCATGACCCGCTGCATCGTATGGAAGGCGATAGACGGCCTGACGCTAAGACTGGTTGCCGGAAATGAAGGCTTGCGCGAGATCACGTTTGGTGAGCCCGAGGCCGGCGTTCAAGGCTCGGCGGTGACGAATAATACCAGCGACAGTGATATCCATCCCGTGCTGCGGGCAGCCATCGAGCAGTTGACCGCGTACTTCGCGGGATCCCTTCTCGAATTCAGCCTTCCGCTCGAAATCATTGGAACCGATTTTCAGAAGCGTGTTTGGTGTATCTTGCGCGACATTCCGTACGGCGAGACCCGCACCTACCGCGACCTGGCTATCGGGCTGGGCCGGCCCAGCGCGGTGCGAGCCGTCGGCGCCGCTAATGGATCGAATCCCCTGCCTATCGTGATCCCGTGCCACCGCGTCATCGGCGCCAACGGAAAACTTGTCGGCTACGGCGGCGGACTCGCCCTCAAGAAGCGCCTGCTGGACCTCGAACGAGGCTCCCTCTGGTAGGCAACTGCCTTCGTAGCGCCGGCGGTCTTGCCGGCGGTATGGTGCAAGCCGTGCGTCGCGCCGCTCGTGCAGGTCCCCGTAAGCCGGCATTTCCTTAACCGCCCTTAAATATTCCCGATATCGGTTCCGATTTTCGGAAAATATTTACGTTTATTTTTCAATCACCTGCCCCGCCTCAACCCTCGCATGCCGATCGCCTTCGCGGACGAGGTGAGCGGGGAGACTTCGGAAGATCTTCCGTAACACACGCGCGGTGTCTTCATTCTGAATTCTGCATTCGTGACATTCTACGTTCCACATTCCTAAATTGCTTCTTCCTGGCTTCTACCTTCTCGTCCCTTCTCGGTGGCAGCGGCGCAGAGGTCGGCCCCGCTCGGCCGGCCGGCGGGAATCGATGTTTTCCCGGCGGCCCGAAAAAACCGCAGTGACAACCCTTGTCTGTTTTTTGTGCATTGCCCGTCAAGCACTTAGACAGCGTGCCCGGCAAGTGCCGGACTGCCGGCAGTTATCTTGGCGGTCGGAAAGAGGGAGTTCGGTCCCCGAGTCCCCCCAATGAAACCACGACTTATTCCAAGAAACCTTCCCGCTCAACCAGATGAGCGATCTTCCCATACTCCGGATTCCCTCTCTTTCGCTTGGCCAACTTCTCCGGCAACCTGGCACGTCAATTGCACATCTCAAGTTTGGAGATTAGAAAATGGATGCGTTGCTGATAGCGGGCGCTCTGGCAGGGAGCTTCGCCGGAGCATTGGTCATTCAGAAGGCTGCGTTGGAGGGGTTGCTTCGAGTGATGGGGACCGGACGCCGATCCCGCAGTTGACGGAGCTGCGAGGCGGGTCTACTTGCGCGATCCTCGCTCGGGGTTATGCAAACGCGTTTGCCGTATTTTAGCTTTCTTTCGTTTTGGTTTGCTGATGATGAAAGTGCCGCTACCCAGATATTCGGCCTTGAAAGTTTTATCCTCTGCCAAAAATCGCCTCCTTAGAAAAGTGGAATTTGATCTCCCATTGTAGCGCGCCGTATCCTGGAAAGACCGGATGCCGGCGGGCAAAATAAATCAAGAATCTCAGTCTTCCACAAGCCCCCTTTCCGGAGCTGTGGGAACCGCCCCGCAAACCGTGGGCGGCCTGACACACAGCTTTCGGGCGCTGCGGCATCGCAACTACCGCTACTTTATCGGCGGCCAGATTGTTTCGCTCAGCGGCACGTGGATGCAGACGGTGGCCCAGAGCTGGCTGGTCTACCGGCTTTCGCATTCGGAGCTGCTGCTGGGAACGGCGATGTTTTGTTCCCAGATTCCCGTGTTCGCGCTGGGACCGCTGGCCGGCCTCGCCGCCGACCGGTTTTCGCGCCACAAGCTGGTCATCACAACTCAAACTCTAATGATGTTTCAGGCGTTTGCTCTGGCATGGCTGACGCTTTCCGGGCGCGTACAAGTCCCGCACGTTCTGACCCTGGCCGTCGTACTGGGAGCGATTAACGCTTTCGATATCCCCGGCCGCCAGTCGCTGCTCATTCAAATGACCAGCAGGGAAGACTTACTAAGCGCCATTTCCCTCAATTCGGCGGTCTTCAACACCGCGCGCGGAGTGGGGCCCGGGGTCGCGGGCCTGCTGGTCGCTGCCTTGGGTGAGGGAGTTTGCTTTCTCTTAAACGGCATCAGCTTTTTGGCCGTGATCGGCGGTCTGCTGGCGATGAAGCTGCCGCGCTTCGAGTCCAAAGCGCCTGTCTCGCCGTGGACTCACCTGGCGGACGGCTTCCGTTACGCCTGGCATCACACGGCGCTGCGGCGTATGCTCGCCGTGCTGAGTGTCGCCACGCTCTCCAGCGCGCCTATACTGGTACTCGCCCCGGTCTTCGCGGATACTGTCTTCCACCGCGGCTCGCGCGGGCTCGGTTTCCTGATGGCCGGAATGGGCGTTGGAGCAGTGATCGGGACCGTCGGCCTTGCGCGGCGCACACACGTGGCCGGGCTGCCGGCCGTCATCAGCTACAGCGCGCTGCTGCTGGGCGCTGCCAATCTGGCCTTTGCCGTTTCCCCCAGCTATTACGTTTCGCTCGCTGCCACTTTATTGATGGGCTACGGCCTGATGCGCCAGCTGGCCGCGGCGAATACCACCATTCAGACTATGATCCCCGATGAGTATCGCGGCCGCATTATGTCTCTCTACAGCATGTGCGTGGTGGGGATGGGACCGTTCGGCAGCTTGGGCGCCGGCGCCATAGCCGGCCGCTTCGGCGCGCGCGCCACCATGGCCGTGGGCGGTCTGCTTTCTCTGGCTTCCGGGGCAGCTTTCGGCTGGGCGATCAGGAGGCATCACGGTGCGCATTAGAAGCAGCTTGATTGTTCTGTTCCTGTTATGTTCGGCCGCGCCCGCCCGGTCGGAACAGCCGGCCGCCGGCCTTTGCGCCCAGGCCGGCAAGATTGCCGGAGAACTGGCCCAGATCTCCGGCCTCCAGCTCCATCACCCGGTACCCTGCGACTTCATCTCCAAGGAGAAGGTGAACGAATTCCTCAAGAAGCGGGTAAAGGACGTCTCCACTCCGGAAGAACTGCGTGCCGAAGAACTCACGCTAAAAAAGTTCGGCCTGGTCCCTCCCGATTTCAAGCTTGCCGATACCACGGTAGATCTCCTTACGGAGCAGGCAGCCGCCTTTTACGACTACGACAAGAAAAAGCTGTTCATCACCGATACCACCTCGTCCGAAAATCAGGAGCCGGTGC
The DNA here is from genome assembly GCA_964556085.1 of uncultured Solibacteraceae bacterium. Lineage (GTDB taxonomy): Bacteria > Acidobacteriota > Terriglobia > Bryobacterales > Bryobacteraceae > PSRJ01. The sequence continues at coordinate 16,880 of CAZKVF010000360.1, forward strand.
TGGCGCATGAACTTTCGCACGCCATTGCCGATCAGAATTTCAACCTGGCCCGCTATATTCGCCAGGGGCGCAAAAGTGACGATGGCGCCAGCGCGCGACTGGCCGTTATGGAGGGGCAAGCCACCTGGCTCATGTCCGAGTACCTTGCTCGCAAGCTGGGCCAGTCGCTGAGAAACTCCCCTGCTTTGGCGCGCATGATGAGCCGCGTCACCGAGGGGGCCGGCCAGTTTCCCGTGTTCGATCAGTCTCCGCTTTATCTGAGGTTAACCCTGGTATTTCCCTATACCGATGGCATGATGTTCCAGAATGACGTGCTGGCGCGCCACGGCGATGAAGCATTCGCCGAAGTTTTCCGTCATCCTCCGACCACGACCCAGCAGATCATTCACCCCGAAAAGTACTTCGATCATACCGATCCGACCTCTCCCGAACTGCCCGACCCCCACTTGCCTCCCGGGTATAAGGCCTTGGTGGGTGGCACCCTGGGCGAGCTCGATCACGCCGTTCTGCTGGAGCAGTTCGCCGGTAAGCCGCGTGCCGAGGAAATTGCGCCTCACTGGCGCGGCTCCAATTTCGAACTCCGCGAGAGGAAGAAGGACGCGAGCGTGGTTCTGCTTTATGCTGTCGAATGGGACAGCCCAGAGATAGCCCGCGCCTATTTCCAAGCCTATCGCCAGGCACTCCAGAAAAAGTGGAAGCAGATGCGCATCGCCTCCGAAGCCCCGGACCTGCTTACCGGAACCGGCGACGACGGCCGCTTCGAACTCCGCTGCCAGGGCGCCATTGTGACGAGTATGGAAGGCTTGCCGCCCGTCAACGCGGCCGGCAAAGCCCACGAGAAGTCAGCGAGCGGTGGTTCCGCGGGCCCCGATTCCACAAGCCCCGGCTCCGCAAAGCCGCAGGTTGCGATCGCCGTCGTACCAGGCTCGCGGAACCGCTGAGGTGCGATCCGGCACCCGATCCAGCCGGCCTGCTCTCGAGCTGGCCAATCGAGCTTACTTATGGGATAGAGTTGCTGACCATGCTCGAGATTTTGCTGAATACCTGGCTGATTACTCCCGTTAACTGTGGTATGGCGGCCACAGCGGCCAATGCCACCATTCCGGCGGCAAGGGCATATTCCACCAGATCTTGACCCTGGGTCTCTTTCCAGAATCTATTCATAAAGAACTTCATATTGCCTCCTTTTCCCAGAAGCACGGCTCCGACCCGAACTACTGGAACGGAAGTTTGCTTCTGGATTACTAATCGGCCGGGAAAACAGTCTTGAGCGTGGGTTAGACACTTTAGTCCGTCAACTTAGCGAAAAACCTTAGCCCGTTGCTTGCTTCCGACCGGCGGCCGGTGGTGTAATTTGAGCCCGGAGCATCCGTGGGTTGGAAGGAGAAATGAATGAGAACGTTCGCAGGGAGTTTCTTGGCCGCAACCGCCGCGCTGCTGGCGATTGGCAATTTATTACCTCAGGCAACCACCCCGGCAACGCCGCATGCGGTTACGCCGGCCGAGTACGAACGCTGGAAAAAGGAACTCTCGAATTGGGGCCGCTGGGGCAAGGACGATCAACTCGGTGCCTTGAACCTGATCACACCGGCCAAGCGAAAACAAGCCGCGGCTCTGGTAAGAGAAGGCTTTTCCGTATCGATGGCCGGAGACGCGGATACCGTCAAGGCTGTGGACAATCCGAATCCATATGAACTCAAGATGCTCACCATCGGAACGGACGAGATTGCCGTGAATTATCACGGAATCGCGCATACTCACCTGGACTCACTGGCGCACATCAACGATAACGGCGTCTTCTTTAATGGCTACAAGCCGGATGCAGACCAGGTTCTGAAGCGGGGGCACGAAAAGAACTCGATTCACAATCTCAAGAACGGGATCTTCACGCGCGGTGTTCTGATCGATATTCCGCGGCTGAAGGGCGTGCCCTATCTCGAACCGGGAACAGCCATTTACGTGGAGGATCTGGAAGCATGGGAAAAGAAGGCAGGCGTGAAAGTCTCGGCCGGCGATGCGTTATTCGTGCGCACAGGCGTGTGGGCGCGCCGTAAAGCGCTCGGACCATGGCTTCGAGGCCGCGCCGAAGGAGGCAGGTCGGCTGGTCTCGACCCGTCCGTGATCCCGTGGTTGAAAAAGAGAGAGATCGCCATCATGGGCAGTGATCATCCGCAGTACGTCGCGCCCTCGAGTCTTCGCGGCGCAGTTCATGATTTTGCTTTGCTCTACCTCGGGGTGCACTTGTTTGACAACTGCGACCTGGAAGCGCTGGCCGACGCGGCGGCTGCCCGCAACCGGTGGGAGTTTCTCCTGACTGCGGCGCCGCTGGCCATTGTCGGAGGAACCGGTTCGCCGATAAATCCGATCGCGACGTTTTAACCAATATCGGAGCCGCGACTGTCAGGGAGCAGTTCGTGGCTAAACCAGTTGCAGGCCGCCAACAGAACCCCGCGGCTTACTCCGCCAACCGCCGGTCGCATTCTGCGATCGCAGCTTCGGTCAGCTTCAGACGCCGCGCGGTCTCGGCTGTCTGCGGCCTCCAGCTTCTCCAACGCGCCAGGTTGGTTTGAAACAGGATCCGGGCCCAACCGTAGTTGCGGTTCGCCAGAAGCATGCGGCCGTATAAGTCATCGCGATCGGAGGCGGCCTCAAGCGCGGCGAGGCTCGGCCGCGGCACCGACACCAAACGCTTCACCAGAGGCTCGGCCTCGGTGATAATCGCGGCCGCGTCGTCGGCCTTGCCATGTTGATACAAGCTTTGCGCCTGCCGGTTCATCCCCTCCAATTTCTTCACCATTTCCCCATACCAAGGCTCTTCGGTTGGGTCGGTTTTGGCCGTTTCCCGCGGGGGCGGCGCAGCCGCGCAACCGGCCAAAATGGCGGTAGCCACGATGAATACCAAACGCACTGATTCGAGGTTAGCGCACCGAACATCTGCTAACCTATCCCCTTCGATGGCCTATCGCGACCTGCGGGAATTCGTCCGCACCCTGGACAATAATCACGAACTGAAGCGCATTCCGTTCGAAGTCGATCCCATCCTGGAAATCACCGAATTCGCCGACCGCGCGGTCAAAAGCGGCGGCCCCGCGCTGCTGTTCGAAAAACCTAAAGGTTCATCCATCCCGGTACTCATCAACTCTTTCGCCTCCATGCGCAAGATGCAGCTTGCGCTGGAAGTGGCGTCGGTCGATGAGATCGCCGCGCGCATCGTCGAATTCCTCGAAATGCGCATGCCCGAAGGCCTGCTGGGCAAGATCAAGATGCTCCCGAAACTGGCTGAGGTCGGGGCGTTCTTCCCGCGCACCGTTTCCAAAGGGCCCTGCCAGGAGGTGGTGCGCCAAACCAATTTCTCGCTCTTCGATTACCCCGTGCTTCGGTGCTGGCCGGAAGATGCCGGTCGCTTCATCACTCTGCCGCTGGTCTTTTCCCGGAACCCCGATACCGGCAAGCGCAATTGCGGCATGTACCGAATGCAGCTCTTCGATGAGCGCACCGCCGGAATGCACTGGCAGACCCACAAACAAGGCGCCGAGCACTACCGTCGCATGTCCCACCATGGCCAGACGCGAATGGATGTAGCCGTGGCTATTGGCGCGGATCCCGCCACCATGTACTCGGCGATACTCCCGCTGCCCCCGGAACTCGATGAGATGATGATCGCCGGCTTCCTGCGCCAAAGCCCGGTTGAAATGGTAAAGTGCCAGACCTCGGATCTCGAGGTTCCGGCCAACGCCGAAATTGTACTCGAAGGATACGTGGAATCAGGCGAACTGCGTACCGAAGGCCCTTTCGGCGACCACACCGGCTTCTATTCGCTCGCCGACGAATACCCCGTCTTTCACGTCACCTGTATTACCCAGCGCAAAGACCCTATCTATGCCACAACCATTGTCGGCCCACCGCCCATGGAGGATTACTTCATGGGCAAGGCCATCGAACGTATTTTCCTTCCCCTCATGCGCCTTCAGGTTCCCGAGGTGCGCGACATAGCCATGCCCGCCGAAGGCATCTTCCACAACCTGATTCTTGTATCGATCCGCAAATCGTATCCCGGCCACGCCCGCAAGGTGATGCACGCCATCTGGGGTCTCGGCCAAGCCATGTTCTCCAAGTGCATCGTCGTGGTGGATGAGGATGTGGACGTGCAGAATGTTCGCGAAGTCGCCTGGAAAGCGCTCAACAACATCGATCCCGAACGCGATGTTCAATTCGTCATGGGCCCGATCGATTCGCTCGATCACTCGAGTCGCCTCCCTAACTACGGCTCCAAAATGGGCGTGGACGCCACGCGCAAATGGGCCGGCGAAGGCTTTGCGCGTCCGTGGCCCGGCGTGATCGAGATGACCGCCGACGTGAAACGGCGAGTGGACGAATTGTGGAAGAAGGCGGGGCTATAGAACCATCCCGGCTTCTGCAAAACTGCTATCGCTACTGACCTCCGTCCTTCGCGACACCGCGGTATATACTTGTATGCCAAGCCGGAAGCCCATTCGGTACGCCGGCCATTCCAGAGGAGGGCAAGATGGAACAGATCATCGCAAAGCTCCTTCACGAGTTCGAGCAGGGCAAGCTGAGCCGGCGCGATCTCATCAAGAACCTCACCGTTGCTGCCACGGCCGTTTCCGCAGCGGCGACAGCGAGCGCGGCGCCGGCCGTCGAAGGCAAGGTGCTCCCCGCAACCAATATCAACCACGTTTCCTATCAGGTTACCGATTACGCCAAAACGCGCGACTTCTATGCGGGCCTGTTCGGGATGAAAGTGTCGGAGGATAACGGCAAGCAGTGCCGCCTGGCGTTTGGCAATAACATCCTGGTGGTTCGCAGCCGGCAGCCTGCCCCGAAAGTGGATCACATCGCTTACACACTGGCGAACTGGGACCAGGAGAAGGAAGCC
>CAZKVF010000361.1:0-12495 GCA_964556085.1 uncultured Solibacteraceae bacterium
GCTTGGATGTCGCCCTGCAGTTCCAAAACGTTATTGGACTGGCCGCGGCCCACCTGCAAGACTTCGACGCGCGGCACTGCCTGCACCAGATGTCGCGCTTCGCCGCGCAACTGCACCTCGCGCTTTGTGCGCGGTATGTAACCGGCCAGGAACGCTCCCGCGATCAGCACCGTCGTGCCGATGAAAATCAGGGCCATGGTCAGCCCGGAAGGATGCCACACGCGGCCCGATATTGCGGCGTGCGGGGCGCTCTTATTAAGGCGCTGCTGTTCGCGGAGTTGCTGCTTGAGCTGGTCCACTTCGCGCTGCAGCCGTTCGGCGGCTTCCGCTGCGGCGAGTTCCTGTGATTCGGGTTGATCGGGTTCGATAAATCGCATCAGGGCCACCTGGTTCCCGGCTCGCTCTCCTCGGCTTCGCGAAGACGGCGGTCGTGATCGATCGGCGGATGGGTTCTCAAGTACGTATAAATGATGGGGACGACAAACAGGGTGGTGACGGTGGCGAATAGCAAACCGCCGATCACGGCGCGTCCCAGCGGAGCGTTCTGTTCTCCGCCCTCGCCCAGTCCGAGCGACATGGGAAGCATACCGAGGATCATGGCGGTGGCCGTCATCAACACAGGCCGCATGCGGGCGTAGCCGGCCGACAGCATAGCCTCCCTGGCTGAGGGCATCGAAGTCCGTTCGTCATTGGCGAAAGTGACCATCAGAATACTGTTGGCTGTCGCCACTCCGACACACATGATAGCGCCCATGAGCGAAGGAACGCTCAACGTGGTGCCAGTGACAAACAGCATCCAGAGAATGCCCGCCATCGCGCCCGGCAGAGCCATGAGGATGATGAAGGGATCCACCCAGGATTGAAAATTCACTGTCATGAGCAAGTACACCAGAACCACTGCGAAAGCCATGCCCAGGCCGAGGCGGAAGAAAGACGATTGCATGGTTTCGATCTGGCCGCGAAGGGCGAACGTGGTCCCTCGGGGGAGATGTGGCTCCGCGGCGCGCATGATCTTCTCCACGTCGGCGCCCACACCCCCCAGATCGCGGCGCGTCACGTTGGCATACACATCGAAGACCGGCCAGACGTTGTAATGGTTCACGATGACGGGCGTGGATCCGCGCTCCACTCTTACCAGGTTCGAGAGCAACTGCGTGTTGCCTGGCATCGCGCCGGGATTTCCATATGCCTGAGAATATCCGCTCGGAGCTGCGCCCACGAACGAGTTGCCGGCCGTAACCACGGCCGATGGCGAGCCAGGCGTGGTCATATTTACGGAACTGGACGGCACCGTGACCGGTGTACGCAGCAACGCTTCCAAACTGTCCACTTTGTACTGGGGCGTCTGGACGCCCACGTTATAGCTGACGCCGTTGTTCCAGTTCAGCCAGAAATTCGGCGCGATCATCCCATTGCCGCTGAGCGAGATCAGCATGCTGCTAGTGACGTCATGCTGTGTGAGGCCCATTTGTGCAGCCTTCACGCGGTCCACGTTCAGGCGGATCTCTGGCTGATCGACCACCTGGTGAACGTGCACATCCGCGGCTCCGGGGATACAGGCAATCTGGGCCGCCAGCTTCTCTGCGATCTTATAGTTGGCCTCCGAGTCGCGGCCGACTATCTGCAGGTCAATGGGCGCGGGAAGGCCGAAATTGAGGATTTGCGTAGTGATGTTGGCGGTCTGGAAGAAAAATACAGTATCGGGGAACTTATCGCGCAGATGCTTGCGCAGCATGATTTCGTAATCGCGCGTGGGTCCGTGCTTTTCCTTTTTCAGAGAAATGAGAATGTCGCCGTCGGCGCTGGAAATCGTGGAAATATCGCCCTGGGCGAGACTGCCCCAGCTATTGGGGATGCCGATGTTATCGATGATAGTATCCATCTCGTCGGCTGGTATGACGTTGCGAATCTCGCGCTCGATAGCGCCAAAGCGCACCTCAGTCTCTTCGATACGCGTACCCACCGGTCCGCGGGCATGTAGCTTGATTTGGCCGGAATCCACGGTGGGAAAGAAATCTTCGCCCACGAGCCGGGTGAGCCCCAAAGAAGCCACGGAAACCGCCATGAAGGCCAACAGGACGAAGCCGCGATGATGCAGCGACCAATCGAGAAGGCCGATGTAGCGATAGCGCATGCTCTCGAAGCCGGCATTGAAGAGGTAGTGCAAACGCCAGAAGATGCCCTTGCCCCCGGCCGTTTCGCCGTGAGTACCGTGCTGGTATAGGTCCACTTCGGGACCGAGAAGATAATGCGCCATGGTCGGCACCAGGGTACGGGACAACAGGTAGGAAGCCAGCATCGCAAAAACGACAGCCAGCGCCAGAGGAGTGAACAGGTAACGGGCCGTGCCGGTAAGCAGCAGCACGGGGACGAATACGATGCAGATGGCCAGTGTGGAGACGAAAGTCGGGACGGCGATCTGGCCGCCCCCATCGAGGATGGCGCGCACTAGCGGTTTGCCCATGGCCATGTTGCGGTGCGTGTTCTCTATCGCCACCGTAGCATCGTCCACCAGGATGCCCACCGCCAGAGCCAGGCCGCCGAGCGTCATCACGTTGATGGTCTGACTCATCAGGCTGAGGATTGAGAGAGAAGCGAGAATCGAAAGCGGAATCGAGATGCAGACGATCAGCGTGCTGCGCCAGCTTCCCAGAAATAGCAGAATCATCATGCCGGTGAGGCCGGCGGCGATCAAGGCTTCCCGCTCGACACCCTCGATGGTGGCCCTGACGAAGATCGACTGATCGGCCAGCGTTGTCACTTTCAGTTCGGGTGGGACCGTAGCCAGGATCCGCGGAAGTGCCTTCTTGACCGCGCTTACGATGTCCAGGGTGGAAGCCTGGCCAGTACGCGTGACGGTCATCAGCACGCCGCGCGAACCGTTGGTGCGTACGATGTTCGTCTGCACCGAAAAGCCGTCGCGTACCTGGGCCACGTCCTTGATGTAGACGGTCGCGCCGTTGACAGTCTTGATCGGCAGATTGTTCAGCTCTTCCAGTTGCAAAGGACTGCTGTTGACGCTGACGCGGTACTCCGTTTCGGCCATCTTGGCCGTGCCGGCCGGAAGAATCAGGTTCTGCAGATTGAGCGCGTTCGAGACGTCGATGGGGGAAAGTTGCTTGGCGTAGAGTTGGTCCGGATTCAAGTCCACCATCACCGACCGTGTCTTGCCGCCGAAGGGATAAGAGACGTTGGCCCCCTGCACGGTGCCCAGAGGTGTGCGGATGAAATTGTTTGCCAGATCGAAGATTTCCTGCTCGCGGAGGGTCTTGCTGGCAAGGCCCAACTGGAGCACCGGCACGCTAGCGGCATCGAATTTCAAAACGTTGCCGGGGAACATGCCGGGCGGCATGCTGCGGATGGCGCTATTCATCTGCGCCGTCACCTGCGCCACCGCCATATCCACCTGCACGTTGGGGTGGAAGAAAATCCGGATCACCGCGATGCTGTTGTAGGACTGCGATTCGATGTGCTCGATGTCGTTTACGTTGGAAGTGAGGTTCCGCTCGAAGTTCGTGACGACGCGCTTTTCCATCTCCTCCGGAGAGAGGCCGGTGTACTGCCAGAGCACACTCACTATAGGGATATTAATATAGGGGAAAATGTCGACCGGCATGGTGACGATAGCCGCGCCACCAAGAATGGCGATGAGAATCGCCATCACTATGAACGTATAAGGACGGCGCAGCGCCAGCCGCAGAATCCACATAGTTCTGCCCCTTCGGGTTCTTAGTATAACCCTGCAGGACGCTAAGCTCTTGCCCAATAGCCCCAAATGACCATTGCCCCGTGTCATCGGCGGGCGCTACCCTCAGTTCGAAATCTGAGCCGCGATCGCGTAAGCGCGCTCTCGCGTTAGGAGCGGTCGAGCGGCCAACCCCCGTCCGGTTCTTCGAATCCAGGCCAGAATATGCATGCTCGTTTGGGCGGAAGTGCGGGACCAATGAAAATCGCGATGACGGCGGTGTTTCTTGCCATCGCAACAATAAGCGCCCGCGCGCGGCGACCCGAAGGGACCACTCGTCCGACAGTGCGCGTATACGTCGACAACAACGCCGTCCAGCCCAGCGTCCTGCACCTGGCAGAAGGAATCGCCGATGGTATGTTTGCCACTGCCGGCGTGCGTATCGAATGGCACGGCCATTCGCCGGAGGGCGCCGCGCCGCACGGCGGGGCACTGGCGATCGGCTTGGCTTCCAACACCCCGGATCGCCTGCTACCCGGCGCTCTCGGATTCGCCCGCGTTTACGAGGGTGTTCATATTGACGTTTTCTGCGATCGTCTGGATCGCATGGTCCCTGGCTCTAAAATGGCGGTCCCGCTACTGGCTCACGTTTTGGTTCATGAGATTACCCATATGCTGCAGGGCATCGACCGGCATTCCGAGATCGGTGTCATGAAGGCAAACTGGACCGCGTCCGATTACTCCGAAATGGTATCGTCGCCGCTGCCGTTTACCCCGGTAGATATCCAGTTGATTCACCTTGGCCTGGCGGCCAGAGCTCGCGGCGACAGGGTCGCCGCGTCGAATTCCGCCTCGGCTGCGCAAGACGCGCAATAACCGCATCACCACAAATGGCCATGGTTCTGTGGCCCCAAATAGTCTTGACACTACCCGCTTATACCGCTTGACATCACCGGCTGGCCCCAATATAATGCACGCCCAGGAAATCGGAACCCGCCAACGTGACGGGTTTCAGAGGGTGAACTGGAATTCCCGAAACCGGGAGTTCCAGGTTAGGTAAAGGACGCGTCAGGCTTCCGCTAACCTTGGAGGCCCGTCCCCCAAGGCACGGTTGCTCTTGCGCCTAACCAAGCGGGGGACCTCAATGACATCCGAAACGTTCCAAACGGCCCGCGCCGGAAGAATTTTCTCCGTGCTCGGCGGCGTGCTGCTCGTTCTACTGTTTTCCGGCGTGCTGTTAGCGCAGGCTAATTTCGGCCGCATACTCGGGACCGTCACCGACCAGACGGGCGCGGTGATCGCGGGCGCGGTGGTGACCGTATTAGATACCGAGCGCGGCATCTCGCGAAACCTCGTCACCGATCAGGCGGGCGGGTATGATGCTCCCAGCCTGATTCCCAGCACCTATACGGTTCGCGTCGAGGCGACAGGTTTCAAGAGGCTGGACCGCCAGAACATCCTGCTAGAAGTGGGCAAGGAGGTGCGCGTCGATCTGACGCCGCAACCCGGCGCACAAAATCAGGTCGTGACTGTGGAATCGCAGGCCCCCCTGGTCGATGCGGCGACTGCCACCCTGGGCGGCACACTCAACAACGCCGACATCAACGATATGCCCTTGAATGGCCGCAACTACCAGAATCTGCTGAACCTGAGGCCGGGCGTGGTGATCCAGCCGGGCGGCTCCCCGTGGACCCAGAGCACCAACAACAGCCGGCCCGATGAAACCGCGTGGATGCTGGATGGGATTATCGGCTCCAATTTTTCGGACGCCCGGCCCGTAACCAATATGCCGAGTCCGTTCACCGATGGCGCGACGATCCTTCCGATCGACGCCATCCAGGAGTTCAACCTGGAGGAAAATGCGAAAGCGGAGTACGGCTGGAAGCCGGGCGCGGTCGTGAATGTAGGAATCCGCTCGGGCACCAACGGCTATCATGGTTCGGTTTTCGGGTTTGGCCGGAACGAGGGCTTCGACGCCCGCAATTTTTTCAATCCCGCTCCCCAAGCCAAAACGCCCATAGAGCTGGAGCAGTTCGGCGGCGTTCTGGGCGGGCCCATCAAAAAGGACAAACTCTTCTTCTTCGCGGGCTACGAGGGCTTACGTTCCAACCTTGGCAATGTCTTTGTCAGCGCTGTTCCCGCAACCGGCCCCTACCCGACTCCGAATCCGGGGGCAAGCATGGTGGATGCCATCAACGCTCTTCAGGCTGCCGGCGTGCCGATCAGCCCTGTCAGTCTGAACTTGCTTGGCTGCACGCTGGGACCGGTTAAATGCACCGGCGGCCTCATCTCGGGGGCCTCTCCGAACTCGACCACCTATGTCAGCGCTTTTCCCGACACCAATGTCAGCGACAACGGTATCGGGAAAATCGACTACCACATCAACAGCCAGCACATGGTCAATGGCATGTTCTGGAATGGCAACTACACCGGCGTCGGAGAGGATCATGCGCAGGTGAATGCGGCCTTCAATATCATCGTTCCGATCCAGACCCGGGCCCTCGTCGCGAACTGGATCTGGACCGCCACTTCCCGCCTGGTGAATGTAGCGCGGTTTGGCTGGGACGTAGTTAACTTTTACCAAGGCGTCGGCGACGGAGGTACTCTCGCCGATGGTAGCGGGCTCACCGGCGGCAAAGGTTACGCGCTCAACACGGGGATCACGAATCCGGGTGGCTTGCCGGATATCTCTATTAACCCCTACACGTACATTGGCGCATGGCCCAATCGTCCCGGTGGCTTCCAAAACCCGTATTGGGATGCCGAGGACGCTCTCTCGTATCTGGCGGGGAAACACAGCTTGAAGTTTGGCGGCGGTTTCACCAATGTCCGGGTGTTTACCAAGACCGGAAACACTGCGCGGGGCCGGATCGACTTCCTGGGCGGCCAGACTCCCCAGATCCCCAAGTCCACCGGACTGGAAGACTTCTTCGCCGGAGATCCGACCAGAGGATTTCTCCTCATCGGCAACGGGGTACGCGATTATGCATCGAAGGTGTTCCAGGGATTCGTTCAGGATGACTGGCGCCTGGCCCGCAGAGTAACAATTAATCTGGGCCTTCGATATTCCTACAACACGCCATACCACGAGGCCAACAACCTCGTGGGAAATTTCGATCCGACGATTGGCATGGTGCAGCAGGGTCAACCCGGGGTGGGCAGTACGATCTATCATCCCGATTACAAGGACTTCTCGCCGCGCCTCGGTTTGGCTTGGGATCTGACAGGCAATGGGACGACTGTCGTAAGGGCCGGCGGTGGTGTCATGTACTCGACCATCCCAGTGGGCAGGTTCACCACACAGCTCACGCTGCAGGACAGCACCGCGACCAGCATCGCCGCGGACCCGACCGGCGCTTGCACCACCCCCGTGGTCATCGGAACTCCTTGTCCGAAAACTTTCGGGGGCACCAACCAGCTCGCTAATTTCACCTTCCCTGCCTCCACGCTCAACTGGAATGGCGTGGTTTTTCCGGCCGGCGGCGGAATCAGTTGCACGGCCAAAACACCATGCAACCTCATGGCGGTCGACCCGAATCTCAAGAATCCGTACGTCGCCAGTTGGAACGTCGGAATCCAGCACGCGCTCGCTAACAACCTCGCGTTGGAGATTGGTTATGTGGGCAATCGGGGCGAAAGACAACTCCTCTTTAGCGACATCAATCAGGTCAATATCGCCACGGGCGTCCGTCCGTACGCTAACAGCTTTCCTTACCTGCACTTTATCAACCAGGTTTCGAACGGCTCGTATTCCAAATACAACAGCCTCCAGGTGACCCTCACGAAGCGGCTTTCGCATGGGCTTTCCTTCCTCGCCGGTTACACCTATGGCCATGGACTGGACAACGGTTCCCTGAACAGTTTTGCGTCTCTTCCGCAGAACAGCGCGAACCCGGCCGCGGAGTACGCCAGCGGCGACTTCGACGTCCGGCACCGCTTCACTCTGACCGCCAGTTACGAGATTCCCGGGCCGAAAGGCTTCGGCCAGTTGCTGAAAGGTTGGAAGCTCAACGGCATCATGAACCTTCAGACCGGCCAGCCGTGGCTCGCGTTCGATGCCCAGAATAATTTCAGCGGAAGCTCCGATAATTCCGACCGCTGGGACTTCTTCGGGAACCCCAACGACTTCAGGTCCGGCTCGAGCTCGATTCCCTACTGCACCGGCCCGGGCGCCGGCGGTTGCAGCGTGACCAGCGGCGTATCGGGGATTCAGAGCTTCTATTCCGCTTCCGAATCCACTGCGATGTGGCAGCAGTGCCTAGCGGCTGCCCCCGACCTCAATACTCTGGCAGGCAATGACGCACTAAAGATCCCTGCCGGCGGCTGCTTCGTGAAGGGCAAATCAGTGCTGGTTCCCCCCACGGCTGGAACCTTCGGCACGATGGGCCGGAACATCTTCCGTGACTCGGGCTTCCGGAACGTGGATTTCTCGGTATTCAAGGATTTCGCGTTCAAGGAGCGATACCACGCTACATTCCGGGCCGAGTTCTTTAACATTTTCAACCACCCCATCATTGCCAATCCGTATGGTTCATCGAACGGCTACGGCGGCTCCGGTGGTTCGCAAAACAGCATGGGGAACCCCCAACAGTTCGGCTGTGGCTGCGCCACGCCCGACGTCGCCGCCGGCAATCCGCTGATTGGCTCCGGAAGCAGCCGCGTCATGCAGCTTGGCTTGAAGTTCACGTTTTAGAGCGGAGCTTTGTGGGGCAGCTTGGAAAGCTGGACGGCGGTTGGTAACCGCCGTGGACCGGTTCCCAACCGGTCTGCTAGGTTGACAACCTGCCCCACCACCAAGACTGCCCAAAAGATCTACTGTCCAATAGCTCTAACTCGTCTTGACATTTCCCAAAGATACTGCTTGACATCGGCGACCTCTGAAAATATACTTCCGCCACAGTAGATTTGAACTCCGCCATTGTGGCCGAGTTCAAAAGAGTTAACTGTGGGAGTTCAAGGGGGGACTACACACCGTTGAAGTATTCCACGGTCGGCAATGAATAGGCTTCCGCTAGCCTTGGGAGCGCCGTCTCCCGAGGCTTAGCTATCGTTTTGCTTTTACGAAAAGGGGAGGGAGCACTCATGACTTTGGGGACGTTCAAGACGAACCGGGTGGCAAACACTATGCACGTGCTCGGGGTGGCTTTGGGTTTATCGCTTTTTTCCAGCGCGCTACTTGCGCAGGGCAATTTCGGCCGTATTCTCGGAACCGTTACCGACCAGACCGGCGCGGTGCTGTCGGGCGCAGTGGTGTCGGTAATCGACACGCAGCGAGGTATCGCGCGTACTCTTGTTACCGATTCGGCGGGCGCTTATGACGCTCCCAACCTGACCCCCAGCACCTACACGGTCAAGGTCGAAATGAAGGGGTTCAAAGTGCTGGACCGGCCCAATATCGAGGTGGGAGTCGGCAGAGAGATTCGCGTGGACCTGACCCCGCAGCCCGGCGAACAATCCCAGACCGTCGTCGTGGAAGCCACGGCGCCGCTGGTGGATGCTGCCAGCGCCACTCTGGGTGGCACGCTCGGCAATGCGGACATTAACGATCTGCCTCTGAATGGCCGCAATTTCCAGAGCCTGATGGGCCTGCGCCCTGGAGTCATGCTCCAGCCGGGCGGCTCGCCCTGGACGCAGAGCACCAACAACGTACGGCCGGATGAGACAAGCTGGATGGTGGACGGCATTCTGAATGCGAATGCCTTCGATGCTCGGCCCGTGGCCGGCGCATCGAGTCCATTCACCGATGGCGCGACCATCCTGCCCATCGATGCCATCCAGGAATTCAACATGATGGAGAATCCCAAGGCGGAATACGGCGGCAAGCCGGGCGCCGTGGTGAACGTGGGCATCCGGTCGGGGACCAACAGCTATCACGGCTCCGCTTACGCCTTTGGCCGCAATGGCGATTGGGGCGCCCGCAACCATTTCAACCCGGCTCCCAACCCGGTTCTCCCGGAAACGTTGGAACAGTTCGGCGGAGTGGTGGGCGGTCCCATCAAGAAGGACAAACTCTTCTTTTTCGGCGGCTATGAGGGCCTGCGCTCCTCCCTCGCTAATGCCATCAGCACCGCCACGCCATATACCGGCCCCGGGTCTAGCGGCCCCGACCCGAGGAATAGCATGGTGGATGCCATTAGCGCGGACCAGAAGGCGGGCATACCGATCAGTCCCCTCAGCCTGAAACTGTTCGGCTGCAGCGCGGGCGCGGCGCCTAGTTGCACCGGCGGCGTCATCCAGAATGCCCCCACAAACTCCGCCCAGTACCTCAGTAGTTTTCCTAATCACAACCAGAGCGACAACGGGATCGGCAAAATCGACTACCACATCAACAGCAAACACACCATCAACGGCATGCTGACCAAGTCGTCGTACACCGGCCTCGGAGAAGATTTCCCGATGGTGAATGCGGCTTGGACGAACACGGTTTTGGAACCCGCGTGGACGACTTCCGGCAACTGGATCTGGACCGCCCGCAACGACTTGGTCAACGATTTTCGAATCGGCTACAACCGGTTTGGGTTTATCTTTCTCCCCAGCGACTCCGGAGTCCTGGCGGATGGCAAGGGTTATCCCATCAATACCGGTCTTACGAGCACCGGCGGGTTTCCTACTGTCGTTATTTACGGATTTGGCGCGACCCAACTGGGTAGCCGGCGCGGCCGCCCCCTGGAGGCAACTCCCAACCCGTTTTACAATTTTCAGGACAATATCTCGTATCTGAAGGGCAAGCACGCCTTCAAGTTCGGCTTCGACTTCTCGCACATCGAAGGCGACTCCAACGCCCACGACACGCGGGGACGCATCGATTACCAGGGGAAACAGATATCCGCAATCCCCAACTCGACGCCCCTTGAGGACTTTTTCGCCGGGCTCCCCTCGCGGGGATCTCAACTGGTAGGCAGCCCAGCCGTCCAGGTAATCATAAAAGAGTACGCGGGGTTTGCCCAGGACGATTGGCGGATCGTTCCGAGAGTCATGCTCAACCTCGGCCTGCGGTACTCCTACGCAACGCCTTTCTCGGAAGCGAATAACAAGCTCGGCAATTTTGACCCAACTCTCGGCCTGATTCAACTAGGTCAACCGAGTGTGGGCAACGAGCTATGGCATCCCGACCGCAAGAACTTCTCACCCCGTATCGGTCTGGCCTGGGATGTCACCGGCAAGGGGACGACCATAGTGCGCGCGGGAGCCGGTATCTTTTACTCCATGTTCAGCGTGGCACCGTTCACCGGCAATCCAGGCATCGCGAACGTCCCGGGGACCAGCATTGCCACGGTGCCGACCGGTGCCTGCGCCACAGCCGTATCCGTAGGGAGCCCTTGTCCACAGACCTACGGCGGCACTATCGCGACGGGTACCGCCTATATTCCCGGCAACAAGCTCAACTGGAATGGGGTCGTTTTCCCGTCGGGCGTGGTGTTCTCTTGCACCGCCGCGAGCCCGTGCAGCATCAGCAGCGTGGACACCAACCTCCGCACGCCCTACGTGGGGACTTGGAATTTCGGCATCCAACACGCCTTCAGCAGCAACCTGTCTTTGGAGGTCGGCTACGTGGGTACCCACGGAGATAATCTGATTGGCAACGTCGACCTCAATCAGCCCAATCTCGCCACCGGTGTCACCCCCTACGGCGCCAAGTACCCTTATCTGCAGTTCATCAACCACGTTGAGAACTACGCCTACTCCAACTACAACAGCCTGCAGACCACTCTCACGAAACGGCTTTCCCACGGATTCAATTTCACCGTCGGGTACACATACGGACATGGTCTGGACAATGGTTCGCTGAATCGTTTCGCCGGACAGCCGCAAAACAGCCTGAATCCGGCGGCGGAATACGCCGCCAGCGACTTCGACATCCGACACCGCGCCACCTTCACCGCCAGCTACGAAATTCCCGGGCCGAAAAAATTCGGCCAGTTGCTGCACGGCTGGAAGCTTAATACCATCGTGACCCTGGCGGGCTCGCAGCCCTGGAACGTGATTGACGGCTCGGACAATTTCAGCGGCAGCAACGAGAACACCGACCGCTGGAATTTCTTCGGGAACCCTGGTAACTTCAAGGCCACCTCGAGTTCCCTTCCCTATTGCACTGGTCCGGGCGCGGACGGCTGCAGCACCACCAGCGGCATTTCCGGCATCCAGAGCTTCTTTACGGCTGCCCAGTCCACCGCTATGTGGCAGCAGTGTACGGCTGTGGCTCCCGACATGAGTACTCTCAACGCCGCCGGCTGTTACGTGAAAGGCAACGCCGTTCTGGTTCCCAACGCGATGGGAGCCTATGGCACGATGGGCCGCAACATCTTTCGCGACGCGGGTTTCAAGAACGTGGACTTCTCCGTATTCAAGACGTTCAGCTTCAAGGAAAAGGTCAACGCCACGTTCCGGGCGGAGTTCTTCAACTTCCTGAATCACCCGATCATCGCCAATCCGTTCGGCTCGGTGAACGGCTACGGGGGCGGCAGCGATCCCTCCAGCGGCACCACCTTCGGCTGCGGATGCACCACGCCCGATATCGCAGCTGGGAATCCAATCGTCGGGTCGGGCAGCAGCCGCCAGATCCAGCTCGGGCTTAAATTAACGTTCTGATATGGAGCGACCCTGTCAAGCCCTGTGAGCGCCTGACAGATTTTCTTTGAATCAAGCCGGCTTTCCTCCGCAGGAGGGAAGCCGGCGCTTTTGTCTTGGTGGAGCAACCTGTGAAGTGTTCCCGCCGGAGCCGCCCGTCGCGATTACGTTCCGGCCGGAACGGCGCGGAGCAGTCAAGGGCGCGCCCGTTTGTGGCGCGGCGAAGCGAACCCTTGACTGGA
>CAZKVF010000362.1:0-9730 GCA_964556085.1 uncultured Solibacteraceae bacterium
TTTTTCGAGAACAGGATTCGTCCGATTCTCGCCAATAGCTGTTTCGGCTGCCACACTAACTCGCAGCTCGGCGGCTTGCGTCTCGACACTCTCGATGGCATGAAAAAAGGTGGCAAGCGCGGCCCCGCCGTAGTTCCTGGAGATGCCGACAACAGTCTCCTCATCAAGGCCGTCCGCCAGACCGACCCGGCTCTTAAAATGCCGTATGGCGGCAAGCTCAAGCCTTCCGAGATCGCCGACCTCGAAGCGTGGGTCAAAGCCGGCGCCGCATGGCCCGTCAGCACCGCATCCGCGGTAACATCCAGCAACGACGGCAAGTATGTCATTTCGCCCGAGCGCCGGAATTTCTGGTCGTTCCTCCCTCTCAAGAATCCGACTGAACCTTCGGTCAAGGATGCGAAGTGGTCCAAAACACCTATCGATCGCTTTGTTCTCGCGCAACTGGAGAAAGAAGGCATCAAACCGGTCGGCCCCGCTACGAAGCACGATCTGTTACGCCGTGCTTACCTCGATCTCACCGGCCTCCCGCCCACTCCCGAAGACCAGACTGCCTTTGAAAAGGACACCTCATCCGACGCTTTCGCCAAGGTAGTCGACCGCCTCCTCGCTTCGCCTCACTACGGTGAACGCTGGGGCCGTATCTGGCTGGACGTTGCCCGCTACGGCGAAGATGATTATCGCAGCCTCAATCCCAAGCCGCGCGGTTACCGCCCCTATCCCAACGCATGGGCCTACCGCGATTGGGTGATTCGTGCCTTCAATGACGATTTGCCCTACGACCAGTTCGTTAAAGCGCAGCTCGCCGGAGATTTGATGGATCCGTCGGTTCGCTACAAGATGCTTCCCGCAACAGGCTTTCTTGGCCTCGGTCCCTGGTACTACGACAACGGTTCCAACGAAGTGACTCGTGCCGATGAGCGCCACGACCGCGTCGATGCCGTTACGCGGGGCTTCCTCGGCCTCACCGTGCAGTGTGCCCGCTGCCACGATCACAAGTACGACCCCATCCCGCAGGCCGATTACTACGCCTTGGCCGGTGTCTTCTTTGACACTATCTACGAGGAATATCCGCAAGCGCCTAAAAAAGTAGTCGACCAGTTCCACAAGATCGAAGAGGAAATTGACGAGAAACAGAAGATTCTCGAGGAGACCCAAAAGACCTTGACCAGCGAACTAGCTCGTTCGCTCTCGCTTCAAGCCTTGAATTACCTGATGGGCGTTTGGGAAGTCACCGGTAAACAAAAGAAAGACATCGCACGGGCCGTCGAAGACCGCAAGCTCGACTACGAGTTACTCGAGCGCTGGATCAAGTACATGGCTAAGCCTACCGTTCGCTACCACTATAAGGACGAGTGGCAGGCCATGATGAAGAACGGCGGCACGCAGAAAGAAGCGAAGAAGCTCGCCGACAAGTTCCAACAGGACATTATCGATGTCACCGTTGCTACCGACGGCATCGACGAAGAAAATCGTGTCATCACCGACAAGGACGTCGACGGTACCAAGCCTAAAAAACGGACCGATAAGCCCAGTAACTTCGTTTCTAATAAAGACTTCAATCCCGGCGCCCTCTTGCGCCTCAAGAGCCTGCCGGAAGATCAAACCGCACTCTGGACCGAGATCTTTGTCCGCGAACTCAAGGACAACGAAGACCCCAACGACATGGCCGAGATGGACCCCCGCAAGATCAGTCCCGGCGTGTTGATGTTCCGCGGCTGGGGTCTGGAAACTCGCATCGGGCCCCAAGCCCAGGCTCGTTTGAAGTCGCTGCAGGATGATTTGGCAGCGTTGCAGAAGAAGATTGATCCCTACTACCCATTCATCCATGGCGTGAAGGATTCTGACCATCCCGTCAATATCCAGCTCGCCCTGCGCGGGAATCCGGAAAACCTCGGAGCTGAAATCCCCCGACACTTTTTGAGCATCTTCTGCGAGGGTGATCCCACGCCGCTTGATAAAGGCAGCGGGCGCCTGCAACTGGCGGAGTTGATTGTCAAACAACCCATCGCCATGCGCGTCATCGTAAACCGCATCTGGAAAGCCGATTTCGGTACTGGCATCGTGGACAGCCCCAGCAACTTGGGCTTCGGAGGTGAGCGCCCCACCAATCCCGATCTGCTCGAATACCTCGCCAGCGAATTCGTCCGCAACGGCATGTCGATCAAGAAACTCCAGCGCGAAATTATGTTGAGCGCCGTCTACCAGCTCTCCACTGCCGATAACAAGGAAGCGGCCGAGAAGGATTCCGGCAACCGTCTCTACTGGCGCGCCCCTCGCAAGCGCATGGATGCCGAACAGCTTCGCGACTCCATCCTCTCCGTGGCCGGCGATCTCGATGACTCGCTTGGCGGACCTTCATCCGACCTGACGCCCGACTTTCACCGGCGCACCGTCTATGGCCGCGTGAGCCGCTACAAGCTTGACGCCTATCTGCAGCTCTTCGATTTCCCGCCGCCCAATATCAGCGCAGAGAAGCGCTTCACCACCACAGTCCCCTTGCAGCGGCTGTTCCTCATGAACAGCGATTTCGTGCAGCTCGAATCCGAAGCGCTATACAAGCGGTCCGCCGCCGAACCCGATAATCGTACCCGCATTCGCAAGCTATATAATCTCGTCTACGGCCGCGATCCAAAGGAACCTGAGGTTCTTGCCGGCCTCGAGTACCTCAAAACGGAGCCGCTCAAAGAGTACGAAGAGGCCAAAAACCAGGCCCAAAATCAGCAGAAAGACCTTCCGGCCGAGGGCGATAAAACCGCAGCTAAATCGGATACCGCCGCGGCGAAGGCTGAGGGTGCGCCTGCCAAAGCGGATGGAGTCTCCGCCAAAGCGGATGGAGACGCCGAGCCCGATGCCGCCGGGGACGCTTCGCTCACGGAGGGCTCCGAAGCCCCCGCCGATCCCAATGCAGCCATGGGGATGGGCATGATGGCAGGCATGCCCGGTGCACCGCCGAAACCGAAAGAATTTAAGTATCAACCCACCGTCTGGGGCCGATACGCCAAGTTATTGCTCAGCTCCACGGAGTTCCTGTTCATTAATTAGGAGTCACCCTGATGTCCGGTCACAAATCGCCCAATCCGCTCACTCGAAGAGATGCCTTGTGCAGAATCGGTAATGGCTTCGGTATGATGGCCCTCGCCGGAATGCTCGGTGATTCGATATTGAAGGCGGACGCAGTTGAAACCAGCTTGGGCATCGGCAAGCTCGATTACCCCCAGCGCGTCAAACGCGTGATCTTTCTCTTCATGAACGGCGGCCTCTCCACCATCGACGCCTTCGATCCCAAGCCCATGCTCACCAAGTACGATGGCCAGCCGATGCCAGGCGGCTCCATCGCCACCGAGCGAAGAACCGGCGAGCTCATGAAATCGCCCTTCGAGTTCAAGAAATACGGCCAGTGTGGCATGGATGTCAGTGAACTCTGGCCTCACTTGGGGGAAGTGGCCGACGATATCTGCTGGATTCGTTCCGTCTACACTGAAATTCCCAATCATGAGCCTTCCTGCCTCATGCTCAACACAGGCGCCAATCAAGCCGGCCGGCCATCCATGGGCGCCTGGCTCACCTATGGTCTCGGTACCGAAAACAGGAACCTCCCCGGTTTCGTTGTGCTGTGCCCCGACATCCCTACTACCGTCGGCCCGCCGCTCTGGAGCAATGGCTTCCTGCCCGCGATCCATCAGGGAACCTACATCTCCAACAAGCGCGTGGTCAAGGGGCCGGATGGCATGGACACTTCTCCCATGGATATGCCGTCGGATGCAGCCGCCGAAAAAGACAAGGACGGCAAGGAGAAACTGAAAAAGGTCGTCATCGAAAAAAGCTTCGATCCCAAGAAAATTCTCAATTTCGTCAACAACCCCAAGTTCTCTCTAACCGAGCAGCGCCGCGAGCTCGATTTACTCGACAAGCTCGAAAAAATCCGCGCGCAGGATGCTGGCACCGACCAGCAGGTCGACGCCGTCATCAAATCCATGGAAACCGCCTACCGGATGCAGACCGAAGCGCCGGAAGTCTTCGATATCCGCAAGGAGTCGCAAGCCACCCTGGACCTATACGGCCCCGGCGACGTTGCCCGGGGCGCGCTCATGGCAGTGCGGCTCATTGAAAAAGGCGTGCGGACGGTCCAGCTTTATTACTCCAAGGGCGACCCCTGGGATGCGCACCAGGATATCTTCGCCCACAAAGTGAATGCTAAGAATTCAGACCAGGCGTTTGCGGCGGTGATCAAGGATCTCAAGGCGCGTGGCCTCTGGAACGATACGCTCGTCGTTTGCGGTTCCGAGTTCGGCCGCACGCCTGTCCGTGAAGTAGGAGGAATGCAAAACCAGGCCAAACGCGGCCGCGACCACAATCCCTTCGGTTTCACCATGTGGCTCGCCGGTGGTGCAGTCAAAGGCGGCACCATCTACGGAGCCACCGACGACTTCGGTTTTAAGGCAATCGAAAAGCCCGTGCACGTGCACGATATCCACGCCACCATCCTCTATTTGCTTGGCATCGATCACACCAAACTGACTTACCGTTACAGCGGCCGCGATTTCCGGCTTACGGATGTAGCAGGAAACGTAATTCACGATATCGTCGCTTAAAAAATCCAATTCGGCTCGGATAAACGCGCCACTTCGGCCGCAGGGCCTGCGTGAGCGGTAGGTCGAAAGATCGGGTCAGAGAGGTGTCAGGGGGAGCCTCACCGCCACGCTACTCGCCGACCCTGTCTCAGAATTTTAGGCCCCGAGCTGGGTATCTCGGGGCCTTGCACTCAGAGGGTTGACGGCGGGAGGGGACTCGCCGTCAAGGGATGCTGTCTGTCTGTTGAATTCAACTTATCATTTTCAGGTCTCTTTGTCCAGTATTTTTGAAAGGAAAAGCTGTAGTTTGTTTCTACAGGGGAAAGTACTAGCCATACGACCGCAGCCCTACCCTCACAAAGAGACGCAATTCCTTGCAAAAAAAATACTTAGCTGGTACCGGCCAAAAAAGCTTGGGTTGTCCGTTAACGGGACTGGCATAACCAAAAGCGTATTGAGCGCTACCTGCTGCCGCTTTAATTTGAGGACAGCAGAGGCGATGGGCGTGATCGACAATTATCCAGAAAGAATCAGCAATAATCACCGTGCGGGGGACCGGCGGGTAAAGCGCCGGTTCCGGATCGAGCAGGATGTCCGGTACAAGATGCTGTACGGCCAGCGCGTCGCTGAGACGGGTTTGGGTAAGACTACCAACATCAGCAGCGGCGGGGTGTGTTTCACGACGGATAACATGCTCTCCATCGGGATTCCGGTGGAGCTGTCGATGAACTGGCCGGTACTACTAAATCAAAGCTGCCCCCTGAAGCTGATGATTTACGGCTGTGTAGTTCGGAGTAGCAACAAAGGGTCGGCGGTAGCCATCGAACGCTACGAATTCCGCACTCAGGGCAAGGGTGCCCGGCGGATGGACGGAATGGAACTCGGGCAGTAGGTCGAAGCTTTCAGCGATCAGCCTTCATCTTCGTGGCACTGCGGGTTCGGTTCCACCGTTGGGCAAGCAAAGCTGAGGATTGACTCTGATTGCTGACCGCTTCCCTCAGATCGCCCGCAACAGCCGCGCAGGCAGGGTCACGATAGCCCAAACCAGGCTCAACGCTCCGCCGACTGCGATTCCCACCACTCGGAACGGCAGCAAAAGCACCCAGACAAGCGGGTAGAGTACCAGCGCCGCCAGAGCCAGCGGCCAGCAAAAAATGAAAAGAATCAGCCACAGTACGAATTTGATCATGGGCTTTTCCCAATCACATCCTAATACGCACAAAGCCAAGGAATTGTTCGAGTTTTGCTAGGATAGAAATTCTTGTCTAATGTTGCGTTTTGAGACCGCCGGGGAGTCCCACGGCGAATGCCTGGTGGCGACCCTGACCGGCCTGCCCGCCGGCATACCCGTATCCGTGGCCGCAATTAACGATGAACTGTGGCGCCGGCAGCAAGGTTACGGCCGGGGCGGGCGCATGAAGATTGAAACCGATGAGGTCGAGATCGTCGCCGGCGTGCGCCATTCCCAGACAATAGGATCACCGGTGGCGCTGCTTATCCGCAACCGCGATTGGGCCAACTGGACTCAGGCTTTGCCCGTGGAAGACGTCGCCGGGGCCGAGGAACACCGCAAGCCGGTGACGCGGCCGCGGCCCGGCCACGCCGACCTGGCAGGCGCTATCAAATACAATTTCCATGACGCAAGGTACATATTGGAGCGCGCCAGCGCGAGGGAAACGGCAGCGCGAGTGGCCGTAGGTGCCCTGGCGAAGGCGCTGTTGGGGGTGTTCGGGATTGAAGTGCTTAGTCACGTGATCGCCGTGGGCCACGCCTGGCTGGAGCGAGCGGCGTCATGGGAGGAAATTGTCGCTCTGCGCCGGAAGAAGGAAGTGCTGCTGGGTTGTGTGGACGCCGAAACCGAAGCAGGCATGAAGGAGGTCGTGGACGAGGCCTATCGCACGGGCGACACGGTGGGCGGCGTCTTCGAGGTGCGGGCGCACGGCGTCCCGCCGGGACTTGGCTCGCATATCACCTGGGATTCGCGGCTGGACGGCCGGCTGGCGCAAGCCATCGTTTCCATGCAGGCGGTAAAGGGCGTGGAAGTGGGCTTCGCGCAGGAGGGGGCCGTGAGCTTCGGTTCCAAAGTGCAGGACACCATCCACTACGACCGCGAGCGACGGCGGTTTACACGCGGGGCCAATCGCGCCGGCGGCCTGGAGGGCGGCATCACCAACGGCGAAGACGTGGTGGTGCGTGGTTTTTTGAAGCCGATCTCAACTCTGCGCCGGCCACTGGAATCCGTCGATCTCGAGACGCGGGAAGTGGCTAAGGCTGCGTACGAGCGTTCGGACGTTGCTGTCGTACCGGCAGCCGGGGTGATTGGCGAAGCCATGGTGGCCATCGTACTCGCCGAGGCCTTTTTGGAGAAATTTGGCGGCGATTCGCTGCCGGAGACAAGGCGAAACTACCAGGGGTATATGGACCAGGTCAGAGACTTTTAGTGCCGCTATGGTTTATCCGATTGTAAAGTTCGGCCATCCCGTGCTGGAGCGAGAGGCGGAGGACGTCCGCGACTTCGATACGCCGGAACTCCACCAGTTCCTGGAAGACATGTTCGAATCCATGTATGCAGCCAAGGGTGTGGGACTGGCGGCGCCGCAGATCGGGTTTTCGAGGAAGATAGCGGTCATCGACGTTTCCAACGGGGAGAACGCCTCGGAAAAACTGGTTCTCATTAACCCCAAAATCGTTAAGACCGAAGGAAAACAGGAGGGAGAGGAGGGCTGCCTCAGCATCCCGGGATTTCGCGAGCAGGTCCGCCGCGGCAGGCGGGTCACAGTACGTGCGCAGAATGCCAAAGGGGAGGAGTTTGAGATGACTGGAGA
Organism: uncultured Solibacteraceae bacterium; assembly: GCA_964556085.1. GTDB lineage: Bacteria > Acidobacteriota > Terriglobia > Bryobacterales > Bryobacteraceae > PSRJ01. The sequence goes on from CAZKVF010000362.1 coordinate 7,397, forward strand.
AGACCTGCTGGCGCGCGCCTTTCTCCATGAGACGGACCATTTGTACGGCAAGCTCTACATTATGCACATCAGCGCCCTGAAACGGGATCTGCTGAAGCGGAAAATCAGGAAAATGCAACGCGCCGGGGAGTGGGATTGAGGCTCCGGCAATCCGTCCAATGCGCCTGATCTTCCTGGGCACACCAGCTTTCGCGGTCCCCACGCTGGAAAGGATTGTGGCAGCCGGGCACGATGTAGTGACGGTCGTAACACAGCCGGACCGGCCAAGCGGCCGCGGGCAACATCTCATGCCGCCACCCGTAAAGGAAGCGGCGATTAGATTCGGTCTTCCGGTGTACCAGCCGGAGCGAGTTCGCCGGCCGGAGGCTGTGGAACGCTTGCGGACGCTCCGCGCGGAGGCGATGATCGTGGTCGGATACGGCCAGATTATCCCCCAAGTTATCATCGACATGGCGCCGCGCGGTATCATCAACGTGCACGCGTCGCTGTTGCCGAAATACCGGGGCGCCGGGCCCGTGCAGTGGGCCATCATCAACGGAGAAACTTGGACGGGCGTCACCACCATGCAGATTGATGCCGGGCTGGATACGGGAGATATGCTGCTGAAGCAGGAAACCCACATCCTGCCGGAGGAGACCGCCGTCGAATTGGGCCAACGGCTGGCGGATATGGGAGCCAATCTGCTGATCGAGACACTCGACGGGCTTCGACAGGGCAAGATCCTGCCGGAAAAGCAGGATCCAGCCAAAGCCACCTATGCGCCCATCCTAAAAAAAGAGGACGGCCTGATCGACTGGAGGCAGCCAGCGCTCACGATTCACAACCGTGTGCGCGGGCTGCAGCCTTGGCCGGGTGCATATACGACGTTTCGCGGCCGAACGCTTCATATCTGGAAATCGCGCGCGCTATTCAGAGCCGGCGGGGCGGGGAGTCCTGATGTAGGGTGGGTTGTTTGGCAGCCGCCCGTTGAGCCCGACCCGCGTCCGAACGGAGCAGCGGTAAAAGCCTGGCCGCCGCCCGCACCGCCGCCTGGGCGGATTCAAATGACGGAACCGCTGGTGGTCTCCTGCGGCTCGGCCGCATTGCAACTCCTGGAATTGCAACTCGAAGGCCGCAAGCGCATGGCTGCGGCCGATTTCGCGCGCGGCCAGCGGTTGACTCAGAATGATGTATTAGGAGAGCCAACACATTGAACCTGCCGCTGGGATACGCCTACGCCGCCACATACGCCGGGATCCGCTCGGTAGAAAGGGACGACCTCGCCTTGATTGTCAGCGGCCTCGCGGCCAACGGAGCGGCGGTTTTTACGCAGAACCGCGTGCAGGCCGCGCCGGTCAAACTGAGCCGCCGCCATTTGAAGTTGTCCAAGGGACTGGTAGGCGCCATCCTGATTAATGCGGGCAATGCCAACTGCGCCACGCGCACTGGGGATACGGTGGCGCTCGCGACTTCCAAGGCCGTCGCGCGGCTGCTGAAAATGCCTGTTACGCAGGTGCTTCCGGCTTCCACCGGAGTTATCGGCGTCGAAATGGATGCCAAGAAGATTATCAACGCGCTGCCGCCCCTGGTGGCGGGCTTGGCCCCAGACCGGTTTTCCGACGTGGCGCGCGCGATCATGACTACCGACTTGGTGCCGAAGACCGCTTTCGAAGAAGTGAAGCTGCGGCGAGGTGTCATCCGCGTAGCGGGCATGACCAAAGGTTCGGGCATGATTCAACCGCTGATGGCCACCACCTTGGGATTCGTAATGACCGACGCGCAGATTCCGGCGGTACGGCTGCGCGCGATATTGCGGCGGTCGGTAGAGCGAAGTTATAACCGCGTTTCGGTCGATGGCGATACCTCGACCAACGACACACTGGCCTTGCTGGCCAACGGCGCAAGCGGTGTGGGGGCGGATCCGAAGGAACTGCCACTGGTCGAAGAGGCGGTGGGCAAAGTGATGGAATCGCTGGCTAAGGCGATCGCGCGCGACGGCGAGGGCGCGCGTAAGTTCATTACCATCGAAATTGCCGGTGCGCCCAGCGATGATGCCGCAGTCCGCCTGGCACGCGGAGTCGCTAATTCCCCTCTGGTGAAGACGGCGATTGCCGGGTCGGATCCCAACTGGGGCCGGATCCTAAGCGCGGCCGGGAACACCGGCGTGGCCTTCGACCCCCGGCGCACTGATGTGTACCTCCAAGGCGTGTTGGTGTGCCGCGGAGGTCTGGCCGCCCCTTTCGCGGAAGCTGAGCTTAAGCAAAAGCTGGATGCGGCCGAATGCGAAATCCGCATGAAGATCGGCGGCCATGGAAAGGGACGGGCCACGTTCTGGACCTGCGATCTGACCGAGGG
>CAZKVF010000363.1:0-13845 GCA_964556085.1 uncultured Solibacteraceae bacterium
GTCAACTTCCATTATTGCCATAGCGGGACGGACTTCCCGGCCTGCAATCCCCGTAACACCGGCGATCTTGCCGCCGGTGCGGCCTCCCGGCCTGTCGCCGTTATGTCCCCGGCACTGTACCGTAGACTGGATGGGATGATCCGGACCTTCCTGCGCGTCCTCGGCTTCATCTACTTCATCGCGTTTGTTTCTTTCGGCGTGCAGGCCTTCGGTCTGATCGGCGCGCGCGGCATCTCCCCCTACAGCGAGTACCTGGCGTCCATGCGCCAGTCCCTCGGGCGGACAGCCTATTGGGAAATCCCCAGCGTGCTCTGGCTCCATCCCAGTGATGCCGCCCTCGCGATTGTATGGATTGCAGGCACGTTGTGCGCAGTCGTGGTGGTCGTGGGCTATTACCAGCGGGCCGCCTTGGTCGCTTGCCTGGTGTTGTGGCTTTCCCTGTGCGCTGTCGGCCAGGACTTTCTCTCCTACCAATGGGACGTGCTGCTGCTCGAGGCCGGCTTCCTCGCCATTTTTGTGGACGATTCTCCGGTGCGCATCTGGCTCTTTCGCTGGCTCATCTTCCGACTAATATTCTTCTCCGGCGCGGGAAAGCTGCTCAGCGGCGATCCGGCCTGGCGCAACCTGACGGCGCTGTCGTATCACTACCACACGCAGCCTCTGCCCACGCCCCTCGCCTGGTACTTTGATAAGCTGCCGCTCGGCGCTCAGAAGGTCTCGACCCTGTTCGTTTTTGTGGCCGAACTGGTGGCGCCGCTGTTATTCTTCGCCCCGCGCCGCCTCCGCCAGATCGGTGCATGGATTACCATTCTGCTCCAAGTGCTGATCCTCGCCACTGGCAATTACACCTTCTTCAACATTCTGACGATCGCGCTCTGTTTATTCCTCTTTATCGAGCCACGTCGCGCGCCCCGAACACGACTTCACCGCGCCGGAAGCGCGGCATTGGCAGGTTTTATAGCAGTGACAACCGGGCTGCTGTTTCTCGATCTATTCGCGGTGAATCTGCCGCCGGGCGGCAATTTCGTGCTGCATGCCGTCGCGCCCCTGCGGATTGTCAACCGCTATGGCCTGTTCACCGTGATGACAGTCGAACGGCCGGAAATTGTCGTGGAAGGCTCGGATGACGGTGAGACCTGGCGCGCTTACGAGTTTCGCTATAAGCCCGGCGACCTGCTTCGGGCGCCGCCCATCGTTGCCCCACACCAGCCCCGCCTGGACTGGCAAATGTGGTTCGCCGCGCTCGAAAATTACCAGCAGAACCGCTGGTTCCAGAGCTTCATGCTCAAACTGCTTCAAGGCGAGCCCGTCATCCTAAAACTGCTCCAGTCGAACCCGTTTCCTAAGGCGCCTCCCCGGTATATCCGTGCGCGGTTTTATCTTTATGAGTTCACCTCCTTCGGCGAGAAGGGCTGGTGGAAGCGCCAGGAGCGCGGTCTGTATTTCCCGGCAGTGAGCTTGAAATAAGATGTTTCTCTGCTGCGTGTGCTCCCTCTGGCTCAACAAATAACGGGGAGCTATACTGTCCCCGAACAACGTCATGAAACTACTTGCCAAATTCAACCTGATCGTGATTCTCATATTCGGAATTGGTTGGGGCATCACCGAAATATACGCCTATCGCTCTCTCATGCGGGATGCCCGGCTGGAAGTGGTCCGCCAGGCGGAACTGATGATGGAAGCCGCTAGCGCCACACGAAACTACACCTCAAACGACATCAAGCCCTTGCTGGGCACCGGAAGCTCGCCCGACGCGGAATTCCGGCCGGAAACAGTTCCCGCTTTCGGCGCCACCAGCGTCTTTCAGTATCTGCGCAAAGGGGACTACAGCCAGTACACATACCGTGAGCCCTCTCTGGACCCCACCAACCCGGCGAATCGCGCGCTGGATTGGGAAGCGGACATCATCAGCACCTTCCGCAATTACAAGGGGATGGACCGGATTGTCGGCGAGCGCGACACGCCTGCCGGCCGGTTGCTCTACGTCGCCCGGCCGCTGCGTGCGGAAGAGAGCTGCATGGAGTGCCATAGTACAGCCGCCAGGGCGCCAGTTGCGATGATAAGGAGGTACGGACCCTCCAATGGTTTCGGCTGGCGGCTGGGCGAGGTGATGGCTGCTCGTGTCATTTCCGTGCCTATGGCTGTGCCTCTGGCAGAGGCGCGGCAAACCTTTAGAGGCCTCTCTGTGGCTTTGGGGCTGGTATTCCTGTGTGCGGTGGCGCTGCTCAATTGGGCTCTGTACGTTTTCGTGCTGCGCCCGGTCCGAGAAGGCAAGATGCTGACCTCTGGTAGCGCCGGCGATCTTGCCGCCGGTGCCTGAAATTGGCGGGTTTCTCAAGTCTCGGTCTTGGCGCCATCGCGTGTTACCCTGGATTCCGAATGCCCGCTCTCGTAGCCGTCACCGACTCGGTTTTTCCCAACCTGGACCCGGCCCGCAAGGTCTTATCGCAGGTTGGCGCGCAACTGCGCCTGGCATCCCAACCTACGCCGGAGGCCATCCTCGAAGTCGCGCGGGAGGCCGACGGCGTACTCACCACGTACGCCAAGCTACCCGCGCCCCTCATTGCAGAATTGGGGCGCTGCCGCATTATCGCGCGGTTCGGCATAGGAGTGGATAACGTCGATATTCCCGCCGCGACCAGCCGCGGTATCGTCGTTACCAGGGTTCCCGATTATTGCCTCGATGAAGTCTCCGACCACGCAATGGCCCTGTTGCTAGCCTTGGTCCGCAAGATTCCCTCGTCCAACACCCGTACGCACGCGGGCCGCTGGGAAATGAAGGCAGTCACTCCCATTCACCGCCTCCGGGGTACTGTGCTGGGCCTGGTCGCGTTTGGCCAGATTCCACAATTAGTTGCCCCAAAAGCTCAATCCTTCGGGTTGCGCGTGGTGGCCTGCGACCCCTACATACCGGACGATGTAATGGCCCGCGCCGGCGTGAAGCGCGTCGATTTCGATCAACTGGTCCGCATTTCGGATTACATCTCGATCCATACGCCGCTCGTTCCCGCCACACATCATCTTTTCAACGCGGACGTCTTCCGCCGCATGAAGCCCACCGCATACCTGATCAATACTGCGCGCGGGCCGATCGTTGACGAGGCTGCCCTGGCCCAGGCTCTGGATCAAAATGAACTCGCCGGCGCCGCTCTCGACGTGATGGAACAGGAGCCGCCGGTAAACTCGCCGCTCTTCAGCCGCGATGACGTGATCCTCACACCCCACACCAGCTTTTATTCGGAAGAGTCTCTGATTGATCTGCAGACTAAGGCCGCCGAGGAAGTTCTCCGCGCCCTGACCGGACAGCCGGTTCGAAACCCGGTAAATCCCGAAGCTGCCAGGCCGGCCGCATCTTGACCGCCGTCTATCTCACCGTTATTTTGCACACGGCGCCTCCACCGATTCCATTGCCGCTACCAGGTCCTTCGAACCCGATCCCCATTGGGTTATAGCTTTGAGCGCATGCGGCAACGGTAAATTCAGCGGATGCACGCGCCCGGCGCTGAGGATATACACGGCGCCCATAAACGGCGTCGGGACAGACGGGACAAAGACCGTGAACCGTCCATCGTCAAGCGCTTCAATGATAAATGCGGGCACGAGAGCATTCTCGATTTCAGCCAGAGCCGGTTTCCAGGCGGTTTCCCGGTTTTCGCCCAGCAGTTGGCGAGTCATACCTCGAAACAGTGTGTAGCCGGGGATTTTCTGCAGTACTGAATTTTCCATTCCGGCCCGCAGCTTCTGCCCGAGCGGTGTGCGGAGGGTGATGCCCACGACGAGGCAGAGCATCAGGACAAGGAGACCGGAGAGGACGTTAGGGAACCAGTCCGGTAGGATGTGGGCAAAAGGCTGGAGCAATTTCGCTACGGATTTCATGGCCTTTAGCACCAGGAGAATGGCGAGGTAGACGGGAAGTAGAGCGAGGAAACCCGCACCGAGAGAGTTCCAGATAAATTCACGGAGCCGTTTCAATCCTTGACCCACCCTACAGGATTCGGTGAACCTATGAAGGCCGTATATTTTTTGTGATAAGAGTGTGGCAGGGTACGCTCAAGAAGCGTGGGGCAGACGCTTCCACCTGCCAATTCACCGCATTGTGTCACGCCGATGGGACATGGGTTCGCAGAAATCGTGCCGGGGTTTCCGCGCGGATCAGAACGGGTTCGTGTTCTTCGGGCAGGAGCCAGACTTCTCCGGCGCGGATAGGCTGAGTCCCGACGGCGCCGCAGCCCTCCAGGCAAGCAATCAACTGGCACGGCTCGGGCGCAGGAACGAATGTGCCGCCGGGCTCGAGACAAACCTCTTCAGTAACGAAGTGACGCGAGCGGACCAGGAGCTTGTGCCCGCTGCCCAATGCTTCCGGCCGGATCGGGCCTGGGTGAACACCTGTATCGGAGATGGGCACCGCCTGATCGACGTGGCGCTCGCGCGGCCGACCGTAATCCCACAGGCGGTAAGTGATGTCGGTGTTTTGCTGGATCTCGCACAGCACGATGCCGGCGCCGATGGCGTGTACAGTGTGCGCGGGCGTAAAGTAGGTCTCGCCCGCTTTGACCGGAAACCAATTGACGAGTTGTTCGATTTCGCCCGTCGCGCAGGCCTCGCGAAGGTGTTCGCGCGTAATGGGGCGCCGGAAACCAAGAGCGATGGCAGCGCCCGGCTCGGCTTCGAGGATGTGGTGCATCTCGGTCTTGCCTTTAGCCACGCCTTCCCCATCGTCGGGGTGCACCTGGATCGAAAGCCGGTCTGTTGTGAACAGCAGTTTCACCAGGAGCGGCAGATCGCGCTCGCCAGGCCGGAGGCCTATTGGAGGAAGAAACCAGGCTTCGCCGATCGGTACCGAAGAGTCGGGGAACCAGGGTTCCAGCCGAGTGCGGCCCCACACCTTCTCGCGCAGAGAAGGCGTGAGACGGAGGGGACTAGCCATTCCCGGTAGCGCCGCCGATCTTGTCCCCGGCGGTCTTGCCAGATCGCGGCTGGGATCGGGCATGCATTACGCCGCCAGAAATTGGTGGATGCGGTCGAGGCCGCGCTCCAGCTCTTTCATGGAAGTGGCGTAGGAGAGGCGGAAATGCGTATTGGACCCGAACGCTTCGCCCGGCACGACCGCAACCCTGGCCTCGGCCAGCAGCCGGTCGCACAACGCCAGCGAGTTGGGGATGCCCTTGCGCGCCATGGCGGCTGCCACGTTGGGATACGCGTAGAACGCGCCATGAGGCTCGGCGATACGGACGCCGGGAATCGCACGCAGCCGCTCGACCACAAAATCGCGCCGGCGGCGGTACTCAGCGAGCATAATTCCGACTGAGTCCTGCGGGCCGCGCAACGCTTCCACGGCCGCCTTTTGTGCGATCGAGGTGGGGTTCGAAGTCGAGTGGCTCTGCAGCTTGGTCATGGCCGTAATGATGGCTGCTGGCATCAGGCCAAACCCCACGCGCCAGCCCGTCATGGCATAGGTTTTCGAGAGCGAGCCAACCACCAGCACGGTCTCTTTGGCGCCAGGCAGGGAAGCGATCGAGTACGGTTCGCTATCGTACAGGAACCGGCAATAGCATTCGTCGGTCATCAGGTAGATGCCGCGCGCCTCCGTGAGCCGGTAGATCTTCTCGAACTCCTCGCGGCTCACCACGCCGCCGCTCGGGTTGGAGGGCGAATTGATGATCACCATCTTGGTGCGCGGACCGAGGTGCGGCTCGAGCAGGGAGGCGGAAACCGCGAAGCCCCGATCCTCATCCGTTTCGACGAAGACGCATTTCCCGCCGGCGTAGTTGACGACGTCCTTGTAAGTGACCCAGAAAGGCACCGGGATAACTACTTCGTCGCCGGGATTGATCAGCGCCTGCATGGCGTTAAAGATAATGTGCTTGCCGCCAACGGTGATGAGGCACTCGGAGGGTTTGTAATCAGTGCCGAACTGGCGGCGGTGGTATTCGCACACCGCATTTTTCAGCTCCATCGTGCCGCTGACCGCGGTGTACTTCGTGAAATTCTCGCTCAGCGCGCGTATGGCGGCCTGCTTGATGTTTTCGGGGGTCGGGAAATCCGGTTCGCCGGCCCCGAAATCGACCACATCGACGCCTTCGGCGCGAAGCCGCTCGGCATCGGCCGCCACCTTCATCGTGGAGGAAGCGCTGATCAAAGAGATACGGTCGGCGATAGCGTTGGCAACTGCTTGCATGGTGGTGTAGGTTATGCCCCTTTCCTTTTAGCTTGCGACATGCGGCGCTTCAGCCGCTCTTCCACCGAAGGCGGCACAAGACCGGAAATATTCCCGCCCAGCGCGAAGACCTCTTTCACCAGCCGTGAGCTGATGAATGAATAAGCTTCATTGGCGAGCAGAAATACGGTTTCGAGTTCGGGATTGAGCCGCCGGTTCATGAGCGCCATTTGCAACTCATACTCATAGTCGGAAATGGCGCGTATGCCGCGCAAGAGCACGGTGGCTGACTGGGTCTTTGCGTGATCCACCAGTAAGCCGGCGAACGAATCGACGGCAACGTTCGGATATTTACCCACTACTTCGTTCAGCATGGCCATGCGCTCTTCGACCGAAAACAGCGGCTGCTTCGTCTCATTCCGCAGAACCGAGACGATCAGGCGATCGAACAAGCGCGAACCCCGCTGGATCAGATCCAGGTGGCCATTAGTAATGGGATCGAACGATCCGGGATAGATCGCGTTGACTCCCCGGGAATTGCGCGGCAACCTGGTCTCGCTTTCTGGAATGATTGTTACGATTGTAGCGGAAACCGCGCGGTGTAGGGGCGCCGCCGTGCTTACAATCGGAACAGGCTTGTGGCACTGAGAATCCTCGTTACCGGCGGAGCCGGATACATTGGCGCGCACACCGTCCGCTTGCTGCTTGAGCAGGGGCACGATGTCACCGTGGCCGATAACCTTTCGAAAGGCTATCGGCACAACGTCCCTGCGGACCGGCTGTACGAGATTGACGTCTGCCAGACGGGCGCGCTGGCAGAACTGATGAGTCGCAGGCAGATGGACGCCGTGATTCACTTCGCGGCGTACATCGCCGTGGGAGAATCGATGCGCGTGCCGGAACGCTATTTCTCCAATAATGTAGGCGGCTCGCTCTCGCTGCTCACGGCGATGGTAGAAGCAGGAGTCAACCGGATCGTATTTTCTTCCACGGCGGCAGTATATGGGAACCCCCACACGACACCGATTCTGGAAGATTTTCCCATCCAGCCGGTAAGCCCGTACGGCGAATCGAAGGTGATGGTGGAGGCAATGCTGCGCTGGTTCGACACCATCCACCAACTCCGGAGCGTAGCGCTGCGCTACTTCAATGCTTGCGGAGCGGATCCCGCGGGAGACCTGGGCGAGGAACACGAGCCGGAGACCCACCTGATCCCGCTGCTGCTCCAGGCCGTAATCACAGGCAAGCCGGTAACGGTGTTTGGGGACGATTACGACACACCGGATGGGACCTGCATCCGCGACTATATTCACGTGAACGACCTGGCGCGCGCACACATACTGGCTCTGGAGCATTTGATGGCGGGTGGCGCATCGGACCAATTCAATGCCGGAACGGGAACCGGCCACTCGGTGATGGAGGTCATCAGGGCGGTGGAGGAAGTGACCGGGCGGAAGGTGCCCTACGTCGTGGGGCCGCGGCGTGAGGGCGACGCCGCACGGCTGGTGGCATCGTCCAGCAAACTCGAGAGACAACTCGGCTGGAGAAGGAATTTCAGCGATCTCCGAACCATCGTCGAGCACGCCTGGAACTTCGCCGAACGGCACCGTGGCGTTAAAAAATCCAGCATTGCAGTGCCGCCAACCGCCTGAAAATCATCCACTCTGGCGCCCACGGTACAATAAATGGGTTTGGGTCAAATGCGTAACGTTATCGTCCTGGGCGCACAATGGGGAGACGAGGGCAAAGGTAAGATTGTCGACCTGTTTTCCGATCGTTTCGACATCGTGGTCCGTTATCAAGGTGGGCATAATGCCGGCCATACCGTCTTCATCGGCGATCGGAAATTTGTACTCAAGCTGGTGCCCAGCGGCATCCTACGACCGGGCAAGCAGGCGGTTATCGGCAACGGACTGGTAATCGATCCAGCCGCGCTGCTTGGCGAAATCGAAACGCTCGAGGCGGCGGGAATCGACGTGGCACGGAATCTGTCGATCAGCAGCCGCGCACACGTGCTGCTGCCGGTACACCGCATCATGGAGAAAATGTCCGAAGCCCGTCCGGGGCGGATCTCCATCGGCACCACCTCACGGGGTATCGGGCCATGTTACGAGGACAAGACAGCGCGGCGCGGGATCCGCATTGCAGAACTGTTGGACCGGGAGACTTTCCGCGCGAAATTTGACGCCCTCATGGAAGAAAAAATCGCCATCGCTAAGGCCATGGAGATTTACGAAGAAACGGACGTGCCCCGTGTCCGCCAGGAATACGAGGCCTTCGCGGAGCGCATCCGGCCGATGGTGTGTGACACCGCCATGCTGCTGCATCACGCCATTCGCGCTGGCAAATGCCTGCTGTTCGAGGGCGCACAGGGTACCATGCTGGACATCGACCACGGCACGTATCCCTTCGTGACATCTTCTAGCGCCAGCGCCGGCGGCGCGTCGACCGGTACGGGCGTTCCGCCCACGAGCATCACCGCGGTTTTGGCCGTTGCGAAGGCCTATATCACGAGAGTCGGGGGAGGACCGTTTCCTACCGAGGCGCTGGATGGCGCCGGAGACCGAATCCGGGAGCGTGGCCACGAATTCGGAGCTGTCACCGGCCGGCCGCGCCGCTGCGGCTGGTTCGACGTGCCCCTGATGCGTTACAGCGCCGCCATTAATGGCATCGACAGCCTCATCATCACCAAGCTCGACGTCTTGGATGAATTCGATAATGTCCCGGTTTGCGTGGCTTACCGTACCAGCGCCGGGGAGGTTACGGAGATTCCTCCCACCGTCGGCGAAATGAGCCGGATCGAGCCGCGCTATGAATGCCTGCCGGGCTGGAAAGCCTCAACCTTCGGAGTTACCTCCTACAACGAACTGCCGTCTCGCGCTAAAGACTACCTCGCCTTCCTGGAAGAGCGTAATGGCGTAGAGATTGGCTGCATATCTACCGGGCCGGAACGTAACCAAACCATTCTCAGGGCGGGCTCGCGCTTGGAAAAGCTATTGGCGTAGCAGCCGCTTCCTGCTCAAACAGGCCGCTCTCAACGGCCGCGGCTCCGATGCGTTCTTCCCAACCGCGACCGTGAGGGAGCGTTCAGCTTTCTCTTGTTGTGCTCCTCTGCCATTTGCGCTACGATGGGCGAATAAATGGCGAAAGATCCCGGCGATGCACCGCTCACCCCGGAGCAGCTCGCCGCCTTGCGGCAGCGATTCGCCCGCATGAGCCTCACTGGGCTCGCCGATGCTTATTACGCCGCCTGGCTGCGGTGCAAGATCGAACCTGGGGGAAAGCCGCCGAGGGCGGCCTTCATCCAGGAACTAGTGCAGGCCTGGAAGGAGTTGCGCAAGGGAGAATGAGGAATGCCGGCGATCCGACTCCAGTTTTGCAGCTGTTCTCCGAGTGAGTAGCTGCCATTTCTGGGGCTGGCCTTTATCGCTTCCTTTGTCCTTGTGCCTGGTGGCGAATCTTCTTCTTCAACGAACCGCGCGCCACGCTCGCAGCTCGCTTGGCCACGGGTGCGGCCTTCTTGCGCGCCGTGCGTTTGAGCTTTTTGCGCTCCAGCCTATCGGTGACTTTCTTGGTGTTCATCAGTTTCGTTTGAGCCCTGCGTATTTTTCGATCAATTTCTTCAGCCCGAATCCGGGGAAGTTCACCGTGATCTTAGCATTCTCACCCTCGCCTTCGCGCTGAACTACGGTGCCGGTCCCGTATTTGGGATGTTCGACGGTCATCCCAGTGCGCGGCGCTTTGCGTGGAGCGCCCCGCAACGGGGACTGGCTGCCGCCGGTGGCGGGTCGTGGCGGGGGTTGCTGTACCGAGCCCGCCCCTTGCCGGACTCCCGGCGGTGCAGCTCGAAGCGGTTCTGGCGGCCGAGTGGACCCCGGTTTCGGCGCGTTGAAAGGGATGCCCCTCTCGTTGAAAAATTGCGAAATATTGGCGATCGAATTATAAGTTTTGCCCGTGAAGGTGTTGCGCTGTGCCGACTGGCGCACGTCGTAGCGCTCCGCGAAGAGTTCTACCTCGCCGTGATCGTCCTGCGGTCCCAGATTCACCACCAGTTCCTGGGGGACCTCTTTCAGAAATGAGGAAGGAATGGATCTTTCCTGCTCGCCGCCTCCAAACCGGCGGCGATACCTCGCCCAAGTCAGGAAGAGCCGCTTCCGGGCGCGCGTCATGCCCACGTAGCAAAGGCGCCGTTCTTCTTCCAGCGCCTCCGGAGAGTTGATCGAGCGGCTGTGCGGAAACAAGCCATGTTCCATACCCGCCAGGAACACTACCGGGAACTCCAGACCCTTGGCATTGTGCACCGTCATCAAAGTCACTGGCGCGGTCTGGTCGTAGGCATCGGCTTCCGCAACCAAGGCGGCATGGTCGAGGAAATCGACTACGCTGTCACCCCGTTCCGCGGCTTCGGCCGCAGCATTGACCAATTCCTGGAGGTTTCCCAGTCGCGACTCCGCGTCGGGCGAACGGTCTTCCTCCAGCATGCGGCGGTAGCCGGTGTGCTCGATGATAAATTTTATGACGTGCGGCAGTGGTTCCGAACTGGCCACCAGCGCCAATTCGCGAATGAGGTTGCGGAAGTTGGCCAGCGACGACTGCGAGCGGGTGGAAAGCTTTTCGCTGTCGATGACTCGCTCCATGGCGTTCCACAGGCCGAGGTGCCACTCGCGCGCGGCACCCTCGACCTGCTCGATGGTCGTCCGGCCGATGCCCCGCGCCGGCGTGTTGATGATGCGCGTCAGGCTGGCAGAGTCGGATTGAGATGTCGCCAACTTGAGATAGGCAATAATGTCGCGGATCTCCGCCCGCTGATAAAAACTGAAACCGCCCACGACATTGTATTTCCGCCCGTAGCGGCGCAGGGCCTCTTCGATCTGCCGGGACTGGAAGTTGGTGCGGTAAAGAACTGCTACGTGGTCTTCCGGGTGGGCCCCCAGGAGCCGCTCGATGCTGTCCGCGATGAACAGAGCCTCGTTTTCACCGTCGAATCCGGCGTACACGCCGATCTTTTCGCCGGCCTGCGCTTCCGTCCAGAGCTTCTTTCCCTTGCGCGCCTTGTTGTTCTCCACCACGCCGCCCGCTGCGGCCAGAATGTTCTGTGTCGACCTGTAATTCTGCTCGAGCCGGATTACCGTCGCATTCGGAAAATCGTGCTCGAAGTCGAGAATGTTGCGGATGTCCGCGCCCCGCCAGCTATAGATGGACTGGTCCTCATCGCCCACCACACAGATGTTCTGGTGCGCTTCGGTCAGCAGGCGCATTAACTCGTACTGGCTTCGATTCGTGTCCTGATATTCGTCTACCAGCACGTAGCTCAACCGGCGGTTCCAGGCTTCACGGGTGGCGGCGTCGTGGCGCAGAAGACGCACGGCCTCGAGCAGAAGATCGTCGAAATCCAGGGCGTTGGCCGTGAGCAGCGCCTCTTCGTATGCACGATAGACCGCCGCAAGCCGCTCCATTTCGCGATCGACCGCAGTCCGGTAAAGGTCCTCGGGGGTGACTCTGCGATTCTTGGCATGGCTGATCCGGGAAAGAGCCGCCCGGTATTGCAGAAAATCCCGTTCCTCCAGCCCGAGAGCGCGGTAAGCCGATTTGATCACGCCAAGCTGGTCGTCATCGTCATAAATACTGAACCGGCGCGTGAAGCCGGGACGAATTGCCGCCAGCGGATCGCCATCACGCCGCAGGAGCCGCACACAGAAGGAGTGAAAGGTGGAAACGTTGGGATAACTGTCGAGCGCCGCGCCATCGAGCAGCGCAGCCACGCGATCCCGCATTTCCCCGGCGGCTTTGTTGGTGAAGGTGACCGCCAGAATCGCCGAGGGCGGAACCCTCCGCGAGGTAATGATATGCGCTATCCGGTGAGTAATAACGCGGGTTTTGCCACTGCCCGCTCCCGCAAGAATCAGCAGCGGACCTTCCGTGTGAGCAACAGCCTCGCGTTGTTGCGCGTTCAGCGCTTCGAGGAAGTCCATGAGCGAGGCAACAATCCGAGTGTAACACGCCTCTAACCGCACCTCGGAACGTGTGAAACAACCTATTGGCAGGTTAAAACCTGATCGGTCCCCCTAACGGTCGCGCCTCCATGGCGCGCGTTTTGGAGCCGCGACCCCTAGGGAGCGGTTGGTCTTTTGCTGGACCCTGCTTCGACTCCTGCCACCAGCACCTCGCCTTTTCCCCAGACCGTCTGGCGACCTACTCCCGACCATTGCGCCGCGCGGAGCCAGGGCAGAAACGGCGCAAGCTGTCCGCGATATTCCGCTGTCCCTGTGAAACCCCCCAAAGGATGGATCTGACCAGTACTTTTGGATTTACGGGCGGCGTATTCCCAAGTCAGGTTGGAACGCTCCAGTGCAACGCCGGCCGCGCGTTCACCGAGTTCCCGGAAATCGAACGCCAGTGGGCTCCGACCGTAGAGCGCTGAAAGCATTGCGATGCGGTCTCGGACACGAGCGAAAAGGTGTCGAAATTCCGGTTCTTCGAGTACCTGTCCCTGAGCTTTTAGCTCTGTAGGCGTTAGGAAACGAATTGTGACGGACCTGACGGCCTCGCCTTCCGGGTCTAGCGGCGCCACGCACAGAAATTCCGTAGTCGCCGGGTTGCCTTCCAGATCCAGCGTATCGAAGCCCGTGAAGCGTATGGCTGACCGCTCCGGGCCCAAACCCTCGGCCGCGATCATTTCAAATGCTTGGCGAAAATAATGGAGCACGGGAATGCGCCTCTCGAAAACATGAAGATCGAAAGCAAATGGCTCACCGGGCCGGAGCGCCCGCCCCTCCAGTGGCAATGTGCGCAACACAAAAGGCCGCGGAGGCAGCTTTAGTCCGCTAGGCCGTGCGGCCATAGGCCTGAAAATGCGGGCCGCTTCCGGCCCCATCCGGTGCAGACATTCGCCCAATGCTCCCCGAATGAGGTTCGCGCTTCCGCCCGGAGGGAAAATTAAGAAGCCAAGTGCCTCGAAATGAAAGCGTAAGCGGTAAAACTCGAAAACGTTCACACGAAGTGACGGCATACGTGCCGGCCGCATCCGACTTGAATGTGGCACGACCGGACACTTGCACCCCTGTTGTATAATGGTAGGGCATTTGGCTCTTGTTTTCCGTCTATCACAGAAGGGGGTTGCGTGAGTCCATCCGCTACCCCCTTTTCTTTTATAGGCGGACCGGGGCCGGTGCATTTCGTTAGAGAGAAGGAAAGAGGCCGATGAAAGAAAAAGGTACAGTGAAGTGGTTTAACGCAGCCAAGGGCTACGGTTTTATCCAAAGAGAGAATGGAGAGGACGTGTTCGTACATTTCTCCGCCATCCAGGGTGAAGGATTCAAGACTCTGGCAGAAGGCGACACGGTGACCTTCACCGTGGAAAAAGGTCCGAAAGGCCTTCAGGCTGCCAACGTAACCAGAGTTTAATCGATACGATCGGCCGCTAAAAGCCCCGGAGCAATCCGGGGCTTTTTTTATGTCCGGCACTCTCCATGGCGGTTACGGAATACGCCGCATCAATCGACCCCGGTAACGACACTGAGAAAATAACTTGCCACACTGAACACCAGAGCCCCCACAAATGCGCTGCCGTAACCGGCCACCGTGAACCCGGACACGAGCCACGACGCCAGGTAAAAAACCAGACCGTTCACGACGAGGGTGAACAGCCCGAGGGTCAGAATCGTTACCGGCAGTGCCAGCAGCAGGAG